>NZ_JBNPUM010000008.1:0-433513 GCF_051168175.1 Bradyrhizobium sp. HKCCYLRH2047
CAAAAACCCACAACAGTTGAGCCTCGCAATATGCGGAAGCTGAACCGGACAGCCGTGGGACAAGCCCGGCCATGACGTGGTGAGGGCTTGCACCAACAAACAACACCGCGTCGCCGGAGGAACTGCAACATGAAAAACCGCACCACCGGACGTTCGGCCTTCCTCGCGCTGCTCAAGGACGAGGGCATCACGCATCTGTTCGGCAATCCCGGCACCACCGAACTGCCCGTCATGCATGCGCTGAAGGATCATCCAGATCTCACCTATGTCATGGCGATGCAGGAGAGCCTGGTGGTGGCGATCGCCGACGGCTTCAGCCGCGCCTCGGGACGTCTCGTCGCCTGCAACGTCCACGTCGCTCCGGGTCTCGGCAACGCGATGGGCGCGCTCTACAATGCGCAATTCACCGGCACGCCGATGATCCTCACCGCCGGCCAGCAGGAGCAGGGCCACGGCCTGATGGAGCCATTGCTCTACGGTCCGCTGGTGCGGATGGCCGAGCCGCTGGTGAAATGGGCGGTCGAGGTGACGAGGCTGGAGGACCTGCCGCGCATCGTCAGGCGCGCCGCCAAGGTCGCGACCACGCCTCCGACGGGCCCCGTCTTCATCTCGCTGCCCGGTGATATCCTCAATGCCGAAGCCGGCATCGAGCTCGGCCGGTCGACGCGGGTCGATGCGCGCGTGCGGCCGACCGCGGACGCGTTGCAGGGGCTGGCGCAGCGCATTCTCAAGGCGCAGCGGCCGGTGATCATCACCGGCGACGAGATCGTCAAGAGCGATGCGCTGCAGGCCGCCGCGGAGTTCGCCAGCGCGATCGGCGCACCCGTGCATCAGCAGTCCGCGCCCTATGGCGCGCATTTCCTCTCCGAGCATCCCTGCTACATCGGCTCGCTGTCGCGCGCGCAGAAGCAGGTCCGCGATCTCCTGGCGCCGCATGATCTGCTGATCGTGCTCGGCGCCGATCCGTTGCGGATGTCCGTGCACAGCGAGATCGAGCCGCTGCCGGAGGGACTGCCGATCGTGCAGATCGGCTTGGTCGATTGGGAGCTGGGCAAGAACTTCGGCGCCGAGATCGCGCTGAAAGCCGACGTCCGCGAGACGCTCCTGCAGCTCACGCCGCTGCTGCGCGAGGTGGGCGGTTCGTCCCTGCAAGCTACCGCGCAAGCGCGCATCGCGGAGCTGTCGTCGAAGAACTGGAGTGCGCGGCGCCGGACGCTGACCGCTCAGATCGAGACGGCACGCGACAAAACGCCGATCGATCCCGACTATCTCGCGCTGCAGGTGGCCCAGGCCATGCCGGAGCATGGCATCCTAGTCGACGAGGGGCTGACGTCCGCGCGCTACATGACGGCGCTGTGGCCGTACCGCGACCGCTACAACTATCACGGCCTCGCGTCGGGTGGCATCGGCTGGGGCCTGCCGGCCTCGGTCGGCGTCAGCCTCGCCAATCCCGACCGTCCCGTGGTGTGCTACTCCGGCGACGGCAGTGCGATGTATTCGATCCAGGCGCTGTGGACCGCGGCTCACCACAAGCTGCCGCTCTCCGTCGTCATCGTCAAAAATGGCGGCTATCGCATCATCAAGCAGCGGCTGCTGTCGTTCCACGGCGACGACAACTATATCGGCATGGACTTTGTCGATCCGCCGGTGGACTTCGCCGGGCTGGCAAGATCGCTGGGCTGCGAGTCACTGCGCGTCAGCGATCCCGGTGAGTTGAAGTCGGTGCTGTCGGGGGCCTTCCGGCGGCCGGGCACGAAGCTGATCGAGGTGATGGTGAGCAATGCGGTGAATTGAACAGCTTGGCCTGATGGTTCGAGACGCGCCGCACCTCATCCGCGGCGACCTGCTCGCTCGGTCATGACCATCCGGGGGAAGCGGCGCTCCTCACCATGAGGGTGGAGATCTCGCCAGCCATGAGGGTTAGGATTTCGCCACAAGCTCGGTCCTCGTCCTGAGGAGCCCGCCGCAGGCGGGCGTCTCGAAGGAGGCGGCGGGCGGAGAAGCCGCGAGAAAATTCTTTACGAATATCCGAAGATGTGCTTTATTCCCGAAATCCCGCCTCACACGGAGGGGCGCATCGCGATCGTCACGACACGCGAGGTGGGGATGCGACGGCTGTCGGCATGCCGCAGCGTGGGGAAGCCCGCGCCGACGAACGGCATCTGGCGGACGTGAAGGCGTGTGGTCCTGGCGCCCCGATGCTGGCGCCAAGTCCGCGGGTGATGATCCCGCAGACGACGGTGGCTATCGAGCCGGACACCGGGGAGAGCGCGCTATAAGCGTGAAAACCGTCGCGCGGGGAATGCCGGATGCTCGGCTGAACCTGTGGTGACTGCCGCCTGCTTTTCTTTCTGCAGGCGGGCCATGGGTGAGGCCTTCACCCGGCATTCCCCGCGCCCTCCGTCTCGTGAGGGTGTTCATGCCAATAGCTCGGGTGCTCGACCGCACCGCGAGAACGAGAGCGCGTAAGTCGGGGACGGCGACAATGCTGCCCGACGCGTCAAGTCCCAGGCATGGCAGTTCCATAATCCGAGACGCATGCGCTGACCAATTGAATTCAAACCCAGCCTCTTTCGCTTCGCCCACGATCCCGATATGACGCCGCCTTCGTTGTGACTGGAAAAGCGCCATGACCAGGATTGATGCAATCGCCCGTGCCCGTCAGAGCCTGACGAGCGGTGACTTCCTGGCCGAGCTCGGCCGCCGGGTCGCCTATCGCACCGAGAGCCTCAATCCCGAGCGCAAGGACGACCTCGCGGCGTATCTGACCAACGAGCTGACGCCGTCCTTTGCCGCGCTCGGCTTTTTCTCCGAGATCGTGCCCTCGCCGAGCGGCAAGTCGCCGTTCCTGATCGCGACCTACCACGAGAGCGACAGCGCCCCGACGATGCTCAGCTATGGCCACGGCGACACCGTCGACGGCATGGCCGGCGAATGGCGCGACGGGCGCGATCCCTGGGCGGTGACGCCGGACGGCAACCGCCTCTACGGCCGCGGCACGGCCGACAACAAGGGCCAGCACAGCATCAACATGGCGGCGCTGCGCGCGGTGCGCGAGGCCCGCGGCGGCAAGCTCGGCTTCAATGCCAAATTCATCATCGAGATGGGCGAGGAGATCGGCTCGCCCGATCTCGCAGAGGTGGCCGACCGGCATCGCGACGCCTTGAAGGCCGACGTCTTCATCGGCTCGGACGGCCCGCGGCTGTCGACCGCGCGCCCCACCATCTTTCTCGGCTGCCGCGGCGGCATCCGGCTGCATCTCGACGTCAACCTGCGCGAGGGCGGCAATCATTCCGGCAACTGGGGCGGCGTGCTCGCCAATCCCGCGACCATTCTCGCCAACGCCATTTCCACGCTGGTCGACGGCCAGGGCCGCATCAAGCTGGAGTCGCTGAAGCCGCCGCGCCTCACCAACGCCATCCGCGCCATCCTCGCCGACGTGAAGGTCGAGCCGACCGCCGACGAGCCGGCGCTGTCCGACAATTGGGGCGAGGACGGGCTGACGCCGGCGGAGCGGCTCTATGCCTGGAATACGCTCGAGGTGCTGGCGATCTCCTCCGGCAATATCGACAAGCCGGCGAATGCGATCCCGGGCCGCGCCCGTGCCGTGCTGCAGCTGCGTTTCGTCGTCGGCACCAAGGTCGACAGCATCGTGGAGGACGTGAAGAACCACCTCGTTGCGCATGGCTTCCCGATGATCGAGGTCAGCATGACGCAGGGCTTCATGGCCTCGCGCGCCGACATCGACAGTCCCTGGATCAAATGGGCCGCGGATTCCATCAAGATGAGCACCGGCAAGGCGCCCGCCGTGCTGCCGAACTTCGGCGGCTCGCTGCCCAATGACGTGTTTGCCGACGTGTTGAAGATGCCGACCATGTGGGTGCCGCATTCCTATCCGGGCTGCTCGCAGCACGCGCCGGATGAGCACATTCTGCTGGATGTCACGGAGGAGGCGCTCGGCCTGATGGCCGGGCTGTTCTGGGATCTTGGCGAATTGCGGAAGCCGCTGTGAGCGAGGTTTCGTACCGATGCGCACAGGTTGCACGGCTGGCTCGGTCAGCGCCTCTCCCCGCTTGCGGGGAGAGGTCGGATTGCATCGAAGATGCAATCCGGGTGAGGGGGTACAGGTGTCACCACGCACACTTGCCGTGCGTCTGCCCCTCACCCCAACCCTCTCCCCGTGAAGAACGGGGAGAGGGAGCGCACCGCCGGCGCCGCGAAGGCTCGGCTCTCACCAAGAGATCCGCTCGCGAGCACTGGAACTCGAGGTGCGAGCTGATGAGCTGGCCGCACGCCCGAGTCAGACTTTCGTCGGGTCGCCCGACCGCCGCGGCCCTCGTAGTTTACCATCACGGCGTTTGGCGCTGCGGGATCAGCCCGCAAGCCTTGTCCAAAGGGGCACAGCGCAGGCAATTTGTCGCAAGCGTCCGAGAACTTCCCGCCGCGGGGCGGTCTATGGTGCCCGTGCTCGTCCGGCCGGAGATCGTCCGGGGGCGGGGGCCATTTTGAGTTCGCTGTGGTTTATGCAAGCATCCGGCGATCAGCCGGATTGAGGAGATCAGTTATGAAGCAGCTTCGCCTATTCGGTCTTGCTGTCGCCGCCGCGCTCTGCGCCGGCCAAGTGCAGGCCGAGGACCTGACGGGGACCCTGAAGAACATCAAGGAGACCGGTGCGATCACGCTGGGCGTGCGCGACTCCTCGATCCCGTTCTCCTATCTCGACGACAATCAGAAGCCGATCGGCTTTGCCATCGACATCTGCATGGGCATCGTCGATGCCGTGAAGAAGGAGCTCAAGCTCGACAAGCTCGACGTGAAGCTCAATCCGGTGACGTCGTCGACCCGCATCCCGCTGCTCGCCAACGGCACCATCGATCTGGAATGCGGCTCCACCACCAACAATGCCGAGCGCCAGAAGCAGATCTCCTTCACCAACACCCACTTCCTGACGGCGAGCCGCTACGTCTCGAAGAAGTCGAGCAACATCAACAAGATTGATGATCTGAAGGGCAAGACGGTCGTGTCGACTGCCGGCACCACCAACATCAAGCAGCTCACCGAAGCCAATGCCGCACGCAATCTTGGGATCAACATCATCCCGGCCAAGGATCACGCCGAAGCCTTCCTGATGGTCGAGACCGATCGCGCCGTGGCTTTCGTGATGGACGACATCCTGCTGTCGAGCCTCGTCGCTAGCTCCAAGGATCCGGCCGCCTACGTCATCTCCAAGGATGCGTTCTCCAAGCCGGAGCCCTACGGCATCATGCTCCGCAAGGACGATCCGCAGTTCAAGAAGGTCGTCGATGCCGCGACCGCCAAGATCTACACCAGCGGCGAGGGCGCCAAGCTGTATGACAAGTGGTTCATGCAGAAGATCCCGCCGAAGGGCCTGAACCTGAACACCCCGATCTCCGCTGAGCTGAAGGCCGAGTTCGCCAAGCCGTCGGACTCGCCGGATCCGGATTCGTACAAGCCGTAAGGTGAAGTCGCATTAAGCTCGTGCCGCGACGCCGGTGCGCTCCCTCCCCCCTTGTGGGGGAGGGTTGGGGAGGGGGGCCCGCAGGGGCAGTCTTTGCTGAGACCCCCACCCCGACCCCTCCCCGCTTCGCGCGGGGGAAGGGGAGCGCAGTGTCGCTCGTGGCGACATTGCGTAAACCGACCGCGAGCTATCACTTCAGGACACCCCCGTGAACTACACCTGGAACTGGCACATCTTCCTGGAGCCGAACCCGACCGGGGCCGGCACCTATTTCGACATGCTGCTGTCGGGGCTGAAGGTCACCATCGTGACCTCGCTGTCGGCCTGGGTGATCGCGCTGATCTGCGGCACGATCGTTGGCATCCTGCGCAGTCTGCCCTCGAAATTGGCGACCTGGATCGGCTTCGTCTATGTCGAGTTCTTCCGCAACATGCCGCTGCTGGTGCAGCTGTTCCTGTGGTTCTTCGTGCTGCCCGAGTTGCTGCCGCGAACCGCCGGCCTGTGGCTGAAACAGATGCCGAATGCGCCGTTCTATACGGCCGCGGTCGGCATCGGGCTGTTCATGTCGGCGCGCGTCGCGGTGCAGCTCGCGGCCGGCATCGGCTCGCTGCCGCGCGGCCAGATGATGGCGGCGACCGCGCTCGGCCTCACCACCTTGCAGGCCTATCGCTACGTGCTGCTGCCGATGGCCTTCCGCATCATCCTGCCGCCGCTGACGTCCGAATTTCTCAACACGGTCAAGAACAGCGCCGTGGCGATCACGATCGGTCTGATCGAGCTGACGGGCGCCGCCCGCGAGATGCAGGAATTCTCCTTCCAGGTGTTCGAGGCGTTCAGCGCCGCAACGCTGATGTATCTCGTCATCAACGTCATCGTCGTGATCGGCATGCGCCTGCTGGAGCGCGCGGTGGCGATCCCTGGCTACATCACGGGCAAATGAGATGCTGGCCAATTTCGATTTCGACGTCATCCGCCGCTCGCTGAGCTACCTGTTCATCGACGGCATGACCTTCACCTTGACGCTGACCGCGCTGTCGGCTTTTGGCGGTCTCGTCTTCGGCACCATGATCGCGCTGATGCGGCTGTCCGGCTATCGCGTGATGGGCTGGATCGCCGGGCTCTATGTCGACTTCATGCGCTCGCTGCCGCTGGTGCTGGTGATCTTCTGGTTCTACTTCCTGGTCCCCTATATCGGGCAGTGGATCACCGGATCGTCGCGGCCGATCAAGGTCGGCGCCTTCGCCTCCTCGCTGATCACCTTCATCATGTTCGAGGCGGCGTATTTCTCCGAGATCATGCGCGCCGGCATCCAGTCGATCTCGCGCGGTCAGCCGGCCGCGGCCTCGGCGCTCGGACTGACCTATGCGCAGACCATGCGCTACGTCGTGCTGCCGCAGGCGTTCCGCAACATGCTGCCGGTGCTGCTGACCCAGACCATCGTGCTGTTCCAGGACACTTCGCTGGTCTACGTGCTCTCGATCCCGGACTTCCTCGGCGCCGCCTCCAAGGTCGCGCAGCGCGACGGCCGGCTGGTCGAGATGTATCTGTTCGCGGCCCTGATCTACTTCACCATCTCCTGCATCGCGTCCTACGGCGTCCGCCGCCTGCAGTCGCGCATCGCCATCATCAGGTAGTCGGCTCCCATGATCGAAATCAGCCACGTCAACAAATGGTACAGCCCGAGCTTCCAGGTGCTGAAGGACTGCACGACATCGGTCGCCAAGGGCGAGGTGGTGGTGGTCTGCGGTCCCTCCGGCTCCGGCAAGTCGACCCTCATCAAATGCGTCAACGCGCTGGAGCCGTTCCAGGACGGCACGATCACGATCGATGGTCTCAAGGTCAATGATCCCAAGACCAACCTGCCGAAGCTGCGCTCGCGCGTCGGCATGGTGTTCCAGCATTTCGAGCTGTTTCCGCATCTGAAGATCATCGAAAATCTCTGCCTCGCCCAGCAGAAGGTGCTGGGGCGCGGCCACGAGGAAGCGACCGCCAAGGGCATGAAGCTGCTGGAGCGCGTCGGGCTGAAGGAGCAGGCGCAGAAATTTCCGGCGCAGCTCTCGGGCGGCCAGCAGCAACGTGTCGCGATCGCGCGTGCGCTCGCCATGGACCCGATCGCTATGCTGTTCGACGAGCCGACCTCGGCGCTCGATCCGGAGATGATCAGCGAGGTGCTCGACGTCATGGTCGATCTCGCCCGCGAGGGCATGACCATGATGGTCGTGACCCACGAGATGGGGTTTGCCAGGAAGGTCGCCCACCGCGTCATCTTCATGGACCGCGGCGAGATCGTCGAGGACGCCAAGAAGGATGAGTTCTTCGGCCAGCCCCGCAGCGAGCGCGCGCAGCAGTTCTTGTCGAAGATTTTGTCGCACTAGTTAGACCCGTCATTCCGGGCTCGATGCTGCGCATCGCCCCGGAATGACGGCGAGAGAAACGATCGGCGCATGCTAAGGACTATGCGTGCGCTGATGAGAAAGGAGATACCGCCTTGGACCCCATCGCTTACGTCAACGGCGCCTTCGTGCCCCTGTCCGAGGCCAAGGTCTCGGTGCTCGATCGCGGCTTCCTGTTCGCCGACGGCATCTATGAGGTGGCGGCGGTGCTCGACGGCAAGCTGGTCGACAGCGCCTCGCACCTCGCCCGGCTGGAGCGCTCGGTCGGCGAGATCGGGCTGGCGCTGCCGGAGAGCCTGGCGCGAATCGAGGCGCTGCAGAAGGAGCTGGTCGCGCGCAACCGGCTCGACCAGGGCATGGTCTATCTGCAGGTCACGCGGGGCGCTGACAAGGGCCGCGACTTCCCGTTTCCGAAAGGCGACGTCAAGCCGACGCTGGTGATGTTCGTGACCGCCAAGAACATCGTCGATGCACCCTCGGCGACGGCGGGCATCGGCGTCATCACCGTGCCCGACATCCGCTGGGCGCGGCGCGACATCAAGAGCGTCGCGCTGCTGGCGCAGGTGCTGGCGAAGCAGGCGGCTGCGGCCGCCGGCGCTGGAGAGGCCTGGATGGTCGAGGATGGTCACGTGACCGAGGGCGGCTCGTCCTCCGCCTTCATCCTGACCAAGGACGACGTCATCGTCACCAGGCCGAACTCCAACGCGATCCTGCCGGGCTGCACCCGCAAGGCGGTGGTGAAGCTCGCCGAGGAGCGTCAGCTCAAGGTCGAGGAGCGGCTGTTCACCGTGGAGGAGGCGCTCGCGGCGAAGGAGGCCTTCATCACCAGCGCGAGCTCGTTCGTGCAGCCGGTGGTCACGATCGACGGCAAGCCGGTCGGCGACGGCAAGCCGGGCCCGGTCGCGGCGCGGCTGCGCGAGATCTATGTCGATTTTGCGCGCGCCACGGCGGTGTAGTTCGACGAGAGAGCAGATGCAGCATCGAAACCCGTTTGCTTCGTCCGGCGCTTTGCTATCGTGGCGGCGAACCAAACAAAAACGGGGAGGCGTTTCGATGCGGTATCGCTTGTGCGGGCTTGCGGCCGGACTGTTGATTGCGGGCGCGAGCTGGGGGACGGCATTCGCCGATGACGGCTGGGTGACCCTGGTCGACGGTGACAAGAAGGTCGAATTCGCCGAGGTCGGCAAGGCCAATTGGGAGGCGAAGGACGGCGTGCTGATGGCCGACAAGCTCGACGGCAAGGATCCGTCCTATCTGGTCACCAAGGCCAGCTACAAGGATTTCCAGATCAAGGCCGAGTTCTGGGTCGACGACGCCGCCAACAGCGGCATCTTCATCCGTTGCGACCAGTCGGCGAAGATCGACTCCAACATCTGCTACGAGGTCAACATCTTCGACAAGCGGCCCGATCCGAAATACGGCACCGGCGCCATCGTCGACGTGTCCAAGGTCGATCCGATGCCGAAGGCCGGCGGCAAGTGGAACACCTACGAGATCACCGCCAAGGGCACGCGGCTGACCGTGATGCTCAACGGCGAGAAGACCGCCGACGTCGACGACAGCAAGCATGCTGCGGGGCCGATCGCCCTGCAATACGGCTCGGGCGTCGTGAAGTTCAAGAAGGTGCAGATCAAGCCGCTATAGCGGTGCATTCCGGGCAGCGGCGCTGACCGCGGCTCGCGCGGTAAAGGCCCTTGCAGTACCAATCGCGCGCCATCATCTGCAGAGGATGGCGGGCCAGCCTGGCCAGCGTCACCAGTTCGAGCATGGCGGGCATTGCGGACTCCCTCACTTTCTTCCGACGAGATGGGGCGGCGCTCCGGTGACGGAAGTGCCGCCCCAGGCGCGTCAGCCATGCAGCTTCTTTGCGGTCTCGGCGATCACGCGCCCTTGATAGCGCGCCCCCGCCAGCTCGTTCTCGCTCGGCAGCCGGCTGCCGTCGCCGCCAGTGATGGTGGTCGCGCCATAGGGCGAGCCGCCGGTGATCTCGTCGAGCTTCATCTGGCCGGCGAAGCCGTAGTTGAGGCCGACGATGGTCATGCCGAAATGCAAGAGGTTGGTGATGATCGAGAACAGCGTGACCTCCTGGCCGCCATGCTGGGTCGCGGTCGAGGTGAAGGCGCCGCCGACCTTGCCATTCAGCGCGCCCTTGGCCCAGAGGCCGCCGGCCTGGTCGAGGAAGTTGGCCATCTGCGAGGCCATGCGACCAAAGCGGGTGCCGGTGCCGACGATGATCGCGTCATAGTTGGCGAGCTCCTCGACCTTGGCGATCGGTGCGGCCTGGTCGAGCTTGTAGTGCGAGGCCTTGGCGACGTCGGCGGGCACGAGCTCCGGCACGCGCTTGATGTCGACGGTGGCGCCGGCTTCGCGGGCGCCTTCGGCGACGGCATTGGCCATCGCTTCGATGTGGCCGTAGGCGGAATAGTAGAGAACGAGAACCTTGGTCATGGAAGTCTCCGTGGGAATGCGAGTGATCGGGGAGGGCGTCCCGGCCGGAGAGCCGACCGGGATCGCGAAACAGACTTAAGCGGCGTCGACCAGCACCAGTTCGGAATCTTCGAGCGCCGTGATCTTCAGCGTGGCCTCGTCGCGGATGGCGGCGCCGTCACGAGCGTTGACGCGGACGCCGTTCACTTCGACGCTTCCGGCGGCAGGCACGAGATAGATGTGCCGGGCCTTGTCGGCATCGTACTCGGCGGTCTCGCCGGCCTTCAGCGTGGTGCCGAGTACGCGTGCCTTGGCGCGGATCGGCAACGCGTCGCCGTCATCTGCGAAGCCGCTCGCGAGCGTCACCAGCTTGCCGGAGCGATCGGACTTCGGGAACGGCTTGGCGCCCCAGGTCGGCTGGCCGCCGTCGGTGGTCGGCTCGATCCAGATCTGGAAGATCCGGGTCGTGGTCGGCTCGAGATTGTACTCGGAGTGGCGGATGCCGCTGCCCGCACTCATCACCTGGACGTCGCCGGCCTCGGTGCGGCCCTTGTTGCCGAGGCTGTCCTGATGGGTGATCGCGCCCTCGCGGACATAGGTGATGATCTCCATGTTGCGATGGGGATGCGCGGGGAAGCCGGTGTTCGGTGCGATCTCGTCATCGTTCCAGACGCGCAGGGCGCCGTGGCCCATGTTGCTGGGGTCGTAGTAGCTCGCGAACGAGAAATGGTGCTTGGCCTTGAGCCAGCCGTGGTCGGCGCCGCCCAGCGCCGCAAAGGGCTTCAGTTCGATCATGGGTCTGCTCCTGTGGTTGCAACGGTCGGCCGGTGCCGCCGTGCCGTTGGGCATTGGAATAAGGCGGCGATCGGAGTATAGAAATAGAAACTATTGAAACCTATTGTTTCCAAAAGAGAGATTTGAAGGAATGGCGCGACTTCCGGATTTCGAGGCGATGGCGATCTTCGCCAAGGTCGTCGAGCTGCGCTCCTTCGCCGGCGCCGCGCAGGAGCTGAGCCTCTCCAAGGCCTCCGTCTCCAAGGCGGTGAGCCGGCTGGAGGAGCGTCTAGGCACGCGGCTGTTCAACCGCACCTCGCGGCGCCTGGCGCTGACGGATGCCGGTCAGCGGCTGTCCGAGCGCGCCGCGCAGCTGCTCGCCGATGGCGAGGCGGCGGAGACCGAGGCGCTCGCGCAGTCGCTGACGCCGCGCGGCCTGGTGCGCTTCGCGGTGCCGATGACGTTCGGCGTCAAGAAGATCGCGCCGCTGCTGCCGGCGTTCCTGGAGCAATATCCGGAGGTCTCGATCGACCTCCACATGAGCGACGCCACCGTCGATTTGATCGGCGAAGGTTTCGATCTCGCACTGCGCATCGCGCGGCTGCCGGACTCCTCGCTGCTCGCGCGCCGGCTCTGCGCCATGCCGCGCTACACGGTGGCGGCGCCGTCCTATCTGAAACGCCACGGCCGGCCGACGCACCCGATGCATCTCGCCGAGCACAAATGCTTCGGCTACGCCTATCTCTCCACGGCCGGCGTTTGGCACTACACCAATGCGGCCGGCGAGCAGGCCAGCGTGCGGCCGGCGGGACAGCTGCGCGTCAACAATGGCGAGGCGCTGTTGCCGGCGGTGCGCGCCGGGCTCGGCATCGCAGACCTGCCGGATTTCATCGTGGGCGACGCGATCGCGTCGGGCGAGGTCGAGGTGGTGCTGAAGGGCTGGAGCCAGCCGGAAGGCGCGATGCACCTGGTGATGCCGCCCGGCGGCCCGCGCCCCGCGCGGGTCGAAGTGCTGACGGAGTTTCTGGTGAAGGAGCTCGCGAAGGCGAAGAAGCGATGAGCGCGCCCGCCGATCTCAGCCGATCAGGACTGCACCTCGCAGACGTCGACCCATGCCGCTTCTGTCAACTCGGCCATGCGATCCGGCGTGATCTTCACCGCGCTGTGGGTCGAGCCCGCCGCGGGCACGACGATGTCGAAGGCCTTCAGCGACAGATCGCAATACACCGGCAGCGGCGACTTCAGCCCGAACGGGCAGACGCCGCCGACCTCGTGCCCCGTGATGTCGGCGACCTCGTCGAGACCCAGCATCTTCGGCTTGCCGCCGAACTGAGCCTTGACCTTCTTGTTGTCCATGCGGGCGTTCCCGGCAGCGACGATCAGGATGACGCGTTCGCCGACGCGCAACGACAGCGTCTTGGCGATGCGGGCCGGCTCCACGCCATAGGCTTCCGCCGCGAGCGCCACGGTTGCGGAGCTCTGGCTGGAGACGAGGACGTCGATGTCGGGGGCTTTTTCAGCGAAGAAGGCGCGGACGGATTCAAGGCTCATGCGTATTGACGATCTCAGGCAATTCGGAGAGCGAAGCAATACGATAATCGGGCGCAAAACCCAACTCGTCCATCTGGGTGCGCAGCGCCTTGAACATCGTGAGCGGGGACACGAGATCGGTCTTGATGCAGGCGGCCGCCATGGCTTCGGGAGTGACGCGCTCGATCCAGGCGACGTTGAGGCCGAAGGCCTTGGCGCCGCAGACGTCCCAGGGATTGGAGGACACGAACAGCACCTCGGCGGGTGCAAGTCCAAGTGTCTCCGCGATCAGCGTATACGCTTCGGGACTCGGCTTGAAGATCTTGTGGGCATCGACGCTGATGACCGCATCGAGCATAGCATCGAAGCCGCTGGCCTTCACCAGGCCGTCGAGCATCGCGGGGCTGCCGTTGGAGAGGATCGCGAGCCGGCGGTCCTTCATCGCGGCGAGCGCGGCGCGTGCATCAGGGTAGGGATCGAGATCGAGATATTTGGCGATGATGCGATCGCGTGTGATCGCATCGGCCTGCAGGCCGAGAACGCGCAGCGCATAGAGCAGCGACTCGCGGGTGACGACCGAAAAATCCTCGTAGCGCTGCATCAGCGAGCGCAGCCAGGTGTATTCGAGCTGCTTGATGCGCCAGATCTGGGTGATGATGTCGCCGTGGCCGGGAAAGGCCTGCTCGGTGACCGCCGCCACTGACTGGATATCGTACAGCGTGCCATAGGCGTCGAAGACGATGGCTTTGAACGGCATGGCGCTCACCTGACCACCTTGAACAGGCGCAATGACTAATGGGTCACCGCGCCTGCGTAGACTAGCACGATCCTTGCGGACCGGACGATGTCAGATCCCCAGCAGCCTGCGCGCGTTGGCCTTCAACACCTTCGGCCGGATCTCGTCGCGGATGTCGAGCTTGGCGAAATCGGCGAGCCAACGGTCAGGGGTGATCACCGGCCAGTCCGAGCCGAACAGCATCTTGTCCTGCAGGATCGAGTTGATGTAGCGGACGAGGATCGGCGGGAAGTATTTCGGCGACCAGCCCGAGAGATCGATATAGACGTTCGGCTTGTGGGTCGCGACCGACAGCGCCTCCTCCTGCCAGGGGAAGGAGGGGTGGGCGAGGATGATCTTGAGGTCGGGGAAGTCGGCCGCGACGTCGTCCATGTACATCGGGTTCGAGTACTTCAGCCGCATCCCCATGCCGCCCGGCATGCCCGAGCCGACGCCGGTCTGGCCGGTGTGGAACAGCGCGATCGCACCGCCGTCATTGATCGCCTCGTAGAGCGGATAGGCGAGCCGGTCGTTGGCGTAGAAGCCCTGCATGGTCGGGTGGAACTTGAAGCCGCGGACGCCGTACTCCTCGATCAGCTTGCGCGCCTCGCGCACGCCGAGCTTGCCCTTGTGCGGATCGATGCTGACGAACGGGATCAGCACATCGAGATGGTCGGAGGCGACCTCGAGCATCTCGTAATTGTTGTAGCGCCGGAAGCCGGTCTCGCGCTCGGCGTCGACCGGGAAGATCACCGCGGCGATGTTCTTCGAGCGATAATAGGCGGCGGTCTCCGGCACCGTCGGCGGATGCTTGTGCGGCGACTTGAAGTAGTCGGCCATCTGGGCCTGGAAATCGTCGTAGCCGTCATCCGCATGCATGCCGCAGGGCTCCTCGGCATGGGTATGGATGTCGATGGCGACGACGTCGTCGATCTTGGGCAGAGCGAGCTTGGGCATGGGCGTTCCCGGCGGTTGGTTCTTGGCTTTGGAAAATTGATTATAGGATATAACAAATTTGGCAATCGCCAAGTTGGATTGGTGGGCCGCTGGCCGGCAGGTTCTGTTGAAGCCCGGCCCCGCCATGATTGACATCCGGCGGGCCGGTGGTTAGAAACCGGCCAATCCGGGCGGCTTGGTCGCTTGCGGAACTCCCTTTCTATTTGCCACTTCCGGCCTGTCCAACACGGCCTTTCAACGTATCAGGATGTCCCATGAAGGTCCGTAACTCGCTGAAGTCGCTGCGTGGCCGCCACCGCGCCAACCGTCTGGTCCGCCGCAAGGGCCGCGTCTACGTGATCAACAAGGTCCAGCGCCGCTTCAAGGCCCGCCAGGGTTGATCGAACGAGGCTGATCCGGCCGCCGTCGCCAGTCCTCCGCTCACAGGCGTTTGACGCGTGTGCTGCTTTGCAGGACGCGCTGACTGCGTCTACACTCGGCGCATGGCAAAGCGAACTTTCCGGGCGGTCCTGCTCGCCGCCGTCGTCATTTCCATACCGCACCTTGCGCAGGCGCAGGGCGAGCCGCGTGCGGCGCCCAAGCCGAAGCCGCCCGAGGCGCCCGCCAAGCTGCCCAAGGTCGGGGCCGACAAGACCAAGGGCCTCGATTTCCTGTTCGGCGCGCTGAAGGCCGCACCGGACGAGATCAGCGCCAAGCACGTCGAGGCGCGGATCTGGGCGATCTGGCTGCAGACCCCCAGCGATACCGTTGCCCTGCTGATGGCGCGGTCCAAAGCCGCGATGGACGCGAAGCAGAACGACGTCGCGCTCAAGCTGCTCGATTCGGTCATCAAGCTCCGGCCCGATTATGTCGAGGCCTGGAACCGCCGCGCCACGATCTACTACCTCCAGAACGATTACGGCCGCTCGCTCGCCGACATCCAGCAGGTTCTGCTGCGCGAGCCGCGGCACTTCGGCGCGCTCGCGGGTCTCGGCATGATCATGCAGGATCTCGGCGAGGAAAAGCGGGCGCTGGACGCGTTCCGCAGGGCGCTCGAGGTCAATCCGCATCTGGACAAGGTGCCGGAGCTGGTCAAGACGCTGACCGAAAAGGTCGAAGGCCGCGACATCTGACGCCGGACCTGCCGTTAACCATGTGCTGATCGCCGCTCTTGCTGGCGGGACCGCGCAACCCCACGTGCCGCTTGATCGAGATTTGTCGGCAGGAGAGGCGCAATGACGCGTGCGGTGCTGGCGGCAGCGCTGGTGATGACGGCGGCCACGGCCGCGTGGGCCGAAGACATGTTCTGGGTGGTCGGCAACCGCGCCACCAATCGCTGCGAGATCGTGACCAGCAATCCGGTCGTCACCCCCACCATGGGCGACATCTGGTTCGCGTCCGGCCCCTTTAAGTCGCTGGACGACGCAAAGCTCGCGCGCTCCACGATCAACGCCTGCCCGAACAAGGACATCACAGCCGAGGACTGATCGTCGCCCGGTCGGATCGCTCAGTGGAACGCGGTGCTGCGGCGGTCCGGCAGGCCGTACTGGGCGGCCGCGGCATAAAGCTGCGCGATCTCGGCCTCGAGGTGCTCGTTGACCAGCAGCAGCGCCTTCAGCGCGCCACGGAGATCGCCATTGCAGCTCGCGACGATCTCGTCGATAGCCGTCTCGCTTGAACGAACACTCATCGGTAACCCCCTCCCAAAACACCAAACTAAACTCAGGGCCGGTCATCGTGCTCAAACCAAGCAATGACCCGACCGGAAGTAATTCACGGCCATCAGCCGATTGCGAGGAAAAGTCCCGACCATGGTTATAAAATGGCCGACGACGCGGTGATGACAGGATTCCCGGACGAAACGACGAGACAACGCGGCTGGATCTGCAACTCCCGCGGATCTGCACCGTAACTGTCACTGTGACAGGCAGAAAACTATCAATGATTTCAATGTTCTTGGTGGGCACTTTGGCGCTCCTGGCGATGCTCACGCGCGCCGGCGTGGCGGTGCTCGAGCGCCGTTACCCGGCGCAAGGGCAGGCCATCAATGTCGAGGGTGCGACGATCAATCTTGTGGATATCGGGCCCCGCGACAGCGAAAAGCCGCCACTGTTGCTGCTCCACGGCGCCAGCTCGAACCTCGAGGCGATGCGCAGGCCGCTCGGCGACCTGCTCGCGCAGCGCCACCGGGTGCTGCTGGTCGACCGTCCCGGCCACGGCTGGAGCCCGCGTCTCAGGCCCGAGGATTCCACGCCCGCCGCTCAGGCCCGCATGCTGGATGAGGCGCTGGCGCGGCTCGGGGTCGGCCAGGTCGTCCTGGTGGTGCATTCCTGGAGCGGCGCGCTCGGCCTGCGCATGGCGCTCGATTTCCCCGACCGGGTCGCGGGCCTCGTGATGCTGGCGCCGGTCGCGTATCCCTGGCGGGGCGGGGTCGGGCGCTACAACGAGGCCGTCACCACGCCGGTGGTCGGGCCGTTGCTGGCGCATACGATCACGCTGCCGCTCGGCCTCGTGCTGATGGCGCCCGGCGCCCGCGGCGTGTTCGCGCCGCAGGCCATGCCGGACGATTTCGTCGACCGGACCGCGACGCCGCTGCTGCTGCGCCCGCGCGAGTTCATCGCCAATGCGCGCGATCTCGTCACCCTGAAGCAGGCCGTGATCGAGCAGGCGCCGCGCTATGCCGAGATCAAGGTTCCGGTCACGATCGTGGCGGGCGAGGCCGACCGGACGGTCTATACCGATATCCATGCCCGCCCGCTCGCCCAGGTCGTGCCGCACAGCCGGCTGATCGTGCTGCCCGAGCTCGGGCACATGGTCCAGAACGCGGTGCCGGAACTGGTGGCCGGCGAGGTCGACCGCATCGTCGCGGCCGTCGCCACGGCCGATGCCGTGGCGCCGTGATGCAAAAAAGCCCCGGCGGTCGGCCGGGGCTTTGCAGGCGAGCTGACGGGTCGGCCGGCGGCCGCTTACTGCTTCTGCTTGCCGTCCTTGTCGAACGACGACACATAGGCCCAGAGGTTGTTGATCTCGGTCTCGTTCTTGATGCCGGCGAAGGTCATCTTGGTGCCGGGAATCTTGGCCTTCGGATCCTTGATGTATTCCTTGAAGACCGCCTCGTTCCAGGTAATGCCCGAATTCTTGTTGGCTTCCGAATAGTTGTAGTCCGGCGCGCTGCCCGACTTGCGGCCGTCGAGGCCGTTGAGTTCCGGGCCGACCTTGTTCTTCGCACCCTCGCCGATCGAATGGCAGGGCAGGCACTTGTTGAAGGACGTCTTGCCGGCGGCCGCATCCTGCGCCAGCGCGGCAGACGCCAGCGACGACGAGGCGAGGATGACGAGCGCGCTCAAAGTCATTTTCTTCATGGATCAGGCTCTGTGGGTTACGAGACGGGTTTGCGCGCAGGTTGTGGCATGGCCTCAGGCGAGGCACAAGCGGGGATGCGCTGAGGCAAATCAGCATAATGGCTGAGCTTGTTGCTCTGCCGCAAACGTCGATGCGGATCCGCTGCCTATCCAAACGGTTTCCGTTGTGATTGATAGGCCGGGGCAAAATCGAGGCCGGAGGAACGCGATGGCGATCATGATGCCGGAGGCAGATCAAGCGGTGCTGGCGCGCCGTGGCGAGATCGTTGCTGCACTGCGAGCAATCGTGCCGGGCGAAGGCGTCATCGACAGCGCCGCCGAGATGCTGCCCTACGAGTCCGATGGCTTGATGGCCTACCGCCAGCCGCCGATGGTCGTGGTGCTGCCGGAGACCACCGCGCAGGTGTCGCGGGTGCTGAAATATTGCCACGAGCAGGGCATCAAGGTGGTTCCGCGCGGCTCGGGAACGTCGCTGTCCGGCGGCGCGCTGCCGCTGGCCGACGGCGTGCTGCTCGGCCTCGGCAAGTTCAAGCGCATCCGCGAGATCGATTTCGACAACCGCGTCGTCGTCACCGAGCCCGGCGTCACCAATCTCGCCATCAGCCAGGCGGTGGCGCATGCCGGCTTCTATTACGCGCCCGACCCGTCGTCGCAGATCGCCTGCTCGATCGGCGGCAACGTCGCGGAGAATTCCGGCGGCGTGCACTGCCTGAAATACGGCATGACCACCAACAACGTGCTCGGCTGCGAGCTCGTGCTGATGACCGGCGAGGTCCTGCGCATCGGCGGCAAGTGCGCCGAGAACGCCGGCTATGACCTGATGGGCCTGATCACCGGCTCGGAGGGCCTGCTCGGCGTGGTCACCGAGGTCACCGTGCGCATCCTGCAGAAGCCGGAGACGGCCCGCGCCCTGATGGTCGGGTTCGCCGAAGTGGAGGCGGCCGGGGAATGCGTCGCCCGCATCATCGGCGCCGGCATCATCCCCGGCGGCATGGAGATGATGGACAAGCCGGCGATCCACGCCGCCGAGGCCTTCGTCCATGCGGGCTATCCGCTCGACGTCGAGGCGCTGCTGATCATCGAGCTCGACGGCCCCGGCGTCGAGGTCGACGAGCTGATCGGCCGCGTCGAGAGCATCGCCAACGGCTGCGGCTCGACCACCTGCCGCATCTCGACCTCCGAGGCCGAGCGCAATCTGTTCTGGGCCGGCCGCAAGGCGGCTTTCCCCGCCGTCGGCCGCATCTCGCCGGACTACCTCTGCATGGACGGCACCATCCCGCGCGGCGCGCTGCCCAAGGCCCTGGCGCGCATCCGCGAGCTGTCGGAAAAATACCAGCTCGGCTGCGCCAACGTCTTCCACGCCGGCGACGGAAACCTGCATCCGCTGATCCTGTACGACGCCAACAAGCCCGGCGAGATGGAGCGCGCCGAGGCCTTCGGCGCCGACATCCTGCGCTGCTGCGTCGAGCTCGGCGGCGTCCTGACCGGCGAGCACGGCGTCGGCATCGAGAAGCGCGACCTGATGCCGGAGATGTTTTCCGAGATCGACCTCAACCAGCAGCAGCGCGTGAAGTGCGCGTTCGACAGCCAGGGCCTGCTCAACCCGGGAAAAGTGTTTCCGACCCTGCATCGCTGCGCCGAGCTGGGACGGATGCATGTGCATGGCGGCAAGCTGGCGTTTCCGGACTTGCCGCGGTTTTGAGGCGGGCGCTGTCGAGCGGAGCTGCGTCATCTGATGCCTGTTCGCACTCGCGGCTTGCGAACGCTGGAGACCCTCATGGTGAGGAGGCGCGCGAGCGCCGTCTCGAACCATGAGGCCACCGTACGGGCCTCGCCCTTCGAGACGCCCGCCTAGCGGCGGGCTCCTCAGGGTGAGGGGCGCAAGTCGCTCCCTCGACATCAACCGTGCAGATCGAAGCCGGCACTCTCGCCCCCTTCCATAAGCAGGCTGCTCACGGTCCATGTGCATGCCGGTTCGAATCTCAACCCTCATGGTGAGGAGGCGCGCAGCGCCGTCTCGAACCATGAGGCCCCACAGCAGACACGACCTCGCGATCCCGCGGCGTTCTCCGCCCGAGTGATGCGATCGACACGCCCTCCAAACCAATCGAGAGGGCGCAGGGAATGCCGGGTGAAGGCCTCACCCATGGCCCGCCTGCGAAAAAAATGCAGGCGGCAGGTACCACAGGTGCAGCCGAACATCCGGCATTCCCTGCGCGGCGGTCTTAACGCTTATACGTGCTCGCCCCGGGGATCGGCTGTCTTGTCCCCGTCGTCGACGCGACGCGCGGAGGCGTCGTCGCCGACTTGGCCTCAGCACCGGGAGGCCAGGCCCACACGATTTCACGTCCGCATCGCAATCGTTCGTCGGCATGACGCGAGGTCACGCTGCGACCCGACACGGCCACCGCATCCCCACCCCACGTATCGTGACGACCGCGCGTACGCCCCTCTCGGCGGGGTAGGATGGGGAGAGTCATACACGATTTCTGTAAAAAAGAAATAGGAAAATTTCGTCGTTTTAGGAGGCCTGCCGCTCCGCTTTGAAATAGCTCGCGAAATGAGTTGTTACGCGCGAGCGATTTTGCTGCGGCCGGCCGTTCTTATGTCGTGAGATCGCTCAAAACGCTTCCTCGCCCGGATGGAGAAGCTGACCGAGCGCGTGCCCAAACCTGCGAAGCGCGGACCGAAAGCGCCGACGCGGAGAGGGCAGGATAAGTTTTGTGGACTGTCACCGTAATATCCACCGTAATATCGTAATCCGAACTCGCGGGCGAAGGGCAAAACGCCTTCGCCCCGAGCAGCTTCTATTGTGGACGTGAAGGCCCGGAGCGCTGTTCAACTCCGGGCCGATCACGTGGTCGCAAGCTGAAAACGACTAATGCACCCGGATGGTCCCATCTGCGTTGTAGTCACTCTTGGGGTTGTAGCCGCTATCACGGTGAGTTTTGGCATGTAGGTCAGCATTGCTGCCGCTCACGCCAGGAGTTCCGGTATCAACCCGCATGGTCCCGTTTGCGTTGTAGTCACTCTTGGGGTTGTAGCGGGAATCGCGGTGAGTTTTTGCATGTAGGGCAGCGCTGCTGCCACTGACGCCCGGAGTTCCGGGATTAACCCGCATATTCCCATATTCGTCGCGATCACTATCGCTCGACCCGACCTGCGGAACCGCAGCGGCTCTTGCATGATGATGAGTGCGATGACCGGCCAAGGCCGCAGATGTAGAGACAGCGAGAATAATAAGACCGACAGCAATGCTTCTAGCCATAGTCAACTCCTGATGTTGAAGAACCGCTGACGACGGGTACGCCGCCAGCATATAGGCTGACACGCAATTTCTGGATGTCCTTGACATAACTCAAACGTTGAGAGCGAGTACGACGTCAACGTCGCCGCCGTTCTGGGTATCTGCCTGGCTGAATGTTTGGAATTACGGGAAATACGAAATTGCGAAATTACGGTGACAGTGCACCAAACTTGACGCAAATCACTCGGGCGAGCAGGGTGGTGCATGGCCCGTCTTGCTCGCGTCGTCATCCCCGGTGTGCCGCATCATGTCACCCAGCGCGGCAACGGCCGCGCGCGGACCTTTTTCGGGGACGACGACTACGCGCTGTACCGCGACCTGCTCGCGACCCATTGCGCGGCGGCTGACGTCGCGGTGTGGGCGTGGTGTCTGATGCCGAACCACGTGCACCTCATCCTGGTGCCGTCGGATGCCGACGGGCTGCGCCGGGCGCTGTCGCGGGTGCATCGCGTCTACGCCGGGACCATCCAGGCACGCCGCCGGCGTAGCGGACATTTCTGGCAGGGGCGGTTCGGCGCGGTAGCGATGGACGAGACGCATCTGACGGCGGCGCTGCGCTATGTCAGTCTCAATCCGGTGCGGGCGCGGCTGGTGGCGCGCCCTCAGGACTGGGTCTGGTCGAGCACGCGCGCGCATCTGCGCGACCGCGACGACGGCATCACCGCGCGCGAGCCGGTGAAGCGGATGTTCCCGGACTTGGCCGGCCTGCTGTCCGCCCCACCGGAGGACGAGGACGCTCTGTTGGCGCGCCGGCGGAGGAGGCGTGAGCGCGCCGCACCCGGCAACAGGCCTTGCTCGGCCTTGCTCAAGTTTTGTGGACTGTCACCGTAATGCTAATGCGCCGCAATGCCGGGCTACGCCAAGTCTTGCGGGTCCTCATCGTCAATGAGCCCTTGAATGGCCGCGGTGAGAGGCGCCTCATCCCCGTCGAAGCTCGCAATCATGGCCGCAGAAGGGCGTCCGGATCGAGTGCTTCGAGATCGATGGCGTACCCGGCCTGATCTGCCAGCAGAAGAAAGAACGAGAGCTGCGTGCGGCCGTTGCCTTCCCTGAAGGCATGGATCACGTTGAGGGTTGCGAGAAACTCTGCCGACTTCTCTGCAAACTCCTCCGGCGAAAGGTCCTGCAGGAAGTTGTCGTTCGCGAGTTTCATGAAGAGCCGCTTCGCCTCTCTCTCGATATTCTCGGGGCAGCAGAAGGTGCTCTCGCCTTTTGAAATTCGGACCGTGCGCGGTTCTCCCGCTCAGTCATAGACATCTTGAAAGAGATGGTGGTGGACAGCCTTGAAATGCTCAAAATCGAGATTGCCGGCCGGGATTTCCTCGTCCGCCCTGGCATCGCTGACCTCAGCCTCGAAAGCGGCCAGTTCGTCGGCGTCCCGGATGTCGAGCTTGTTCTTCAAGACGGTCGTGCCGGGATAGCAATACTCGTCGGCGACCGCGTCGTACATTGCGGCCTAAGCCTTGCGGTAGGCTTCGATGATCGATTTCCGACGTTCCTCGGGGGATAGGGTCTTGCCCGACGACGACGAAGCGCCCTTCATCTTGGGAGAATACTCGATCCCCTCGACGGCGCTTATTTTGCGAAACCGGGCGCTGCCAATCACAAAGCCACCGGCTTTGGTGTTTTTTGACGAAGGTTTCTTTGGTGCCATGACAGAACCCTAGCATGAGCAGGGCGATCTCGCACGAAGAGAAGATCGGAGATCGACGATAGGCGAGGGTGACTTAGAAGCCGTAAAGGAGTGAACGGAGGGCGTAGGGCGGATTAGCCGAAGGCGTAATCCGCCATGTGTCTCGAAGGGTCGGCGGGTTACGCTTCGCTAACCCGCCCTACGGGCTGCGTTTGGAATGGCGAGAGCTCAACCCAGCCACGAGGGCCGATGTCAAGACAGCGGTTGCCTGCTGTCACAACCGCCGTCATTCCGGGGCAAGGCCGCAGGCCTTGAACCCGGAATCTCGGCGTCAGTCAGCGCAAGCCAATTTCGAGATTCCGGGTTCGCTCGCTTGTGCGAGCGTCCCGGAATGACTGAGGCAGATAACTGCTTGGATCTTTGCCGCGCGCGATCGTGCTACATCAGCCCGTACTGCATCCGCTCGCGCCGGGCGAGCAGCGGCAGGGCCTGGCCGGCGATGTAGGTCTTGAAGTGATTGCTCTCCTGATGGGCCTTGAAGGCGGCTTCGTCGCGGAACAGCTCGTAGAACAGGAACTGCGCCGGGTTCTCCTTGGCGCGGGAGATCAGGAACAGTTTTGCGCCGGGCTCGCGCTGCGCTTCGGGGAGGAAGCGCGACAGGATCTCGGCGACGCGGTCGGCCTCGCCGGACCTGGCCTCCCATTGGGCCACCACCAGCAGGCCGCCGCCGCTGACGGCCTCGCTCACGGTTCTGGTCTCGTTGGCATATCCGGTCATTGCGATCGTTCCTTTCGTTGATGTCGTGCAGAATCGATACCGCGGTTTCGGCATCCAATCCTTCGATGGCGGACGAATGATCGATGCGTGCCACGACGGCGTAGGGCGGATTAGCCGAAGGCGTAATCCGCCATGTGTCTCGCAAAGCCGGCGGGTTACGCTTCGCTAACCCGCCCTACGGGCTGGCACTTCCCGTGCGGCTGCCCTTACCCTCTCGGCGCTAGCGAAGCTCGTCGCGGCCCCGTGAAGAACGAGGAGAGGGGCGCACCGCCTTTGGTGCCGGCGGGGCGCCATGCGGATCGCCTGTGAGCGTTCAGTCCTGCCCGCCCTTGTGTCCGGCTCGCAACGCTTTAGAAAGGCTCCAACGCTGATGGCCGCGCGTTGCGCTCGACCATCGTCATCATCAACCAGCAAGGCCAGCAGTGGTGGACGCCCTCAAAGTACGCAACGCAGCCGATGTGGAGGAGGTGGTTCGCGCGGCCATCGCCAGCGAGCAGCCGCTCGACGTGATCGGGCACGGCTCCAAGCGCCAGATCGGCCAGATCACGACGACCAACGCCGTGCTCGACCTGTCGGCGCTGAGCGCGGTCGTGTCCTACGAGCCGAACGAGCTGATCATCACGGCGCAGGCGGGGGCGCCGCTCGGCGATCTCCTGTCGCTGATCGATTCGAAGAGCCAGCAATTCGCGTTCGAGCCGATGGATACGGGGCCGCTGCTCGGCACCGCCGGCCGCGGCACGCTCGGCGGGACGATCGCGGCCGGGCTGGCCGGGCCGCGGCGGGTCCGAGCCGGCGGGGTGCGCGACCATCTGCTCGGGGCGCATGCCGTCTCCGGCTTCGGCGAGAGCTTCAAGACCGGCGGCAAGGTGGTGAAGAACGTCACCGGCTACGATCTCTGCAAGCTGCTGGCGGGCTCCTGGGGCACGCTCGCGGTCATGACCGAGGCGACCCTGAAGGTGATGCCGCGGCCGGAGGCCGAACGCACGCTGGTGCTGCGCGGGCTCGACGACCTCAAGGCCAACCGGGCGATGACGGCGGCGCTCGGCTCGCCGTTCGACGTCTCCGGAGCCGCGCATCTGCCGGCCTCGACGCTGCGGCCGGAGGTCGCCGGGCTGAGCCCGATCGGCTCGCCGCGCGAGGCGGTCACGGTGCTCAGGCTCGAAGGCATCACGGCCTCAGCGGCGCATCGGGCGGCGTCGCTCGCCAGGCAGCTCGCGACCTTCGGTGCGACCGAGATCATCGCGGACGACGCCTCCGCCCAAGTCTGGAGCGCCGTCCGCGACGTGCTGCCGTTCGCCGCCAACGGCCCGCTCGGGGCCTGGACGGTGTGGCGGATCGTCTGTCCGCCGGTGTCGGGCGGCGCGATCGGGCAGGCCCTGACGCGCCAGACCGGCGGCGAGGTGATCTATGACTGGGGCGGGGGCCTGATCTGGGCCGCGCTGCCGCCGCAGCCCGATGCGTCGGCGGGGCTGGTGCGCAAGCATGTCGAGGCCGCCGGCGGCCACGCGACCCTGCTGCGCGCGTGGGACGAGATGCGGCTCGCGGTCGACGTGTTCCACCCGCAGCCCTCAGGCGTCGCCGCGCTGGAGGAGCGCGTTCGCGTCTCCTTCGATCCCAAGACCATTCTCAACCGCGGCCGTCTGCGTCGGAGCGTTGCGTCATGAAGACCGAGTTCACCCTGGCGCAGCTCGCCGATCCCGACATCGCGGTCGCCGACAAGATCCTGCGCGCCTGCGTGCATTGCGGCTTCTGCACCGCGACCTGTCCGACCTACGTGCTGCTCGGCGACGAGCTCGACAGCCCGCGCGGGCGGATCTACCTGATCAAGCAGATGCTGGAGAAGGACCAGGCGCCGACATCAGACGTGGTCAAGCATATCGACCGCTGCCTGTCGTGCCTGTCCTGCATGACGACCTGCCCGTCGGGCGTCCACTACATGCATCTGGTCGATCAGGCGCGGGTGCGAATCGAGCAGCGTTACGAGCGTCCGCTGACCGACCGGCTGCTGCGCGCCGTGCTCGCCTATGTGCTGCCGCGGCCGCGTGAGTTCCGGCTGGCGATGACCTTGGCGCGGCTCGGCCGGCCGTTCAAGGCGCTGCTGCCGGCATCCTCCGCCTCGCGCGCACCTGCGCCCAGCCTGCTGCGGCGCGTCAGGGCGATGCTCGATCTGGCGCCCGCCGCCGCGCTGCCGCCGCCGGGGCCGGCTGATGGCAGCGTGTTTGCCGCGCAGGGCGCGCGGCGCGGCCGCGTCGCGCTGCTGCAGGGCTGCGCACAGGCGGCCCTGGCGCCGCGCATCAACCAGGCTGCGATCAACGTCCTGACCCGGCACGGCATCGAGGTCGTCTTGGTCAAGGACGAGCAATGCTGCGGTGCGCTGACCCATCACATGGGGCAGGATTCCGACGCGCTGGCGCGGGCGCGCGGCAATGTCGACGCCTGGACCGCGGAGGCGAAGCGTGGCGGTCTCGACGCCATCCTGGTGACGACCTCGGGCTGCGGCACCGTCATCAAGGACTACGGACACATGCTGCGCGAAGACCCGCGATATGCAGCGCCCGCGGCCGCCGTGTCGGCGATCGCGAAGGACATCACCGAGTATCTCGCCGGTCTCGATCTGGCCCCTGCAACTCAGCATGACGACGTCGTCGTGGCCTATCACTCGGCCTGCTCGCTGCAACATGGGCAGAAAATCACGAGCATTCCGAAAGAATTGCTTTCCAAGTCCGGATTCGTGGTGAAAGATATACCGGAGAGTCATTTGTGTTGCGGTTCGGCGGGGACCTACAACATTCTCCAGCCTGACATCGCGATGAAGCTGCGCGATCGCAAGGTCGCCAACATCGCGACCGTCAAGCCGAATGTGATCGCGGCAGGCAATATCGGCTGCATGATGCAGATTGCCAGCGGCACTTCCGTCCCCGTCGTGCACACCGTTGAGCTTCTCGACTGGGCGACGGGCGGTCCGCGGCCAGGAATGATTTGACGGATGGGCGCGCGCTGATGGCCGGCCCGTCCCGCCGGACGAGCTGATCGAACGGCGGCAACTGGAGGGTTTCTGATGGCGAAGGACAAGAAGGCGAAGAAGGACAAGAAAGAAAAGAAGAAGCTGATGGCGCAGGCCAAGGCCGCCAAGAAGGCGACGAAGACGTCCGCCAAGAAGGCTGCAAAGAAGTCGGCGAAAAAGGCCGCCAAGAAGGCTGCCAAGAAAACTGTCAAGGCGCCGGCCAAGAAGGCGAAGAAGACCGTGAAGGCCGCGGCGAAGAAGGCGGCCAAGGCGCCGGCCAAGAAGGCTCCCGCCAAGAAGGCCAAGGCGTCGGCTGCGAAGGCTCCGGCTGCGCCGAAGAAGAAGGCCGCCAAGAAGCGGGCTCCCAAGATGGCTCCGCTGGTCGAGACCCCCGAAATGCACGAGACCGAATCGGCTGCTGAGACCAGCTGGGCGATGCCGAGCGCGGCGCCCGAGGAGCACGAGGACGGCGAGGGCACGGCGTCCAGCAACTGATCCTTCCGGACCGGATCATTCTCAGGGCCGGACGAATTCACATCGGGAGGCCGCGGCGGCTGCGCTGCGGCCTTTTCGTTTGCCAGCGTCCGTTGTCTGCGTTGGCTGCCCCTTGTTGTCGATGGACCTGTTTGTCCGAATGGTCGTCCCCGCAGATCTACGGCCGGGCGAATCCGACTCCGGTGCGCTGCGCCGTTTTGCTTGCGGCACCGCGTTTCCAGCGGGCCGGCACAATCGATTGTGCGTCCTAGCGTGCTTTCGGACACGGATATTTGTTGTTCAAATGCAACACGCGCCGACTACCTGCCGTAGAAATGTCAAATCGCCCAAAAAGGCGGCAGATGCCGCGCTTTTTTGCTTCACGTGTGGCGGGACCCTGGCACAAATTGCGTCTGGATGACGCAGCCGGTCTTGTTTGCGCCCTGGGGGGCCAAGGTGGGGCAGGCTTTTTTCGAAATAGGGTGATGGGGATCGTCATGAAAAAGTGGGCTTTGCTGGCAACGGCGCTGGCAATGGTTTCGGGATCGGCTTCGGCGGCGGACATGGCGGTCAAGGCCTATAAGGCTCCGCCTCCGGTCGCGTTCGAGCCGTGGGACATCGCGTTCGGCGCGGCGATCATGAACGACTACGTGTTCCGCGGCGTCACCCAGTCGAACCACAAGGCGTCGGTCGCCGCCTATTTCGAGCCGCGCTACAACGTCAACAAGGACCTGCAGCTCTACGTCGGCGTCGCCGGCGAGAGCATCTCGTTCGCGAACCGCGCTGCTGCCGAGATCGACATCTACGGCGGTATCCGCCCGACCTTCGGCGCGTTCGCCTTCGACATCGGCGTCTGGGGCTATCTGTATCCGGGCGGCACCTGCTACTACGGCGGCGGCGCCGTGACGGATTTCGCGGGCCAGGCGCTGAGCGCCGAGTGCCAGGCCAACACCCTGGCCAATCTGAACGTGATGAAGAAGGACGTCTCGTTCTTCGAAGTCTACGGCAAGATGAACTACACCGTGAACGACATGTGGACGTTCGGCGTGACCGAGTTCTACTCGCCGAACTTCCTGAACACCGGCGCCTGGGGCAACTACGCCTCGGTCACCGGCAAGTTCACCGCCCCGAGCACGACCTTCGGCTCCAGCGGCGTCGGCATGTACGTGTCGGGTGAGTTCGGCCGTCAGTGGTTCGGCACGTCGGACTCCTTCTACGGCGTTCCCGCCTTCCCGAACGGCATCAAGTATGCCGACTACAACACCTGGAACATCGGCGTCGGCTTCACCTACAAGGTGTTCACGCTGGACCTGCGCTACTCCGACACCGACATGTCGAAGGGTGATTGCAACGCCTTCACCAGCGACTTCACCGCCAGCGGCACCACCAACGTCACGCCGATCAACCCGGCTGGCCTGGGCTCGAAGTGGTGCGGTGCGACCGGCATCGCCAAGCTCTCGGTCGACCTGACGGCGATGAGCAATCTGAAGTAATCACCCGCCAAGGCGGATCGGACTGATCACGAAGGGCGGCAGAGCAATCTGCCGCCCTTCTGCTTTTTGGTGACGGGGGCCGGCTGTCGCTCGGACGTCTTGCCGCCTTTCCTAGTCGCCTTGCGTGGGCACCGCGGCGCGCGCGCCTCAGCTGCCTCCACCCGTGGTCGCGTCGGCCGCCTGTCCGGCTTGCCGCAGCGAGAACCGGTCGCCGTCGCGAATCAGCTCGACCTTGCGGTCGTGGAAATCGTGCAGGGTCGAGCGGTGGCCGATCGAGACGACGGTGGTCTGCGGCAGCCGCTCGGCGATGACCCGATAGAGCCGGGCTTCGCTCGGCTCGTCCAATGAGGCCGTGGCCTCGTCGAGGAACAGATATTGCGGCGCATGCAGCAGCGCGCGGGCGATGCCGAGCCGCTGCTGCTCGCCGAGCGACAGCATCCGGTTCCAGTGCTGGTCCTCGTCCAGCCGGTCCGCCAGTTGCGGCAGGCCGACGGCCACCAGCGTCTCCTTGACCTGCTCGGCACTGAACGCATCGGCGGCCGCGGGATAGACGATCGCCGCCTTGAGCGCGCCGATCGGGAAGTAGGGCCGCTGCGGCAGCATCATCAGCTTGGCATGCGCGGGCACGCTGATCGCGCCGCTGCCGAACGGCCAGATCCCGGCGATGGCGCGGAACAGCGTCGACTTGCCGGCGCCGGACGGCCCGGTGAGCAGCGTGCGTTCGCTGCTCTCGAGGCTGAAGCCGTCGGCCGCGATCAGCGGCAGGCCGTTCGGCAGCTTCAGCAGCAACTGGGCGAGCTCGATGCTGTCGCCGGCATGGCTGGCGACATCGATCGTCTGCGGCTCGGCCGAGAGCTTGGCGGCGCTCTCGATGGACATGTCGAAGCCGTCGAGGCGGGCGACGGTCGAGCGCCAGTCGGCGAGCGTCCGATAGGTCGTCACGAAGAACGACAGCGCGCCCTGCACGGTCGAGAAGGCGGACGCCGTCTGCATGATGCCGCCCATCTGGATCGACTTGGCGAAGTAGGCAGGCGCAACCAGCACATAGGGAAAGATCACGGCCGCCTGCGAATAGCCCGCCGTGAAGGCCGTCAGCCGCTTGGTCCGGCTCATGATCTGGTACCAGTTCTGGACGACCCGGCCGAAGCGGGTGCCGAGCTGACCTTGCTCGGCGCCTTCGCCGCGCAGCAGCGCGATCTGCTCGGAGCTTTCGCGCACCCGCACCAGGTTGAAGCGGAAGTCGGCCTCGTAGCGCTGCTGCTCGAAGTTGAGATTGACGAGCGGCGATCCGATCCAATGCGTCAGGAGGGTCCCGAAGATCGCATAGATCAGCGCGATCCAGACCAGGTAGCCGGGGATCGCGATGTTGGTGCCGAACAGCTGCAGCGGGGCATCGGTCGACAGCCCCCAGAGCACCACCATGAACGATGCGAGCGAGACGACCGAGCTGAGCAGGCCGATGGTGATGTTCAGCGTCTTGTCGACGAACAGCTGCACGTCGTCGGCAATGCGCTGGTCCGGGTTGTCGGCGATGTCGCCCTTGAGCTGCATGCGATAGTGCGTGGCGTTGTCCAGCCAGCGGCGCAGGTAGACGTCGGTCATCCACCGCCGCCAGCGGATCTGCAGCCATTGATTGAGATAGAGCTGGTAGACGGCCAGGATGATGAAGATGGTCGCCAGTACGGCGAACACGCCGATTTCCCAGATGAAGCTGTTCCAATCATACTGCTGCAGCGCGTTGAAGAATCTGTTCTGCCACTGGTTCACCAGCACCTGGATCGCAACGAGCGACAGTTCGATCGCAATGACGGCGGCGAGAAGGATGCGGCCGGCGACCTTGTCCTCGGAGTGGAAGTAGGGAATGGCGATCCGCCAGACGGTGGCGACGGTCGAGCGCAGATTGTTCACAGACGGGCTGCTCCTGAGAAAAGGTCTTAACAGGCTGACGAAAAACGAGAAAATCGCTGGTGCCGCCGCCTGCCTAGACTAAAGTCGTAATCTGGCGGGTGGCCGCCGGCTTGTCGGTCGCGTGTGACAAACCGTAGCATGGGGCAGGGGAGAGGGACTGCGACCGCCGCCAGATTTCGCGAGAATTTGAGCAGAGTTGGGCGTTGCCGGTTTTGTGATCGCCTTTCCGACCTTTGCCAGGCTTGGGGGCTTGGCGAGCAGACCTGATCCGTCCCGCCGGACGGGGTCCAATGACAAGAACGTGGGGGGAGAAGTCACGATGTGGAATCAAATCTACGACCCGTTGGGGAGCCCGGCGCTGTCGACGCTGGCCGCCGCCGTCCCGGTCGTGACGCTGCTGGTGCTGATCGCCAGTGGCAAGGTCAAGGCACACATCGCGGCGATCATCGCCGTGATCCTGACCAACCTGATCACGATCTTCGTGTTCACGATGCCCGCCAACATGTCGCTGCGCGCGACGTTTCTGGGCGTCATCACCGGGTTCTTTCCGATCGGCTGGATCGTCCTGAACGTCATCTTCCTCTACCAGGTCACGGTCTCCACCGGACGGTTCGAGCTTCTGAAGCGCGCCATCGGCGGCGTCACGGAAGACCGGCGCCTGCAGCTGCTGCTGGTCGCCTTCTCGTTCGGCGCGTTCTTCGAGGGCGCATCCGGCTTCGGAACACCGGTGGCGATCACCGGTGCCGTGCTGATCGGCCTCGGCTTCTCGCCGCTCGCGGCCTCCGGCCTGTCGCTGATCGCCAACACCGCACCCGTCGCCTATGGCGCGCTGGGCACCCCGATCCAGGGCCTCGCTTCGGTAACCGGCCTCGACCCCTACATCCTCGGCGCCATGGTCGGCCGGCAGTTGCCGATGTTCTCGCTGATCGTGCCGTTCTGGGTGATCTGGGCGTTCGCGGGCTGGAAGGGCATGAAGGACGTGTGGCCGGCGATCCTGGTCACCGCCGTCTCGTTCGCGGTGCCGCAATTCCTGATCTCGAACTACGTCAACCCGTGGATCGTCGACATCGGCGCCTCGCTGATCTCGATGGGCGCGCTGATCCTGTTCCTGAAGGTCTGGCAGCCGAGGCAGCTGTGGCTGTCGCCGGCGTTGCGCGGGCGTGACGAATCGGCCGCCACGATGACGGCAGCGAAGCCGCTGGACCGTACGCCGCTGACGCAAGCCGAGCTCTGGGGCGCGCTGCTGCCCTGGATCATCGTCTGTGTCGTCATGCTGATCTGGGGCAACGGCGCCTTCAAGGCCTGGGCGAACTCGATCTTCACCTGGAACTATCCGGTGCCCGAGCTCGACAAGCTGATCAACAAGATGCCGCCGGTGGCTGCGAAGCCGACGCCGGAAGGCGCAGTGTTCTCGTTCACCTACCTGACCTTCACCGGCACCGGCATGCTGATCGCCGCGATCATCTCCGGCTTCCTGATGGGTGTCGGACCGGGCAAGCTGATCGCGGAATATGGCCGCACCATCCGTCTCTGCGCGATCTCGCTGATCACGATCTCGGCGATGCTCGCGATCGGCACGCTGACCCGGCTGTCCGGCGTCGATGCCACGCTCGGCCTCGCCTTCGCCGCGACAGGCGTGCTCTATCCGTTCTTCGGCACCTTGCTCGGCTGGTTGGGCGTGGCGCTGACGGGATCGGATACGGCCTCGAACGTGCTGTTCGGAAACCTGCAGAAGATCACCTCCGAGCAGCTCGGCCTGTCCCCTGTCCTGATGGCGGCCGCCAACTCCTCCGGTGGTGTCATGGGCAAGATGATCGATGCGCAGTCGATCGTGGTCGCCTCGACCGCCACCAACTGGTACGGCCATGAGAGCTCGATCCTGCGCTACGTCTTCCTGCATTCGATCGTGCTGGCCTGTCTTGTCGGCCTGTTCGTCACCTTGCAGGCCTATGTCTATCCGTTCACGGCGATGGTGCTGAAGTAGCAACACCGTCTGCGACAAAAGCCCCGCGCCGCAGCTGCGGCGCGGGGCTTGCTATGTTTGGAACACATTTGTGCGGGAGCCGTGCTGGCGGGAGTCACGGCCATCGCCTGGAAGGCGAGCCCTGCGTGTGACTGGTGTGAAGGGGAACGATGCAAGTGTTGAAGCGTGGCTGCGCCGTGGCGACGGTGGCGTTGTCGATGTCGGGGCTGGCGCTCGCCGCCGCCTCGGCGGAGGAGTTTCCCTTCGGCATGGAGATGACGCTCGATGCGCTGCCGCAGCCCGGCTCGAAACGGGTGCCGGATCTCGACATCGGCGATAACGGTGACACCGTGCTGGAGCTGTGGTGCAAGGGCGGCAAGGGCCAGTTCTCGGTTGCCGGCAACACCATCGTGTTCATCGCCAGCAAGATCGAGGACCGCAACTGCCCGGCGGCGCGCGCCCAGGCCGACGACGAACTGATCGCGGCGCTGAGCGCGGCGACCAACTGGAAGCGTCAGGGCGACCTGATCATCTTCATCGGGCCGAAGACGCTGCGCTTCCGGCTCAATACGAACTGAGGCAGGGCGGTCGCCTGTGAAGATGAAAAGCTGCTGAGACCAGCAACCCTGCTGGTCAGTTACTCCGTCATGCCCGAGCTCGTCCCGCCTGCGCGGCCGCAGCCGCGCGGCGAAGGCCCGGGCATCCACGTCCGTCCCAGGATGCCGATCGGCGTGGATGGCCGGGACAAGCCCGGCCATGACGACCTGGAGAGAGACGTGAGCGCACAACGGGTTGCCATATGCGCCGTGCCAATTGAAGAAAGGGGGCGCGCACCGGTCGACTGCGCGCCCGCCGCTCTTTCACTTCCAGACCGAGTTGTCCGCGTCCCAGCGCTTGGCCTTGAAGGCCTTCGCCAGCTCGTCGATGGCGCCGCCATCGTCACGGGTGTCGCCCTCCTCGTCGCCGGATGATTCGTCCGACAGGATCAGCTTGGCGGCGGAGCTCTCGTCGATCGTCGTCGTGGTCGGGCTGCTGATCCACAGCATCAGCGCGTCCGCGCCGCCCGGCTTGTCCGCCGAGACGAGGCCGGTGACCTCGATGACGTCGGTGAGCTCCAGGGCCGGCATCAGCTGGCTCGGCCGCTTCAACGTCAGCTTCAGCTTGCCGCTGACCGGATTCCACGCCGCGCTCGTCGGCTTGGCATTGTAGGTCCTGGCCAGGACGTCGGAGATCGCGCCAGCCAGCTTGTCCTTGTTGATCTTGTCGCCGTCGCGCCAGTCGGCGGCCGCGAAGCGGATGGTGCGGTCCATCTCGACGGTGCCGGCGGTCCAGCCGGCCGTCACCACGCCGTTCATGGCCCGCGCCTTCGCGATCAACGCGCCGGCGCGGTCGGGGTCGACCGTCATGCTGATGGTCTGCTCGCCCGCGCGCAAGGCATCGCAGCTCACGATCAGGCTCGACAGCGAAACTTCGACGTTCTCGCCCTTCAGGCTCTTGAGGAAGTCGGTCATGGCGTCGAGCTTGAGCCGGACCGAGACCGCCTCGGGCGACACGTCGGTGAAGTCCTTCGGCTGGGCGCTGATGCCGTCGTCGCTCGACTGGCTCTCCTGGAATTCCTTCTCGCTGACGTCGGAGTTGTCGGTCGACGCCACCTCGGTGACGCTCTTGCCGATCGTGATCTGGCCGCGGAACTCGAACGTGTCGCCGGTCGGCTTGCGATTCAGCTTTACCGTGACCGGCTCCTTGGCGCCGTTGCTCTGGGTCGCGCCGGTCAAGGTCTGGCCGTTGACCGTGAGGCTGACCACGAAGCGGTCCTTGCGATCCGAATTCTTTGCGACGGGATAGCAGACGTCGAGCGTTGCGGCGGTGACGGTCTTGCCCTGGCGCGTCTCCTTCAGGATCACGTCGGCATTGCCGTCCATCAGACCGTCGATCGCGGTGAAATACCGCGTCTCGTTGGCGGGGGCCTTGGTCCCGCTCTTGCTCTGGGCCCAACCGAGTTCCGGCGCGGCCGCTACAATCACGGCCAGCGCAAGCAAAATCGCGCGCATCTGAAAATCCTTGTGGGGGCAGAATCGGCCTTAAGCTGTAGCGCCGATTTGCGGTCGCTGCACCCCCGGTGCGGACACTCGGCCAAAAAGAAGGCCGCCCGGAGGCGGCCTTCCTGAATGTGAGATGTCGAAAGCAGGGCTCAGAAGCCCATGCCGCCCATGCCACCCATGCCGCCGCCGGCCGGCATCGCGGGAGCCGCATCCTTCGGCAGCTCGGCGACCATGGCCTCGGTGGTGACCAGGAGGCCGGCGACCGACGAGGCGTCCTGCAGCGCGGTGCGGACCACCTTGGCCGGGTCGATGATGCCCTTGGCAACCATATCGACATAGTCCTCGGTCTGCGCGTCGAAGCCGAAGGTCTCGGACTTCTCGTCCAGGATCTTGCCGACCACGATCGAGCCTTCGACGCCGGCGTTCTCGGAGATCTGGCGAATCGGAGCCTCGAGCGCCTTCAGCACGATGTTGATGCCGGCCTGGACGTCCGAGTTGGCGTTGGTGATGCGGCCGACCGCCTTCTTGGCGCGCAGCAGCGCCACGCCGCCGCCGGGGACGATGCCTTCCTGCACCGCAGCGCGGGTCGCGTTGAGGGCGTCCTCGACGCGGTCCTTCTTCTCCTTGACCTCGATCTCGGTCGCGCCGCCGACGCGGATCACCGCGACGCCGCCCGCGAGCTTGGCGAGACGCTCCTGCAGCTTCTCACGGTCGTAGTCCGAGGTGGTCTCCTCGATCTGCGCCTTGATCTGGCCGACGCGTGCCTCGATATCGGCCTTCTTGCCGGCACCGTTGACGATCGTGGTGTTCTCCTTGTCGATCACGACCTTCTTGGCGCGGCCGAGCATCTTCACCGTGACGTTCTCGAGTTTCATGCCGAGATCTTCCGAGATCAGCTGACCGCCGGTCAGGATCGCGATGTCCTCGAGCATGGCCTTGCGGCGGTCACCGAAGCCCGGCGCCTTGACGGCCGCGACCTTGAGGCCGCCGCGCAGGCGGTTGACGACCAGCGTGGCCAGCGCCTCGCCCTCGACGTCCTCGGCGATGATCAAGAGCGGACGGCCCGACTGCACCACGGCTTCGAGCACCGGCAGCATGGCCTGCAGGCCGGACAGCTTCTTCTCGTGCAGCAGCACGTAGACGTCGTCGAGCTCGGCGGTCATCTTCTCGGCATTGGTGACGAAGTAGGGCGAGAGATAGCCGCGGTCGAACTTCATGCCTTCGACGATGTCCACCTCGGTGTCGAGCGACTTGTTCTCCTCGACCGTGATGACGCCCTCGTTGCCGACCTTCTGCATCGCCTGGGCGATCATCTTGCCGATCGCGGCGTCGCCATTGGCGGAGATGGTGCCGACCTGGGCGACCTCGGAGGACGCAGCGACCGGCTTGGCGCGCTTCTCGATGTCCTTGATCACGGCGGCCACCGCGATGTCGATGCCGCGCTTGAGGTCCATCGGGTTCATGCCGGCGGCAACGGCCTTGGCGCCCTCGCGCACGATGGCCTGGGCCAGCACGGTCGCGGTGGTGGTGCCGTCACCGGCGGTGTCGTTGGTCTTGGAGGCGACCTCGCGCAGCATCTGCGCGCCCATGTTCTCGAACTTATCCTCCAGCTCGATCTCCTTGGCGACGGTGACGCCGTCCTTGGTGATGCGCGGAGCGCCGAAGCTCTTCTCGATGACGACATTGCGGCCCTTCGGGCCGAGCGTCACCTTGACGGCGTTGGCGAGAATGTCGACGCCGCGCAGCATGCGGTCGCGTGCGTCGCCGGCGAATTTGACGTCCTTGGCTGCCATTTCAAAATTCTCCTGGAGTAGACCTCGACGGCGAGGGGCGTGATCGCCCGTCTGTCGCCGGAACGAGGTTGCAGAGCATTTTCGCCCGGGGCGGCTGATCGCCGCCCCCGACAGGTCGGGATCAGGCGACGACGCCCATGATGTCGGACTCCTTCATGATCAGGAGCTCCTCGCCGTCCAGCTTGACCTCGGTGCCGGACCACTTGCCGAACAGCACGCGGTCGCCGACCTTGACGTCGATCGGGATCAGCTTGCCGCTCTCGTCGCGGCCGCCCGGGCCGACGGCGACGACTTCGCCCTGCGAGGGCTTTTCCTTGGCGCTGTCGGGAATGATGATGCCGCCCTTGGTCTTCTCTTCGGCGTCGATGCGCTTAACCACGACGCGGTCGTGCAGGGGACGAAACTTCGATTTGGCCATGACGGATCCCTTTTGGGGTGCTTGGATAAGTGTTGCTGTCGGAGGAAATCTGAATGCGACCACATTTGACGCCCACTTGGCGCCAACTGGCTCGCAGCCTTAGCAATCGCGCCCTCCGAGTGCTAAAGACCGCTCGGGGAAATATGGCTTGCGGCTGTTCCTGTCAAGCAACGGCCAGCCGTTAAGCCGTTCTTGAGGCTGTTAGGGGGATGTTGTCCGGGGCCAGACATGTTAGTGGAGCGGCGTCGTCATCCGACGTCATTGCTCTGACGAGCGTTTTGCGCTTGGTTGCCGGACGGGGCAGCCACGATTCTGTTCCTAAGGGGATGCCATGACGAGTTCACGGTGCGCGCGGCCGGTTGCCAATCTCGCGATCGCGTCGGCGCTCACGATGCTTCTGGGAGCGTGCACGGGCTTCAGCCTGTCGCCGTCGCCCCCCATGCAGACCGAGGCGCCGGTCGAGCCCGAGGTTCCGGCGACGATCCGCCCCGAGGATCTCGTGGGCAAATGGGGCCTCGCCGCCTACAACAATCCGAATGACCGCGCGCGCACCGAGAAGATGGCTCTGGCGCAGTGCAAACAGCCTTACGTCATCGGGGCAGGCACGTCCGGCGGTGTCGTGATGCATCTGGCCGACCAGGCGACTCCCCAGGAACTGCGCCTGAAGGGGTCGGCCAGCGGCAAGAACTACATCGGCCCGGCCGGACCGCCCGGCGGCGAGCAGGACCGCGAGGTCATCTCCTTCGATGGCCGTGTGCTGATCACCCGCTTCGTCGACAAGGATGCGGCGACCCGTTACCAGACGATGGTCTACGTCCGCTGCGGGCCGCGCGCCTGAGATCCGGGCGATCACCCCGCAAAGGTCGAGAGTCGAACGTAAAACGCCGGCGACAGCGCCGGCGTTCTGTATGGTGACGTTGCCTGGAGCGGTCGCTGGGACTGGCCGCCGACCTCAGTTGAACATCGCGTCGATGTCGTCCTGCGAGGCGTGGCCGACCTCGCCCGCCGCCTTCGGGCCGTTCAGCAGCCTGGCGTCGCCCTCGCGGGTGTCGACGATCGGCGGCACATGCGCCTTGATGGCGTCGACGCCGCCCCAGATGTCCATCATCACCACGATGTGGTGCTCGATGAACTTCATGGTGGTCATGACCTTGTTGATGCGCTGGCCGGTCAGGTCCTGGAAGTTGCAGGCCTCGAAGATCGAGACCACGCGCTCCTGGATCTCTTCGCTCAGGATCTTCTGCTGGTCCGCCGAGTCCACCTTGGACAGCGCGCTCGCGGCCTGGTCGATCGCCTCCGCGGCTTCGAGGATCTGCTGCGTCGCCTGCTCGGTGCCGCCGACGACCGCGCCGAGCTCGCCGTTGACCTTGGCCATCTCCTCGCCGTTGAAGCTCTTGGCATGGAGGGTCGCGATCTCGCCCTTGGTGCGGTTGATCGCGTCGTGGATCAGGTCGAGCTCGACCTTGAGCTTTTCGCACTGCTCGATCTGGGCACGATAGGTCTCGAGCAGCGCGCGCGCTTCGGCGACCTCGCGTGCGGCGGATTCTTCGATGGCGGCGTTGGCCGTGTTGCTACCTCCGCTGCGGATGGCGTTGGCCATCTGGGAGCGGATCGCGCGCAGCTCGTCCATGATTTCCTTGTGGTTGGGGCCGATCTCGCCGCCCACGAAGTCGGGCTCCGGCATATGGCCGACGATTGCTTCTTCGATACGGAAACGCTTGCGAACAGCCATGATAGTATCCCTGACCTCTTGTTCGGATCAGTTCTACGCAGAGCCTATTTAACATCGCGTTCACGCCAGGAACCGCGGTTGAGCAACGCTGGCGTGCATCGTGCGTCAACTATTAACCATGCCTCGCCGGCCTTCACGCAAAATAAACGCTAGCCATCAAAACCGCCGTCGTATGCAGCGATGGTGAATCCCGGCGCCTCCCGCGTTTACCAAAGCGATCGGGTTTTGCTCTTTATTGACGATACGCGGCGGCGTTGCCGCCTCGCGCGACGAACAGTCTCCAGACGAAACAGTACAGAGTACGTCGATGTTCAAATCATTCTCCACGGCGCTGCTGGCCGGCGCATGCGCATTCTATTCAGGTCTGGATCGGGCGGCGGCCCAGGGGTTTCAGCAGCCGACCGTGATTTACAGCGGGCCGCCGCAGCAGTCCGCGCCGGTGCGCACCGCCTATGTCGAACGCTCGCGCATGGGTGGCGGCTTCATCGAATTCCTGTTCGGAGATCCGCAAGGCGGCCGCGGCGCGCCTCCGCCGGGACAGCCGATGTATCAGCAGCAGCCGTCCTATTACGAGCCGCAGCAGCTGGCGCCTGGCATGGTCCCGCAGCAGGGAGTGCCGGATGAGGAGGCCTATGAGCAGACGCAGCGGCCGCTCGATCCGAAATACGAGAAACAGATCGTTGACTATGACGGCAAAGAACGGCCGGGCACGATCGTCATCGATACGCCGAACAAGTTCCTCTATCTGGTCCAGGGCGAGGGCAGGGCGCTGCGCTATGGCATCGGCGTCGGCCGGCCCGGCTTCACCTGGTCCGGCGTGAAGACGATCTCGGCCAAGCGTGAATGGCCGGACTGGACGCCGCCGCCGGAAATGCTCGCGCGCCGGCCCGACCTGCCGCGGCACATGGAGGGCGGACCGCAGAACCCGCTCGGCGCACGCGCGATGTATCTCGGCTCGTCGCTGTATCGGATCCACGGGTCGAACGAGCCATGGACGATCGGCACCAACGTGTCGTCAGGCTGTATCCGGATGCGCAACGAGGACGTCATCGACCTCTATGGCCGCGTGAACGTCGGTGCCCGGGTGATCGTGCTCTGACGACCGCCACCGCACGACATCGGCCATTGAAAAAGGCCGCCCATCCGGGCGGCCTTTGCATTCTCGAATTGGCTGCGACCCGGGAGGATCACGCGTAGTCGCTGCCACCGTCGTCGTCGCCATAGCCGTCATCGGAATCGAAGTCGGCCGCGTCGCTGTCATTGCCGTTGTCGTCGTAGTTCGCCTGGTCGAACAGGCCGGCACGACCACTGTCGCCGCCCGAGCGGCCGATGTCGTCGAGACCGGCGTCACGCGCCAGCGACCCGCCGGACTGGTCGCCGCTCCACGGGCTGGCACCGCCGCCGCGCTCCTCGATGATCGTGGTGTCGCCGAACGCCTGATGCGACCCGCCGCCCATCATCGAGCGGATGCCGCCGAGCAACAGTGAGCCGCCGACCATGCCGGCCGCGGCCGCCGCGGCCGTGCCGAGGAATGAGCCGCCTCCGCCGCCGAACATGCCGCCGCGCGGCTGGCCGAAGCCGCCCTGATCGTAGGGGCCGGGCTGACCGGGATAGCCGGGCTGGCCCTGGTAGCCCGGGGGCATCGCCTGGCCGCTGTTCCAGACCGGCCGGCTCGGCAACGGCGGCGGCACGTTGGGGACCGACCCGCGGCTGCCCGCGCCGAAGATGCTGTCGCGCATCGAATCGAGGAAGCCGCCGGACTGAGCCTGCTGCGGGGCCTGGGCGTGCTGCAGCTCCTCGATGCGGGCATTGGCGCGTTTCAAGGCTTCGTCCTGCACCAGCACCGTCTGCACCAGCGCGTAGACGGCGTTGGGCGCCCGCTGCAGCGCCTGGGAAATGGCGGCGGCGGCCTCCGGGTCACGCGGTGCACTCTCCAACTTGGCAAGCCGGTCGAACAGATCGTCGATGAGTTGGCGTTCTTGCGGTGTCATGTCGTTCTCCTGCCGCTTGCCTTGTTCCGGCGAAGCGCGGCCAAGATTTAGGGGGACTTTGTGGCCCGGCCAGCCGGGGCGCGGATTAAATTTCGGTATGCGACACAGCGTCTCTCGGGCTTGCGCAGCGCTTTGAACCTCCATGCTGCCCGCACCGCAGGAGGAACGCTGCCGAGCGGCCTTTTGTTCGTTGCGGACACGCAAGATCCGTTCAGGCCAGCGTCATCCGCCGGCGGTCGAGCAGCGCCGGAAAATGCTCGCCGGCGAGATAGGCGTGCTCGTGCTCGCGCTGGACGGTCAAAGGGTCGAGCTCGATCAGGACGTCGTCGACGAAGCCCGGATGGCACATCACCAGCCCGTCCTCGGGCAACTCGTCCAGGAAGCCGTCCATCAGCGTGGCGAAATCCGAGGTCTTGCTGAAATCGTAGGCGCCGGCGAAAGCGGGATTGAAGGCGATCTCGGCCCGCTTGGCATGACGGCGGAATTGCGCGCTCAGGACGTCCAGCAGCAGCGCCTTGGGTGCCGTCAGCCGCTGCATCAGCGGCACGTTCCGGCCGCCCTGACGCACCCAGGCCGCCGGCGCGGCTTCCTTGACGGCGGCGAGGAAGCCCTCGCGCACCTGCGGATAGAGCTGGGCATGCTGATGGCCGTCGACGAAATCCGGGGCGCGGCCGAACAGCTCGCCGAACGCCGCAAGCTGGACCAGCACCTCGGCGCGGATCAGCTCGGGATCGAGCCGGCGGGACATTCCGGCGCGCAGCAGCTTGGGAAAGGGCAGGAACATGCCGCCTTCCGACGGGCGGAAGTGCATGGTGAGGGGGCGGAACGGCGCGGTCAGCGTGACGTGCAGGCCGATGGCGCAACGCGGGCTGTCGGACGCGACCCTGGTCAGCTCCGTCACCTCGTCGCGCCCGATCGCGGCGCCCACCGTCATCACCGAGGTGGCGTTCAGCCGGCCGCGCGCGATCAGGTCCCGGATGGCGCTGTTGACCCCGGGGCTGATGCCATAGTCGTCGGCGCACAGCCAGATGCGCCGGTGCGGCGTCGCGCTCATTCGGCGGCGTTCCTCTCGGCGCCGTCGCTCCGTGCATCGAGCGCTGCACGCTTCTCGCTGTGCTCGGCGACGAAGTAGATCGGACGCGCCTTCAGCTCGGACAGGATCTTGCCGATATACTCGCCCATGATGCCGATCATGATCAGTTGCACGCCGCCGATCGTCATCAGGCCGACCATCAGCGAGGGATAGCCCGGCACCGATTTGCCGCTGACGACGGTCTCCCAGAGGATGGAGAGCCCGAACAGGAAGGCCGCAGAGGCCAGCAGGATTCCGAGCAGGCTGGCGAAGCGCAGCGGGGCGACCGAGAACGAGGTCAGCCCTTCAATCGACAGGCCGAGCAGGCTCGTCAAGTTGAAGGTCGTCACGCCGTGGGCGCGCGCCGCGGGCTCATAGTCGACGCGGATCTGGCGGAAGCCGATCCAGCTCGCGAGGCCCTTGAAGAAGCGGTTGCGTTCAGGGAGCTGCCGCAGCGCGGCCACCGCGCGCGGCGACAGCAGGCGGAAGTCGCCGGCATCCTCCGGAATCTTCTGCCGCGCCCCCCAGTTGATGAGCGCGTAGAAGCCGTGAACGGCGACCCGGCGCAGGAACGGCTCGTTGTCGCGATGCGCCTTGGCGGTATAGACGACGTCGTAGCCGTCCTTGATCCAGTGCGTGACGAGTTGCTCGATCAGGGCCGGCGGATGCTGGCCGTCGCCGTCCATGAACATCACCGCGCCGCGCCGGGCATGATCGAGGCCGGCCATCAGCGCGGCCTCCTTGCCGAAATTGCGCGACAGCGACACGACCTGCACATCGAGCGCATCGGCCTGCAGCGTGCGGGCAATCGCGAGCGTGTTGTCGCGGCTGCCATCGTCGACATAGACGAGCTCACAGGCGAGACCGAAGCGCTGACGCAGGGTGCGTGCGAGATTGTTCAGCCGCTCGTGCAGCGCCGTCAGTCCCGCGCCCTCGTTATAGACGGGGATAACGATCGACAGTCCCTGCGACGCGGCGTCGGCCGCGGTCGTGGTCAGGTCGGACACGTCAGTTCCCAGCATTGCTCAGAGTCCTCGTTCTCCTACCAACATATGGTAGTCGCGCTCACCTGTCGCTACGATGAACGGCGATTTATGATCGCAGGAAGGCCTCGAGGCGGGCAAACAGCGGATTTTCGCGGTCGAGCACGTAGTCCAGCGAGGCGACCGAGACGGTCTCGGCGCCATGTGCGCGCAGAAAGCTGCCGAGCGCGTAGATCTGCGCCGGCGGGCAGTGCAGGGTGAGCATGCCGGACGAGGTCGGGCCGCCGAACGGCGCCACCACGCCGAAGCGGTTGTGCGCCTCGCTCAGCATTGCTGCGTCGCACCCTTTGAAGCGGGTGCGGACCTCGCGGTATTTGCTGGCGCGGGCGCGGGCATGGATGTGGTCGAGAATGATCCGGGCGCTCTCGCGCGGACCCTCCGACCAGTCGGCGTCGCGCGAGGCGACGAGATTGGCCTGGCTGCGCAGGATCACGCCGTCGTCCAGCACCTTCAGCCCGTTGGCCACCAGTGTCGAGCCGGTGCTGGTGATGTCGACGATCAGCTCGGCGGTGCCGACCGCGGGCGCGCCCTCGGTGGCGCCGGCGCTCTCGACGATGCGGTAATCGACGATGCCGTGGGCCGCGAAGAAGCTGCGCGTCAGGTTGATGTATTTGGTGGCGACGCGCATGCGGCGATTGTGCTGGGCGCGAAAACCGGTGGTGACGTCGTCGAGATCGGCCATGGTGCGGACGTCGATCCAGGCCTGCGGCACCGCGACGACGACGTTGGCGCCGCCGAAGCCGAGCGTGTCGATCAGCAGCACGCGCTTGTCGGCATCGGTGATGCTCTCGCGCACGAGATCCTCGCCGGTGACGCCGAGATGCACGGTGCCGCGCGCCAGTTGCGAGGCGATCTCACTCGCAGAGAGATAGGCGATCTCGACATTGTCGAGACCTGCGATGGTGCCGCGATAGTCGCGCGCGCCGCCGGGCTTGGACAGGTTCAGCCCGGCCCGTCCGAAGAAGGCTTCGGCATTCTCCTGCAGACGTCCCTTGGAGGGAACGGCGAGGACGAGGGGGCCGCTCATGATGCTCTCCCGCGCGCGGCCTTGCCCGCGGCGCTGCTCTGGGCCAGCCGCTCGATCCAGATCGAGAAGCCGACGGCCGGAATCGACGAGGCGGCGCCGAGCTGGCTCAGCAGGCCGTCATAACGGCCGCCGGCGACCAGCGGCTCGTCGCCATTGCCTGGGTGGTGCAGCTCGAACTCGAAGCCGGTGTAGTAGTCGAGGCCGCGGCCGAACGAGGTGGCGAAGCGCACCTTGGCGAGATCGATGCCGCGCTGGGCCATGAAGCCGGCGCGCGCCTCCAGCGCGTCGATTGCCGCCGAGATGTCGAGCCTGGCATCGGCGGCGAGGGCGCGAAGCTGCTGGACGGCTTCGGTCGGGCTGCCGCTGATGGCGAGGAAGCGCTTGATACGGTCCAGCGCGTCACGCGGCAGCGCGCCGCTCTTCAGGGTGGACTGCTCGAGGAAGCGGTCGGCGATCTCCGCCACCGTGCGGCCGCCGACGGCGGTGGCGCCGGCAATCGACATCAGGTCGGTGACCAGGGCGAGCGCCGCCTTGCGGTCGGAGCCGGCCAGAGCGGCGAGCACGCCCTCATACTCGTTGCGCGGCGCCACCGAGGCGATCGCCAGCCGCTCGAGGTCCTGCGCCAGGGTGCGCTTGCGGTTGAAGTCCTTGATCAGCCGCCGCCGCCAGACCGGATAGAGGTCGAGCGCGTCGATGAGGGCCGTGAACAGCGCGACGTCGCCGGTGCGGATCTCCACCGCGGCAAGGCCGGCGGTGGCGGTCGCCTCGATCGCCAGCGCCAGCATCTCGGCATCAGCGGCGGGCCGGTCCTGGCGTCCGAACGATTCGATGCCGGCCTGCAGGAACTCGCTCGGGCGGCCCTCGCGGTAACGGAATACTGGACCGAGATAGCTGAAGCCGGCCGGCTGCCCGGCGCGGGCCGAGGCGAGATAGTCCCGGGCGACGGGAATGGTCAGGTCGGGGCGCAGGCAGAGCTCTTCGCCGGCGGCGTCGCCGGTCAGGTAGAGGCTCTTGCGGATGTCCTCCCCGGACAGGTCCAGGAACGGCTCGGCCGGCTGCAGGATCGCCGGCTCGGCCCGCTGATAGCCGGCCTGGGCGAAGGATTGCAGCAGCGTGTCCGCCCACGCGGCGGGTCCGGTCGGAGCGGGTCCGGTCATGGCGATTCGAGTTCCAAAGTGGGTTGGGCGCCTGCTGGGAGCGGCGGCTGCCCCTTAGCATGGCCGTTTGACGGTTTCGACTGCGAATGGCCCCGGCGCGCTACAATTGGCCGGAAGACCTTAACCGCGGGCTCCGGTCCAGTCCCCGAGGGTGGCCTGGATCACGGCGAGGGCGGCAACGCCGGCCGTATCCGCGCGCAGGATGCGCGGACCCAGGGCCAGCCTGATCACGCGCGGCTGGCGCAGCAGCAGCGTCCGTTCATCCTCGGCAAAACCGCCCTCCGGTCCGATCAGCAGGTCGATGCCGGCCGCAGCCTTGGTTCCGCGCAGCGCCTGCAGCGGATCGGCCAGCTCGGCCGCCTCATCGCAGAACACCAGCAGCCGCTCAGGCTGCCGCTGCGCGAGGAAGCGCTCCAGCGGCACGGGGTCCCTGACCTTGGCGAGGCTGAGGATGCCGCATTGCTCGGCGGCCTCGATCACGTTGGCGCGCATGCGCTCGCCATTCACGCGCGACACCTGGGTGTGCCGGGTGATGACCGGCTCGAGGCGCGCGGCGCCCATCTCGACCGCCTTCTGCACCATGTAGTCCAGCCTCGCGTGCTTGAGCGGCGCGAAGACATAGGCGACGTCCGGCAGGTGATCCTGCGGCCGGCTCTGTTGCAGGATCGTCAGGGCGTCAGCGCGCTTGCGGCCCTCGATCACGGCCCGCCATTCGCCGTCGCGGCCGTTGAAGACCAGCACGTGATCGCCGGCGCCGAGGCGCAGGACGTTGCCGAGATAATTGCCCTGGTTGCGGTCGAGCGCGACCGAGCCGCCCTCCTGCAGAGGGGCGTCGACGAACAGGCGCGGGGCGGTGAAGTCGTATGCGGGCATGGAGCGAAGCGATGGCTATGACGGACGTTGCTTACCGGACCCCGCGCCGGCCGCAAAGCAGGCGGAGCCGTCACGGGGTGTTGTCTCAGGTACTGGCGATGGCGCCTTTCGGCCGTGCTGTCGACAGATTTTACCGCTTCGATCCCGCGGGTCGTCCCTTGGGACGGACATCCGACGATTCCGTGAGCCTCGATGCGGAGAACGGCCTTGATCTTGAGACATTCGACTTCGGCGCTTGCGATCTGGGCGCTTGCCGCGACCATCGCCGTGATGGTCGCTGCGCCGTCCCGGGCCGACGACAAGGCGGTCGCCGCGCCGCCGCAGCGGGCGGCGCCCGCGGTTCCGGGCGGCGCCGGCGTGGCTGGCTTTCGCCCGCCCGAAACCTGTCTGAAGGAGTTCACCCCGCTGCGGGACGAGACCGCGCGCCGGGCCAAGCTGCTCAAGGCGGCGACCGAGCGGCGCTTTGCGCCCGGCGAGGCCTGTCAGCTGGTGCATGACTACGAGCTCGCCCAGACCAAGATGATCGACTACGCCGTCGCGCATGCCTCGCTCTGCGGGATCCCGGCCAAGATCACCGATCAGTTGAAGGCGAATCACGAAAACACCCTGACCGTGATGCGCAAGGTGTGCACGGCGACGTGATCCCTCGCGGCGGGCAGGTCGCCGCCGACTGGCTATTCCGTTCATCGGGCGTGCAGGGCGCAGACCGAACCCGATGCCCGGGCCTGACGTCCGTGGTCGGGATTGCATGCCGGTCTGGAACCCGGCTGCGTCCCTCCGCCGCGGATGTGATCAAATCCGCGGTTGTGCTGGACGGACGAGAATCGTAAAAGCCCCGGATCGGATCGTGCTTTCATCCGGAAGTGTTGAGGATTCTTGGTCTTACCGGAGAACCAGCCTTGATCGTCCGCCAGTCTTTCATGCCGCTCGCCATTGCCGCCCTGGTGCTCTCCACAGGGCAGGTCGTCGCGCAGAGCTCGTTTCCCGCGCCGATGCCCGGCCAGGCCCAGACCAGCAACTCGCCGTTTCCGCCCATCAACGGCGCGGCGCCAATGCGGGCTGCGGCTCCGTCGAGCCCGTTTCCGAGCCCCGGCGGCTCCGCGTTCGGTGGCGGCGGCGGTGGCTTTGCGCCTCCGCCGATGGGGGCTGCGCCGCAGGGCGGTCCGCCCGAAAGCTGCATGAAGGAGTTTCTGCCGCTGCGCGAGGAAGCCGAGCGTCGCGGCAAGCTGATCAAGGCGGCGAGCGACCGCAAGGCCTCGCCCGACGAGGCCTGCAAGCTGATCGCGAATTTCGGTAAGGCCGAAGTCAAGATGATCAAATATGTCGAGGCGCATTCGGCGAGCTGCGGCATTCCCCAGCAGATCGCCGACCAGCTGAAGGCCGGTCACAAGAACACCGACGCGCTGGAAAAGAAGGTCTGTGCCGTGGCGGCGCAGATGCAGTCGGGGGCTGGAAGGCCCGCGGCTCCGAGCCTCAGCGACGTGCTGGGCTCGTCGGCCGCGCTGCCTGAAGCCAACGCGACGAAGAAGGGCGGTTCCGCCTTCGACACCATGACCGGCAACGTCCTCACCCGATGAGCACCACCGCCGTCCGCGTTGCTGACGCGACCGGCAACTGGGTCGACACGCTGGCGCCGGTGTGGAGCCGGCCTTACCTGCGGCTCGCCCGCTTCGATCGCCCGATCGGATCGTGGCTGCTGCTGATGCCGTGCTGGTGGTCGGCCGCCCTCGCGGCCGGGATCGGCGGGAATCTGTCCATGCTGCCGGCGTGGATCGCGCTCTATTTCGTCGGCGCGTTCGTCATGCGCGGCGCCGGCTGCACCTGGAACGACATCACCGACCGCGATCTCGACGCCAAGGTGGAACGCACCCGTTCGCGCCCGATTCCCGCCGGCCAGGTCGGCGTGAAGCAGGCGCTCGCCTTCCTGGTGGTCCAGGCCCTGATCGGCTTGGCGGTGCTGCTGCAATTCAACCGCTTCGCGATCGCGACCGGCATCGCTTCGCTGCTGATCGTCGCGATCTATCCGTTCATGAAGCGCGTCACCTGGTGGCCGCAGGTCGTGCTGGGTCTCGCCTTCTCGTGGGGCGCGCTGATGGGTTTTGCGGTCGCGTTCGGCCGCATCGATGCAACCGCGCTGCTGCTCTACGCCGGGTCGATCGCGTGGGTGATCGCCTATGACACGATCTACGCGCATCAGGACGCCGAGGATGACGCGCTGATCGGCATCAAGTCGACCGCGCGCCTGTTTGCCGAGCGCACGCATCTGGCGCTGGTCATCTTCTACGGTCTGGCCGTCATGCTGATTGGCGCCGCGTTCGCGACGGCCCACGTGCATGTCGCGGCGTGGCTCGGGCTCGCGGGCTTTGCCGCCCATCTCGGCTGGCAGATCCGGCGTCTGGATATCGCCGATCCGGCGCTGTGCCTGCGCATCTTCAAATCGAACCGCGATGCCGGACTGCTGCTGTTCGCCGGACTGCTGGTCGACGCCGTGCTGCGTGCAAGCTGATCAGTTGCGCGCGATGATCTCGCGCTCGCCGCGATGGATCGAGGCGGGATTGAGCTGATAGCCGACACGGCGTCGCATCAGGAAGCGCGGGCGGCGCGAGCGGATCGCGTTGCGGCGGCGGCGGCGCGGCGTGGCCTCGCGGCGCGTGTCCTGCAACTGGGGCAGCGCGAACGTCTCGCTCCACATCGCCCACGCAGCGACGATCTCGGTCTGGTCGTCGCTGACGCAGAGCGGGATGGTCAGGGAAGGGTCGCGGTGGACGAGCACCAGCATCACCTGCGTGGCGTCGATGTCGCGCACGCCGATGCCGAGGAAGTCGCTGACGCGGAGGTTCAGGGCCATGCGCATGCCGCTGACGGCACGACGCAGGACCACGCGCTCCCGGTGCAGTTCGATCTGCCGGATCCCGCCATCGGCACGGGTATCGTGCGCGCTGTACGAGACGGGCAGGGAAAGAGGGTCGAGCCGCAGGACGCGGCCCGACCCAGCGGAATTGCTTCCGCCTGTTGCTGTTTGACGCCTCACGGCTTGGTCTCCCCGCCGGGATTATGCTCCCGGTCGATGCGTGTGACCTTGCCACGCAGATCGCCCGTATCGGCTTAACAAGCCTGGTTAATCAGATCTCACGCATGATCCTCTTACCGTCATGATTGACAAGCGCTTGCCCCGCATGATTGACGAGACCTTGCCGATTTGCCGACAATCCGATGTGCCGTCTGCCGTCCTGCTTGAAGTCGGCGTGAACAGGCCACATTTCGTTTGGATTGAGCCGTCTTCGCCCACCTGACATCGATCGGATCGTGTTCGTGACCTCTTCCCCAGCCTCATCGTCGACCTCCGCCCAATCAGATCTGCTCGACCAGTCCGCCCTGCGAACGCTCGCCGAGCGGCTGGTGGAAGCCGCGAGGAAGGCCGGCGCCGATGCCGCCGACGCCATCGCGGTGCGCGGCATCTCGCTAGGCGTCGAGGTCCGTGACGGCCGTGTCGAGGAATCCGAGCGCTCCGAGGGCGACGATGTCGGCCTGCGCGTGCTGGTCGGCAAGCGCCAGGCCGTGGTGTCGACCAACGATGTCAGCGGCGACGGTGTCGCGCGGCTGGCCGAGCGGGCGGTGGCGATGGCGCGGGTGGCGCCCGACGATCAATATGTCGGCCTCGCCGATCCCGCGCTGCTGGCGCGCGACATTCCCGAACTCGATCTGCTCGATCCGCAGATTCCCTCGACCGCAGAGCTGGAGCGCCGTGCCCAGGAGGCGGAGGCCGCCGCGCTCGGCGTGAAGGGCGTGACGAAGTCCGGTGGTGCGTCCGCCTCGACCGGCATCGGCGGCATGGTGCTGGTCACGAGCGACGGTTTTCACGGCGCCTATCTGCGCTCGAGCCAGAGCATCTCGACGACCGCCATTTCCGGTGAGGGCACCGGAATGGAGCGCGACTACGACTACACGGCGGCTCCGCACGGCGCCGACCTGCTGGCGCCCGCGGCCGTCGGGCGCAGCGCCGGCGAACGCGCGGTGGCGCGCGCCAATCCGCGCAAGGTTGCGACGTGCGAGGTGCCGGTGGTGTTCGATCCCCGCGTGTCCGGCTCGCTGGTCGGACATCTGGTCGGCGCCATCAATGGTGCCTCGATCGCGCGCAAGACCAGCTTCCTCAAGGACAAGCTCGGCGCGCAGCTGTTCGCCAAGGGCATCCGCATCATCGATGATCCGCTGCGCAAGCGGGGCTTGCGGTCGCAGCCGTTCGACGCCGAGGGCGTGAAGGTGAAGCAGACCGCGCTGGTCGACGATGGCGTGCTGACGACGTGGCTCCTCGATTCGGGCACCGCGCGCGAGCTCGGCATGGTGACGACCGGGCATGCCCATCGCGGCGTGTCGTCGTCGCCTTCGCCCGGTCCGTTCAATCTGCATCTCGAAGCCGGCGTCGTGACAGCCAAGGAGCTGATCTCGGACATCAAGCAGGGCTTCTACGTCACCGACCTGATCGGCTCGGGCGTCAACGGCGTCACCGGCGACTACAGCCGTGGCGCGTCCGGCTTCTGGATCGAGAATGGCGAGATCGGCTATGCCGTGAGCGAAGTGACGATCGCCGGGCATCTGTTCGAGATCTTCAAGTCGATGACGCCCGCCAGCGATCTGGAATTCCGCTATGGCGTCAATGCGCCGACGGTGCGCATCGAAGGGTTGACGCTTGGCGGACGGTGAGATCGGGAAACCGGACGACACGAGCCTGGCGGCGGACGCCGGGCTCCTCAAAGAGGCGGTGCGCGAAGCCGGCGAGCTCGCACGTTCGATGTTCGGAACGGAGCTGCGCAAATGGACCAAGGGGGCGTCGTCGCCCGTTTCCGAAGCCGACATGGCGGTCAATGCGCTGCTCGAACGCAGGCTGCGATCCGCAACGCCGGATTACGGCTGGCTGTCCGAGGAGAGCGCGGATGATCGGGCGAGACTTGGTCGATCGCGGGTCTGGATCGTCGATCCGATCGACGGCACGCGGTCCTATCTCGGCGGCCGCAACGACTGGTGCGTGAGCGTTGCGCTGGTCGAGCACGGTGCGCCGATACTCGCCGCCGTGCATGTCCCGGTCAGCGAGGAGTTCTTCTTCGCCGCGCGCGGTAGCGGCACCACGTTGAACGAACAGCCGGTTCGGGCTGCACCTGGACGCGAGCTCGATTTCTCGCGCGTGGCCGGCCCGAAACCGCTGGTTGAGCGGCTGGCTCCGGACGCCGCGCGGATTGAGCTGCATCCGCGAATCGGCTCGCTGGCGCTGCGCCTTTGCCGTGTCGCGCATGGCGGGCTCGATGCCGCTTTTGCAGGCGGACAAAGCCGCGATTGGGACCTTGCGGCGGCTCATTTGATCGTGCAGGAAGCGGGTGGTAAAATGACCGCGTTGTCCGGCGAGGCGATCCTCTATAATCGTCCGGAAGTGGTGCACGGGGTGCTGGTGGCAGCGGGCCGCGACCGACATGCTGACATCGTCGCTCAGTATCGCAGGTTACCGCCGGACTGACGCCCCTGGATCGCACCCTCCATTTCGCCTGCAAGGCGCTGATTAGGAAACGATACCGATGACAGATAGCGCCTCGCAGCAGCTCCTTCACCTCGTGATCGGCGGCGAGCTCATCAACCTCGACAAGAACGAATTCAAGGATCTCGACAAGGTCGACATCGTCGGTGTCTATCCGAACTACGCGGCGGCCCACGCCGCCTGGCGAGCCAAGGCGCAGATGACGGTCGACAACGCCCATATGCGCTATTTCATCGTTCACCTGCACCGGCTGCTCGATCCCGGTCAGGACGCGAAGTAAGACGCAAAGCTCGTCACTTGAAACATCTGGTTCGCAATACGCTGCGCAGCGGCTGGTTCCAGCGCGCCGTCGGGTTCCTCGCCGCCGAGTACCTGCGTCTGGTGTGGCTGACCAACCGCTTCACCTATGAGCCGCCCGAGGTCTACGATATCGTCGAGCCGCAGATGCCGGCGATCTTCGCGTTCTGGCACGGCCAGCATCTGCTGACCCCCTTCATCAGGAACAAGCCGAGCTATCGCGCCAAGGTGCTGATCTCCCGCCATCGCGACGGCGAGTTCAACGCGATCGCGGCGGAGCGGCTCGGCATCGGAACCATCCGCGGCTCCGGCGATCACGGCTCTTCCTTCCACCGGAAAGGCGGAGTAGGAGCTTTCAAGGAGATGGTGCGGGCGCTCGAAGACAACTATAATGTTGCATCGACCGCCGATGTGCCGAAGCGCGCGCGGATTGCGGGTCTCGGCATCATCATGCTCGCGCGTGAAACAGGACGTCCGATCATGCCGTTCGCAATGGTCACGAGCCGCTTCATCCGCCTGAAGAACTGGGACAGCACCACCATCAATTTGCCATTCGGCCGCGGCGCATTGGTGGGAATCAAGGAAATCAACGTGCCGCGCGATGCCGACGCCGCGATGATGGAAGAGGCGCGTCTCGACCTCGAGGCGACGCTGAACCAATGCATGCGCCGCGCCTATGAGATCGTCGGCCGTCCCGAGGCCTGTCCCCCGCCGGTCGCGTCGGGAGCATCGAGTGCCTAGCCCGCTGCCGATGGCCCTGCGTGTCTACCGCGGGTTGTCCTCGGCGGCATCGCCGCTTGCGCCGGCCCTGATCAGGCAGCGGCTCAAGCATGGCAAGGAGGATCCGGAGCGGACCGACGAGCGTCGCGGCCTGAGCCACGACACCCGCCCGCTGGGTCCGCTGGTCTGGATTCACGGCGCCAGCGTCGGCGAGGTGCTCGCGGCGGCGGCACTGATCGAGCGGCTGCGTGAGCTCAACATCCGCATCCTCATCACGTCCGGCACCGTGACCTCGGCCGCGATCGTGGCCAGGCGTTTCCCACCCGACGTGATCCACCAATACGTGCCCTATGACACGCCGCGCTTCGTCGAGCGGTTTCTCGATCATTGGCGTCCCTCGCTCGGGCTGTTCATCGAGTCCGATCTCTGGCCCAACCTGATCCTGGCCGGTGCCTCGCGGCGGGTGCCGATGGTGGTGATCAACGGCCGCATGTCGCCGCGCTCGTTCCCGCGCTGGCGCCGCATGTCCGGCACCATCTCCGCTTTGCTGGGACGCTTTGATCTCTTCCTGACGCAGTCGCAGGCGGATGCCGACCGGTTCTCCGCGCTCGGCGCGCGCAACGTCATCACCACCGGCAATCTCAAGCTCGACGTGCCGGCGCCGCCCGCCGATCCGGCGAAGCTCGATCGGCTCACGGCGATGACGCGCGGCCGTCCGGTCGTCGTCGCCGCCTCCACGCATCCCGGCGAGGACGAGATCCTGATCGCGGCCCATAAGGCCTTGTCTGCGGCCTATCCGTCGCTGCTCACCGTGATCGTGCCGCGCCATCCGCATCGCGGCCCGGCGGTCGCGGAGCTCGTCGCAAGCGCCGGCCTGCAGGGCGCCTTGCGGTCGCGCGACGACCAGCCGCTCGCCGGCACCGACATCTACGTCGCCGATACCATGGGTGAGCTCGGCCTGTTCTACCGGCTGGCGCCGGTCGTGTTCATGGGCGGGTCGCTGGTCGAGCATGGCGGCCAGAACCCGATCGAGGCGGTCAAGCTCGGCGCGGCGATCGTGCATGGCCCGCACGTGTTCAATTTCACCGACGTCTACGAGGCGCTGGACAAGGCCGGGGGAGCCCGGCTCGCCCACGATCAGGAGGCGCTGATCCGGCAGCTCCGGCAGCTGCTCGCCGATCCCGCAGCCGGCAACAGCCTGGTTGCGGCAGGCACGCGCGTCGTCGATCAGCTCGGTGGCGCGCTGGAGCGGACGCTGTCGGCGCTCGAGCCGTATCTGTTGCAGGTCAGGCTCGAGATGGGGGCCGCCGGCGATGCGTGAGCCGGCCTTCTGGCATCGGCCGCCCTCCTGGCAATCGCGTCTGCTGTCCCCGCTCTCGACACTCTACGGTGCCATTGCCGCACGCCGCATGGCGCAAGTCGGAGTCGATGCAGGCCTGCCGGTGATCTGCGTCGGCAATTTCCATGTCGGCGGCGCCGGCAAGACGCCGACCGTGCTGGCGCTGACCGACATGCTGCGTGACCTCGGCGAGCGGCCGGTGGTGCTGAGCCGTGGCTATGGCGGCCGGCTGCACGGTCCCGTGACCGTCGATCCCGCTATCCATCAGGCGGCCGATGTCGGTGACGAGCCGCTGATGATGGCCGTGCGGGTGCCGGTCGTCGTCTCGCGCGACCGCGCCGACGGCATCGGCCTCGTCAAGGCGCAGGGCGCCTCGGTCATCCTGATGGACGATGGCTTCCAGAATCCGTCGATCACCAAGGATCTCGCGCTGATCGTGATCGACGGCGCGCGCGGCCTCGGCAATGCCGAGGTGTTTCCCGCCGGACCGTTGCGCGCGCCGCTGCCGCCGCAACTGGCGCGCACCGACGCGTTGGTCGTGATCGGCGGCGGCCGAGCCAGCGATCTGGTCGCTGCGCGTGTCTCGGCGGCCGGCAAGCCGGTGTTCTCGGCCGCGTTGCAGCCCGATGCAAAGGTCGTCGCGGCGTTGCAGGGCAGGCCGCTGCTGGCGTTTGCCGGGATCGGCGATCCCGCCCGCTTCTTCCGCACCCTTCGCGGCGCGGGTCTCGACGTCAGGCGCGAGCGGGCCTTTCCGGATCACCACCCATTCACGACAGGCGACGTCGCAGCCCTCGCCAACGAAGCGAGGCGTGATGGATTTGCCCTGGTGACCACGGAAAAAGATCTCGTGCGGTTCCGCGGCCATGAGGCCGCGCCCGATGTCATGGCATTCCCGGTCACTTTGCAGTTCGACGATCTCGCCGCGTTGCGCGCGCTGGTTGTGCAACGACTGGCAGCGAAGCGTAAAGGTCAGCCGTTGGCCTTCAATGCGCCCGGATAATGCCGCTGCAGCACGGCGGTCGGCACGGCGTAGGCTTCCTGCAGATCGACACTCCAATACTTCAGCTCGTCCAGCGGAATCCGCACATCGGTGACCGCGCAGCGCACATAGCTTCCCGGTGAGATCACGCGGAAATCGCCATCCAGATACTGCACCTGCGCCTCGCCCTGGCCCGAGGGACCAAACTTGTTGAGCACGTCCGCGATCTCCAATTCCTTGCCGTGAAGTCCCTCCGCGAGCGCCGCACGCACACGACAGGCCGATTTTCGATGATGTCCTAGCATAGATGGGGGACGCTGTCCCCCCGCGCAAACCCACTGATTTGTGATGCTTCTGCACGAAACTCCGTGCTAGCTAGGTTTCAATATCCGCCGCTTGTCCCGCCCGGCTGGTTTGATGCGCTCCCTCGTCGCCATCGTTGTCTCAATGCTTTGCGCCACGGCGTTTTCAGCCTTGGCTGAGCCGTTGCCGGCGCCCGTCGCGGTCGAGATTCCCTCGGGAAGCTATGTGCTGCGCGCCCAGCTCTACCGGCCGAAGGGGGCCGGCCCATTTCCGGTCGTCGTTGCCCTGCACGGCTGCGGTGGGCTTTCCGGCCGCTCCGAGCCCGTGCTGCCGCGTTATCGCGACTGGGCGGAGGAACTGGTCGGGGACGGCAAGGCCGTCCTGTTGCCGGACAGCTACGGCTCGCGCGGGCTGGGACCGCAATGCCGCGTCAAGGAGCGTCGTATCAGCGGCCGGCGCGAGCGTGTCGCGGACATCGTGATCGCGCAGAAATGGCTGGCCAAGCAAGCCTGGGCGATGCCCGACCGGGTCAGTCTGGTCGGCTGGGCCAGCGGTGCGAGCGCGCTGTTATGGGCGGTACGCCCGCAATTGCCCCAGCATGTCTCGCCCGATTTCCGCTCGGCGGTGGCGTTCTACCCGGATTGCCGTGCCTCGTCCGGCCTCGGCTGGAGCACGCGCGTCCCGACATTGGTGCTGATCGGCGGGCTGGACGACGTCTATTCGCCGCCCGCATGCCGACAGATGATCGATGGTGCGCGCGGCCGCAGCGCGCTGACCCGCATCGTGATCTATCCCGGCGCCTATCACGATTTCGATCGTGTGAACCTGCCGCTGCATCAGGTTGCCGGCTCGGATGCCGGGGCGCCCGAGCGCGGCCATGTCGGCTCCGATCCCGAGGCGCGCGCCGATGCGCAGAAGCTCGTGGCCGAGTGGCTGGCGCGCTGAGAACCGATCAGAACAGGCTGCCTTGATCGGCGGGATCGGGCGTGCGCTTCGCTGCCGAAGGCTTGGCCTCGCGCGCAGGTTTCGGCGATGACGGCGCTGCCGGCGGAAGCGGGCGGTCCGCGCCCGCCGTGGCCGCGACCTTGCCGTCCGCAAATTCGATCGAGAGCGCGGCGCCGGGACCGATGCTCGCGGCATGGTGCAGCGGGTGGCCGGCCTCGTCACGCACCAGCGCAAAGCCACGCGCCAGCACGCTGCGATAGGACAGGGCGGTGAGGAGCTTTTCGTTCTGGCCGACGCGGGCCGACAGGCGCTGAAGCTGGGTCAGCAACGCGCGCCGGGCCCGCTCGGCCAGACGTTCGGTTCGGTCGCGCTCGCGACCGATGGCCTGGCGCTTGGCCTGCGCATAGGCCTGCCGAGAGGCCTTGAAGCGGGCATCGAGCGCCTCGAACCGCTCGCGCCGCCGGTGCAACTGGCCGCGCGACGACAGCGACAGCCGTTCGGACGACGCGATCAGGCGATGGCGCGATTGCGCGATCTGCGCGTGCAGCACGCGCAGAGTGAGCTTGGCGCTCGCCGCCGCGAACTGGCGGAAGTGCACATGCGTGTTGGTCTTCAGCGCGCGCGGCAGGCTGGCGGCCGCCGAATCCAGCCGCTGCCTGGGAATGGCGAGCAGATCTCCGGCGCCGGGCAGAGCGCGCGCGGCGGCGCGCAGCTCGTTGCGGCGGCTCTCCTGGCCACGCTGCCAGCAGACGCTGACACGGCGCGCGAGGCTTGCGACCTCCTGCATCAGCTCGCTGCGCACCGGCACCGCCATTTCCGCGGCTGCTGTCGGAGTCGGCGCACGTTTGTCCGCGGCGAAATCGATCAAGGTCACGTCGGTCTCGTGGCCGACCGCCGAGATCAGCGGGATCATGCTCTCGGCCGCGGCGCGGACCACGATCTCCTCGTTGAACGACCACAGGTCCTCCAGCGAGCCGCCACCGCGCGCGACGATCAGCACGTCGGGCCGCGGGATCGGACCGCCCTCGGGCAAGGCGTTGAAGCCGCGGATCGCGGCGGCGACCTGCTCGGCCGAGCCCTCGCCCTGTACCTTCACGGGCCAGACCAGCACGCGCCGGGGAAAGCGGTCCTCGAGCCGGTGCAGGATGTCGCGGATGACGGCGCCGGTCGGCGAGGTGACGACGCCGATCACCTCGGGAAGCCACGGCAGCAATTGCTTGCGCGCGGGATCGAACAGCCCCTCGGCCCCGAGCTTCCGCTTGCGCTCCTCCATCAGCGCCATCAGCGCGCCGATCCCGGCCGGCTCCAGCGCCTCGATGACGATCTGGTACTTCGATGAGTTGGGATAGGTGGTGAGCTTGCCGGTGGCGATCACCTCGAGCCCTTCCTGGGGCTTGAAGCGCATGCGGCCATGCACGCCCTTCCAGATCACCGCCTCGATCTTGGCGCTCTCGTCCTTGAGCGCGAAATAGCAATGCCCCGAGGAATGCGGCCCGCGAAAGCCGGTGATTTCGCCGCGCACCCGGACATGGCCGAACTGGTCCTCGACCGTGCGCTTCAGCGCCGAGGACAGCTCGGTGACGGTGAATTCGGGCGCGTTGGGCAAGGCTTCCGCAGGCGGCATCGCTGGCTGATTCGGTTCGGGGAGCAGCAGCCAAGGTAGGGGCTTTCCGCGTCCGCCGCCAATCAAGCCGTTGTCTTTTCGATAACTCTGTTATACAGAGTACTCTATAAATTGGGTGAGTGGAGGAGAGCATGCGACGCGGTGCGAAGGTCCTGTTTCGGGCCCTAGGAGGAGCGCTCTGCCTCGTCGGCGTGCTCGCTTTGGTTCTGGCCGCGATGATCGCGACGCCGCTTGCGCGCCCGCCCGAGCTCAAGTCGATCTCGGAGACGGCCGGACGGGTCGACCGCAGCACCATGCCAGGGCTGCAGCGCTTCAGTGCCCGCGATGGCACCGAGCTGGCCTATCGCCATTACCCGGCGAGAGGGGCGGCTGTCGGCAAGGTCGCGATCGTCGTCCACGGCTCCTCCGGCTCCAGCGTCGCCGTGCATGCCCTCGCCGATGCTTTGGCGGCGCGCGGCATCGATACCTTCGCGCCCGACATTCGCGGCCATGGCGGCTCCGGCACCCGCGGCGACATTGGCTATCTCGGACAGCTCGAAGACGATCTGGCCGACCTCGTCGCCGAGCTCAGGAGGTCGATCCCGACCGAGCCGATCGTCCTGCTCGGCCATTCCGCAGGCGGCGGCTTTGCGCTGCGCGCGGCGAGCGCCCCGATCCAGGACCTGTTCACGCGCACCGTGCTGCTGTCGCCCTATCTCGGCTACGATGCGCCGACCAACCGTGAGAATTCGGGCGGCTGGGCCGGTCCCGACATTCCGCGCATCCTGGCGCTCGGCATGCTCAGGCGCATCGGTATGCCGTGTTGCGAGGCACTGCCCGTGCTGGCCTTTGCTGTCAGGCCGAACTCGGAGAAATTCCTGGCGCCGACCTACAGCTACCGGCTGTTCCGAAATTTCGCGACCCGCGGCTACAAGGCCGATCTCGCCGCGGCGAAGCACCCGGTGACCATCATCGCCGGCGCCGATGACGAGCTGATGCTCGCCGACAAATATGCAGATGCGGTGCACGCCGTCGCGCGCGGCGTTGACGTGAAGCTGATCGCGGGCGTCAATCACATGGAGATCGTGTCGGCGCCGCAGGCGGTGAGCGCGATCGCCGAAGACGTGGCTAAGCGCTAGAGGTTCAAACCGCATGATCGACAGCCTGGAAGCCGCGCGGGCGCTCGGCGACATCGAGGATGTGATGAAGCGCGTGCGGCAGTCGCAGATCTATCGGCTGTCGAGCCTGCTGATGATGCTCTGGGGCGTTCTCGTCTTCGCCGGCAATCTCGTGACCTATCTCACGCCGGTCCACGCGGCCAAGGCTTGGCTGACGGTCTATGTCCTCGGCCTCGCCGGATCGGTGGTGTTGGGCGCGGCGGAGAAAGCGCGCTCCGGCGTGCGCAGCTTCGATGTCAGGGCGGTGCTCGCCTTCGTCATGTTCTTCGCCTTCGGTTTCTTCGTCGAGGCGATCGGCCATTTCGGACCGCGCGAGATGGGCGCGTTCTGGCCGGTCTATTTCATGCTGTTCTACGGCCTCGCCGGCTTGTGGTTCGGCGCGGCCTTCACGGTGTTCGGCCTGTGCGTCACCGCGTTGACCCTGGTCGGCTATCTCTTCATCGGCGCGGCTTTCCCGTTGTGGATGGCGTTCGTCAATGGTGGCGGCCTGGTTCTCGGCGGCCTGTGGATGCGGCGGAGCTGACGGCTTGGCGGAGCTCGACGAGATCATCCACCAGCCGCTGCGGCTGAAGATCATGGCGGCGCTGAATGCCCTGCCGGCCGGGGCCGGGCTGGAATTCGTCCGGCTGAAGAAGCTGACAGGCGCCACCGACGGTAATCTCGGCGCCCACATCGACACGCTGGCGCGCGCCGGCTACGTCGCCGTGGACAAGGCCTTTGTCGGCAGGAAGCCGCAGACTATGGTGACGGCCACCGCGGCCGGCCGTGCGGCCTTCGCCCGCTATGTCGCGAGCCTGCAGGACATCATTGCCGGCGCAGCCGCGAAGCCGCCGGAGCCATGATTTGACTCCGTTGCGAGGGCCGGGCAATTGGGGCGTCCAAATTGGCCCATCCCTCTGCGACGGCATCGACGATGAACATTCTGCTCCTTGGTTCCGGCGGCCGCGAGCACGCGCTCGCCTGGAAGATCGCCGGCTCGCCGCTGCTCACCAAGCTGTGGTGCGCGCCCGGCAATGCCGGGATCGCCAAGGAGGCCGAATGTGTCGCGCTCGACGTCGCCGATCATGCGGCGGTGATCGCGTTCTGCCGGGCAAACAAGGTGGACCTGGTGGTGGTCGGCCCCGAGACGCCGCTCGCCGCCGGCATCGTCGATGATCTCGAAGCGGCCGGCATCAAGGCGTTCGGCCCGTCCAGGCTCGCCGCCAAGCTCGAGGGCTCCAAGGGATACACCAAGGATCTCTGCGCCGAATACGACATCCCGACCGGTGCCTATTCCCGCTTCGACAATGCCCCCGAGGCACTGGCCTATGTCCGCGAGCACGGCGCTCCGATCGTCGTCAAGGCGGACGGGCTGGCGGCCGGCAAGGGCGTCGTCGTCGCCAAGACGGTTGTCGAGGCCGAGGACGCCATCAAGATGATGTTCGAGGGCGGCTTTGGTGTCGCCGGCACCGAGGTCGTCATCGAGGAGTTTCTCGAAGGTCGGGAGGTGTCGTTCTTCGCGTTGTGCGACGGCGAGACCGCGATACCGCTGGCCTCCGCCCAGGACCACAAGCGGGTGTTCGATCACGACCAGGGACCGAACACCGGCGGCATGGGAGCGTATTCCCCGACGCCGTTCGTGACGCAGGAGATTCATGACAAGATCATGAATCAGATCATTCAGCCGACCATTGCCGGGATGAACGCCCGGGGCACACCCTTCAAGGGCATTCTCTATGCCGGCCTGATGCTGACCGCCCAGGGGCCGAAGCTGTTCGAATACAATGTCCGCTTTGGCGATCCGGAATGTCAGGTGCTGATGCTCCGGATGATGTCGGATCTCGTGCCCGCCATGCTGGCCGCCTGCGACGGGCAGTTGAGGAATTTCGACCTGCGCTGGTTTCCCGACGCCGCCGTCACCGTGGTCATGGCCGCGAAGGGCTATCCCGGCGACTACGCCAAGGGCGGTGTCATCGAGGGGCTCGACGACGCCGCGAGGATCGAGGGCGTCGAGATATTCCACGCCGGTACGGTGGCAAAGGACGGCGCCATTCTCGCCAATGGCGGGCGCGTCCTCAATGTCTGCGCGTCGGGCAAGACCGTCACCGAGGCTCAGGCGCGGGCCTATCAGGCCGTCGACCGCATCAAATGGGCCGACGGCTTCTGCCGGCGCGACATTGCCTGGCAGGCGGTGGCGCAGGAAAGCGGTCAGGGCCGAGCATCGTGATCGCCGCAGTCGGCCCCGCAAGGCTATTTTTCCCGTACGAATTGTGGCAGTTCCATAGACTCATGCCTTGATGGGATGAATCAGTTCCGCCGTGGAACGGAGGGGCCATGGAATGCGCGCGGTGCGGCAGGCAGAATCAGCCAGGGAGAGCCTCGTGCGACCGGTGCGGCGAGCCGCTCAGCCTCAGATGTGAGGCGTGCAACCAGACCAACAGTCCGTCGAATCGCTTCTGCGGCCAATGCGGCGCGCCGTTGCCCGGCCGGCTGGCTCCGCCCGACCAGGCGGCGCAGCGCGTCCTGAGGACCCTGAGCAGCAAGGGTGGAGAACGCAAGCGTCTCACCATCCTGTTCGCCGACATCCGCGATTCCACCCAGCTGATCGACAGCCTCGGCGATCCCGAGCTCGCGATGCAGCGGCTCGATCCGGTGCTCAACCTCATGAAGGAGGCGGTCCACCGCTATGACGGCGTCGTCAACAAGACGCAGGGTGACGGCGTCATGGCCCTGTTCGGAGCGCCGGTGCCGCATGAGGATCATGCGGTTCGCGGCTGCCTCGGCGCGCTGGCGATGCAGGACTCCATCGCGCGCCTCGCCGACCCGCATTTGCAGGTCCGGGTCGGGCTGCACACCGGCGAGGTGATCGTCCAGGTCGTCGAGAACAGCATGTACCAGACCTACGACGCGGCCGGCGCCAACGTCCATCTCGCCAATCGTCTGGAGCACATGGCCGAGGCCGGCACCATCCTGATCAGCAAGGAGACCTACACCGGCGCCAGGCAGTTCGTCGAAGCCGAGCCGCTCGGCACCCACGCGCTGCGCGGCATCGCCTCGCCGGTGTCGATCTACAAGCTGATCGGCCGCCTCAGTGCGCCGGCGAGCGACGTCTTCCGCAGCGGCCAGCGCCTGTTGCCGCTGATCGGGCGCAATGCCCAGCTTGCGGTGCTCGAGCGCGAGCTCGACGACGTCCTGGCGGCGCGCGGCGCTGTCGTCGGCATTGTGGGTGAGGCCGGCATCGGCAAGAGCCGGCTGTGCTTCGAGTTCGCCGAGCACTGTCGCCGCCAGGGCATTCGCGTCTACGAGGCGCGCGTGCTGGCACATGGCCGCGCCACCCCGTTCCAGCCGGTGCTCGAATTGCTGCGCGACTTCTTCGGCATCCGGCCGAAGGAGCCGGTGGAGGTGTCGCGCCAGCGCGTGGTCGACCGGCTCGAAGCCATTGCCATGCCCGACACGGCGCTGGTCCTGCTCCTGGACTTCATGAACCTCGCCGATCCGGCACGGCCGGCGCTCCGGCTCGATCCCGGCGTGTTCAAGACCCGTCTGCTGAACGTGTTCAAGACGCTGTTCCGTGCGGCGCCCGCCGACGGCGCCATGGTGATCATGATCGAGGACCTGCATTGGGTCGACGAGGCCAGCGAGGAATTCGTCGAGGCGCTCGCGGAGGCCACGGTCGGGACCAAGACACTGCTGGTCGTGAACTACAGGCCGGGTTTCGCCGCCTCCTTCATGCAGCAGGCCCCATTTCACGAACTGCACATCGTCCCGCTTGCCTCCGAGGAGGCAAGCGAACTGCTACGCGGGGTGTTCGGTGACGATCCTTCGCTGGAGGTGCTGGCGCGCGACATCGTCGAGCGCGCGCAGGGCAATCCGTTCTTCCTCGAGGAGCTTGCCAGCGCCGTTTCCGAAAGCGGCGGCTTCGAGGGTGAGCGCGGCGCCTACCGTCTCAAGGGTGGCATCGGACCGATTCCACTGCCGCCGACCGTGCATGCGGTCGTGGCCGCGCGCATCGATCGTCTCGGCGAATCTGCCAAGAACGTGCTGGAAGCAGCGGCCGTGATCGGCCGATCGGTCGCGCTGGCGGTGCTCAAGCCCGTAACCGGCATCGATGACGCAGAGCTGTTCGATGCGCTCGCTCAGCTCAGGCAGGCCGATCTTCTCTACGATCTGCCGCCGTTCGACATGGGCGTGCTCGCCTTTCGTCATCCGCTGATCCAGGAGGTCGCCTATGCGATGCAGCTGCGGTCCCGGCTGAGCACGGTCCACGCTGCCGTGGCCAAGGCGATCGAGGCGCTCGATTGGGGGACGCAGGACGAATTCGCTGCCCTGATCGCCTCGCACTATGAGTTCGCCGGCCAGACCATGCAGGCGGTCGAGCATCTGCAGCGCGCGGCGCGCTGGATCGGCCGCACCAACACGGCGGAGGCGCTGCGGCTGTGGAAGAAGATCCGCTCCCTGCTGCAGGCGCTGCCGCAATCGGAGCGCGTCGACCGCCTGCGTGCGCTGGCCAGCGGCCAGATCCTGAACTTCGGCTGGCGCGAAGGCATCTCGGCCGAAGAGGTCAAGCCTTTTGCTGAAGAAGCGTTGAGATTTGCCCGCTCCTCTGACAAGGCGCATGAGCCGTTGTTGATCGGCGCTTATGGCCGCGTGCTCGCTTCGACGGGAGCGGCCGATGACTACGTCGACCTGGCGCAGAACGCCATCAAGCTGACCTCGGGCGAGGGGGATGTTGGCCGCTACGCGACCGTCAACGCCATGCTGGCGCAGGCATACACACATTCGGGACGGATGAACGAGGCGCTCTCGGCGGCCAATACAGCCATCGCTGCAATGGCAAGCCAGGCCGGCTTCGACAGTCACGTCACGCTTGGTTTGAACCCGAACCAGATTCTCGGCTTTGACGTCAGCTATTGGGTGAGATGCATCAGGGCGCGCGCAATGGCTCATCTCGGCCAGATCGAGGATGCTCGCAGCGAGCTTCTCGAATTGGTGCAGCAGCCTTCATCCGAGGTCGCACCGGTGCTCCAGTTCGTCCCGCACTTCAACCTCGTGGAGCTGGCATGGATGGTCGAAGACCAGAGCCTTGCGCGCGAGCACGCAAGGCGAGTTTCCGATCTCGCTGAAACATCCGGCATTCCCTACATCCGCGTGCTCACCTTGCTCTGCGCAAGCCTCGAACAGGCTTTGACCGGTCGATTCGCCGACGCGACGAATGAGATGGTTGGCGCGATCGAAGCCGCTCGGGCCGCAAGGACGGGGCTCGAGCTCGAGGCGCGCATGGCCGCCATAAATGCCGATCTGCTTTACCGGAGTTACGACTTCGATGCCGCTATCGAGGCCAGCAAACAGGCGATCCTTGTAGCCAAGCGAAAGACGGATCGAGTGGCGGAGTGTTACGCGACGACCGTTCTGGGCCTTGCTCTTGCCGGAGCCGGCAGGAACGAGCAGGCTGCGGGACTTCTTGAGCAGATAGGACATCTCATGAATGTCTCCGGTGCGTTCTGTCTGCGTTCATTAGTTCAGAAACTGCAATTGCATCTTGAAGCAATGCAATGATGCATGCATTGTCGATTCGTTGAATTCCGGCTTTTTCAGATTTGGGGGTTACAATGGGGGTAATGATTAAAGACAGTACTACCCTTGATATTATCGTGCAGCTCAACAAACGGTTCGATGCAGATGCCTTGCCCGAAATGGTCGAGCTGCAACGGGAGTTCGGGGTCTTCTCGCTGAGGCATAGTCTACAGCAGTCCTTTGCTTTGCTCGGAATCGTGCCTGCCGATTGGTCCGAGCGGCGGCGCTGGTACAAGTTTCTCGAGTTTCTGAAGACGTATCCATCGGACATCGCCAGCGTGAACGGCCATGATCGTGTGATCCAGGCGTTCAAGGATGATCTGGAGTGCGAAAAGCCGCTGCCGGTCTCGATCGTCTGTCACTCTGCGGCAGAGGATCCCCGTGTCACCGTGTCGGAAGGACGTCCGATCGTTTTCTCCCTCGACAAGCACGTCATTATCTCTATCCCGACGACGCCCGGTCGTGAGGCACGCAAGCAGGCCGCTGAGACCGCACGGGCGAGGCGGGTCGAAAAACGCAAGAAGTGAGGCGACCACGAGGGTCGTCTTCGGAGACGAGGCTCTTTGCTCGATTCCCCTGTTCTGACGTCGATGTCTATCGCGCCGTGCCGTCTCGAGCGATCACCGACCCGGTTCGGTGCTGATGTGCGTGAGAAGCTGAGCGCTGCCTTGGGCCGTTCAGCTTCACTGTCCCATTGGCGCCAGATCGCCCTTGATGGTCCGGAGAAAAGAAGGCACCATGACACCGGTGCATTCTGCGCTATCGGGAGGAAGCCGTTATGGGAGCGATGATGAAGGACAGCACGACGCTCGACGTCGTGGTTCAGTTCAACAAGCGGTTCGAGGCTGACGCGGTGCCGGAGATGGCCGAGTTGCAGCGCGAGTTCGGGATCTTTTCTGCCGAGCATGGCCTGCAGCGCTCGTTCACCTTGCTTGGCATCGTGCCTGCCGACTGGAATGAGCGCCGTCGCTGGTACAAATTCCTGGATCATCTCAAGACCTATCCTTCGGACCGCGACGGCGTAAATGGTCACGATCGAGTCGTCGAGGCTTTCAAGGAGGATCTGGAATCGGGCGCGCCGTTGCCGATCTCGCTCGTCTGTCATTCGGCCGCCGATGATCCGCGCGTCACTGTCTCTCGTGGACGGCCTGTCGTCTTCGCGTCCGACGTGCACGTCATCGTGTCGATTCCGACGACGCCCGGCCGCGTCGTGCGACAGCAGATTGCAAAGACGGTGCGGGAGCGGCGCGCTCGAGAGCTCAGCATGCAGTGAGCGCCAGATCTGCCACACGCACGGCGAAGGACGTTCCGAGCCTCGGCTTGATCCAGGCGGACGTCGATGCCTATTACTCTGCCTGCGTTGCGCGTCACGGCGCAACGCCGCGCGGCGTTGACTGGTCGTGCGAGGCGACGCAGGGCCTGCGCTTCGTGCAACTGATGAAGCTGTGCGACGTGTCGGCGCCGTTCAGCCTCAATGACATCGGTTGCGGCTATGGCGCGCTGGTGCCGTTTCTTGAATCGCGTTTTGCGTCCTGTGAGATTGACTATCTCGGCATCGACCTGTCCCGCGCCATGATCAGCCGGGCGCGGCGCCGCTTTGCCGCCCCCTTGCGGCGCTTCGTCGTCGCGTCGGAGAGCCCGCGCATCGCCGACTATTCGGTCGCCTCGGGCATCATGAACGTCAACGTCGGCTATTCGCGCGACGCCTGGGAAGGCCACATCAAAGCCATGTTGCAGCGCATGTTCGCGACCAGCCGGCGCGGCTTTGCCGTCAATTTCATGCGAGCGGCCGCTGATGAGGAGCAGGACGGCGATCCCGCCAAGGCGCGCCTGTATCGCACTACGCCGGACGTTTGGGCCACCCACTGCGAGCAGGAGTTTGCGGCGGCCGTCGAGGTCATCGGCAACTACGGGATGAAGGAGTTCACGCTCCTGGTGCGCCGCCTGACTCATGCCGCCCCGTCGCAAGCAGGGCTCTCGCACTGATGTCGGCTGTTCCGTCGCTATCCTCGCAGACAGATCGCCGCAGCGCCGCCGTCGAGCGTGCTGTGGACGTGCTGATCTCCTCGCGAGGTCACGCCGATCCAACGCGGCTGGAACGCGCCTGTGCGCTGCTGCGCCAGCGCGCGCCGCTGCATTGGGTTGAACGCTCGGGCGTTCGTCCGTTCCGGGCGGTCACGCGCTATGCCGACATTGTCTCGATCGAGACACGGAGCAATGAGTTTGCCGCGGGCCCGCGCACCTATCTCGCCAGCGAGACCTCCGAGGCCGTGCTGCAGCGTGTCACCGGCAAGCCGCAACTCGTGCGCAGCCTGACCGAGATGGATCCGCCGGATCACGGCGTTTATCGCGGCATCATCCAAGGCGCCTTTGCGCCGCCGGTCTTGCGCGAGATGGAGACATGGCTGTCGCAATGGGCCGCCGAGATCATCGACCGGGTTTTCGCGCGCGGCGCCAGTTGCGACTTCGCAGGCGACGTGGCGCTGCCCTTCACCTTCCGGGTGATCGGCCGCATGCTGGGCACGCCGGAGGCCGACGATGCCCGGCTTGCGCGGCTCGCCCAGGCCTTCGTGGGCGCCGAGGATCCGCGGCGCCGTCTCGCCGAGGCGCCGGGCGATACGATGCGGATGGCCATGCTGGCGCTGCGCGATTATTTCGAAGCCGTCGTGGCCGACCGGCGCGCCCGACCGCGCGACGATCTCGCCAGCCTGATTGCGCATGCCGCGCCGCATGGCGCGGCAATGCCGCATTACGAGCTGATCTCCTACTTCATCCTGCTGGTCACGGCGGGCCACGATACGACGGCGCTCGCATTGGCGGGCGGCCTGGCGGCGCTGCTCGCGGCGCCCGAGCAGATGGTGCGGCTGCGGGCCGAGCCCGAGCTGCTCGATCCGGCGATCGAGGAAATGCTGCGCTGGACCTCGCCGGTGCGGCACTTCATGCGCACCGCGGTCTGCGACACCGAGGTCGGGGGGCAACGCATTCGCGAAGGCGATGGGCTGGCCTTGTTCTTCCATTCGGCCAATCGCGACGAGACCGTGTTCGAGGACGCCGGCGCGTTCCGGATCGATCGCAGTCCGAACCCGCACATCGCCTTCGGCCGTGGTCCGCACATCTGCATGGGACTGCAGCTGGCGCGGATGCAGATGCGGGCGCTATTTGCGGAGCTGCTGCGCCGGACCGAACGGATCGAACTCGCCGGGCGGGTGCGCCGGGTGCGGTCGCCCTTCATGAGCGGCGTCTCCAGCCTCCCGGTTCGCATGAGCTTTCGCGCGCTGCGCAAGGAGGCGGCTGCATAGGCCTCACCGCCGCGCCTTGAAGAACTCCTTCAGCATCTGCGCCGCCTGCTGCTCGCCCACCGCCGAATAGACCTCCGGGGCGTGATGGCAGGTCGGCGCCGTGAAGAAGCGCACACCCGACTCGACCGCACCGCCCTTCGGATCGGCGGCCCCGTAATACAGCCGTCGGATGCGCGCGAAGGAGATCGCGCCAGCGCACATCGTGCACGGCTCGAGCGTGACGTAGAGGTCGCACTCGACCAGCCGCTCGCTGCCGACGACCTGGGCCGCCTGCCGCAGTGCCAGGATCTCGGCATGCGCGGTCGGATCGCGGTCGGTCAAAGTGCGGTTGGCGGCGGTGGCGATGACCGCGTTGTCACGGACGACGACGCAGCCGATCGGCACCTCGCCGGAAATTGCGGCCGATTCGGCCGCTTTCAGCGCCAAATCCATGAAAGAAGGGCTGTTCATGGCTCGTCACGCCCGCCCAAGTCTGCTACTGGATCGCCCTTCAGCACAACCGGACCCCGATTTCCTGCGTGACATGCGCTGCTTCAGAAGCGCGCGGTTCACGCGTCGTCCTGCACCTCGAAGTGAGACCTTCATGCCCCGCACCACCGACAAAGACAACGATTCCCGCGGCCGCCGCGGCGGCGCCCCGCGGGGGCGGTCCGAGGGCGGCAAAGGACGCTCGGGCGCCGCGCGTGGGCCGGAAAAGAAGTTCGCCAAGCGCGGCTTCGGCGACAAGGAAGCGGGTGGCCGGGGCAAGCGCTCCTTCGACGAGGGCCGCGCCCCGCGCCGCCGCGACGACGGCGATGCGCCGCGCAAATCCTTTGGCGACAAGCCGCGCTTCAACCGCGATGAGCGGCCGCGCGGCGATCGGCCCTATGCCGCTCGCCCGGCGCGGTCGGGCGATGGCGAGAAGCGCGCCTTCAAGCCGCGTGGCGACCGGCCGAAATTCGATCGCGACGAGCGGGGCGGCGAGAAGCGTCCCTATACGCCGCGCGCCGGTCGCGACGAGGCTCGTCCGGCGGGGCGATCGTCCGAGCGCAAGTTCGGCGAGCGCAAGCCCTACGCTCCGCGGGAGCGCGATGGTGAGAAACGCCCCTATACGCCACGCGGCGAGGGCGCGCGTGATCGCGGCGACCGGCCGCGCACCGAGCGCAGCTTCGGCGACCGTCCGCCGCGGACCGGCGATCGCCCTGAGCGCAAGTTTGGCGGAGAGCGCAAGTTCTCTCGCGGCGCTGAAGGCGATCGGGGCGAGCGCAAGTTCGGTGCCGGCGCGCGCGGGCCGCGCAAGGAGTTTGGCGACCGTCCCTCGCGCGGCGAGAGCAAGCCGTGGCAGAAGCGCGGCGCGGATGGCGATCGCCCGGAACGCAGCCCGCGTCCGCCGCGCGAAGGCGGCCGCAGCTTCGATCGCCCGCGCACCCAGCGCAGCAGCGAGGATCGTCCGAAATTCGACAGGCCCAAATTCGACAAGCCGAAGTTCGACCGCCCGCGGGATCGGGGCGAGGAGCGCAGCTTCGACCGGCCGCGCCGTCCCGAGGGGCGCACCGACTGGCAGGAGCATCCGCGCAGCGAACGCCGTGGCCGCGACGGCTTCTCCGAGCGGCCGCGCCGCGACACTGAAGACGACAGCAAGGTCTTCGCCAAGCGTCCGGCGTTCGGCGGCCGCGGCGCCTATCGCGAGCGCAAGCCCGAGACCGACAAGCGCAGCGCCCGCGTTGCCGCCGAGCCGGCCGCACCGAAGAAGGCCGGCGAGCGCATCGCCAAAGTGCTGGCCCGCGCCGGCCTCGCCTCGCGCCGCGACGCCGAGGAGATGGTCACGCAGGGCCGCGTGACGGTGAACGGCCGCGTCATCAACTCCCCCGCGCTCGATGTCACCGAGAATGACGTGATCCAGGTCGACGGCGCGCCGCTGCCGGAGCGCGAGCGCACGCGGCTGTTTCTGTATCACAAGCCGCGCGGGCTGATGACGACGCACAGCGACCCCGAGGGGCGGCCGACGGTGTTCGACAATCTGCCCGAGGGCCTGCCACGGCTGATCTCGATCGGCCGACTCGACTTCAACACCGAAGGGCTCTTGCTGCTCACCAATGACGGCGGCCTCGCGCGCGTGCTGGAATTGCCGGACACCGGCTGGACGCGGCGCTATCGCGTCCGCGCCCATGGCGAGATCACACAGGCGCAGCTCGATCAGCTCGCCGCGGGCGTCGAGGTTGACGGCGTCAAATACGGCCCGATCGAAGCGACCTTGGAGCGCGATCAGGGCGCCAATGTCTGGCTCGTCGTCGCGATCCGCGAGGGCAAGAACCGCGAGGTGCGCAACGTGCTCGCGCATCTCGGCCTCGAGGTTAATCGCCTGATCCGCGTCTCCTACGGTCCGTTCCAGCTGCTGGAGCTGCCCGAGGGCGAGGTGCAGGAAGTCAAGACGCGGGTGCTGCGCGAGCAGCTCGGCGAGAAGGTGATTGCGCAGTCGGGTGCCGATCTCGGTCCTGCGGGCAAGGGCAATCGCGAGCCGTTGCCGGACCCGAAGCCCAAGCCGAAGCGCGAGGTCGTCGCCGACCGCAAGGGCCGCCGCGTGCTCGTCCAGCGTACCGGCAGCGAGGAAGCGCGCGAGCGCCACGAAGCCGAGGCGCGTTTCCCCGGTCCGCCGCGGCGGCCGAAGCGCGGCTATCACGGCAAGCGCGATATCACGCCGCAGGATGACGAGTAGGGTGTTGCGATGCGTGTCGTCGGTGGACGGCTGAAGGGCCGCAACATCGCTTCGCCTGCGTCGCGTGACATCCGGCCGACGCAGGACCGGCTGCGCGAGGCGCTGTTCAACATCCTCGTCCACGCCTACGAGGATCCGATCGAGGGCGCACGCGTGCTCGATTTGTTTGCCGGCACCGGCGCGCTCGGCATCGAGGCGACCTCGCGCGGCGCGGCGTTCACGCTGTTCGTCGACAACGGCGCCGAGGCAAGGGCGCTGCTGCGCAACAATGTCGAATCGCTCGGGCTCGGCGGCGTCACCAAGGTCTACCGCCGCGACGCCACCGATCTCGGACCGGCGCATCCGGTCGAGCCGTTCTCGCTGGTGTTCCTCGATCCGCCCTATGGCAAGGGCTTGGCCGAGAAGGCGCTGGCCTCGCTGCGCGACGGCGGCTGGCTCGTGCCATCGGCGCTGCTCGTGGTCGAGGAGTCCAAGGCTGCCGCGTTCAAGGCGCCCGAGGGGTTCGAAGAGCTCGAGCGCCGCGCTTACGACGAAACGGAGTTCGTGTTCCTGCGCCGGTCCTGATCCTCGCTCGCTGTCGCCCCTGCGAACGCAGAGGCCCATAGCCACAGGATTGCGTTGGGAGGCTGGCTGCTCGTAACGTCGTTCATGTCCCTGACTGCTGCTGCGGCGTATGGGTCCCGGATCGGCGCCGCCGGACGGCGCTACGCGCCGCCGGTGGCTTGTCCGGGACGACACCGGATTTGTAGCTATCGTCGTGGCCTCAATCGTAGCCGCTATCTCCTCCCAAACAGCTTCTCGACATCCGCGAGCTTCAGCTCGACATAGGTCGGGCGGCCGTGATTGCACTGGCCCGAGTTCGGCGTGTCCTCCATCTCGCGGAGCAGCGCATTCATCTCTTCTGGCTTGAGGCGGCGGCCGGCGCGGACCGAGCCGTGGCAGGCCATGGTGGCTGCGACGTGCATCAGGCGGCGCTCCAGCGGCAGCGCCTCGCCCCATTCCTCCATGTGCTCGGCGAGGTCGCGCAGCAAGCCTGCGGCATTGATCTTGCCGAGCAGCGATGGCGTCTCGCGCACGGCGACGGCGCCGGGGCCGAAGGACTCGATCGCGAGGCCGAACGAGGCCAGCTCATCGGTGCGCGCGAGCAGTGACTCGACGGTGGCTTCGTCGAGCTCGACGATGTCCGGGATCAACAGGATCTGCCGCTGCACGCCATGCGCCGCCAGCGAGGCCTTGAGCCGCTCATAGACGATGCGCTCATGCGCGGCGTGCTGGTCGACGATGACGAGGCCGTCGCGGGTCTGTGCAACGATGTAGGTGTCATGGATCTGGGTGCGCGCGGCGCCGAGCGGACGGTCGAGCAGGTCGGGCGTGGCCGGCTGCTCGTGCAGCCGAACGTCGGCGCGGGGCGTGCCGACGTCGAACGCCGCTTGAGAGGATTCCGCAAGCCCGAACGACCCGAGATCTGGTGAGGGCGCCGCCGCAGGGACGGAGCCGCCGAAATGCGGCATCACCGGCGCCGACGGCGAGCGCTGCCAGTCCCAATTCATCGGACCGAGGTTGGGCCGCGGTGGCGCGAAGGCCGGGCGGAATGCGGCGATGGTCGCGCCGCCGTCATTGGCCGCGGTGCGGCGGCCTTCGCGGGCGAGACCTTCCTTCAATGCGTGGATGATCAGCGCGCGCACCAGGCCGGCATTGCGGAAGCGCACCTCGGTCTTGGCCGGATGCACGTTGGCGTCGACCTCGCGCGGATCGAGCGTCACAAACAGCGCCACCAACGGATGCCGGTCACGCGGCAGATAGTCGGCATAGGCGGCGCGCACCGCGCCGAGGATCAGCTTGTCGCGCACCGGGCGGCCATTGACGAACAGATACTGGCCGAGCGCATTGGCGCGCGTCAGCGCCGGCGCCGCGGCGAAGCCTTCGACGACAACGTGATCGCGCTCGCTGCGCACCGCGATCGCATGGCTGCGGAAGTCGGCGCCGAGGATGTCGCCGAGCCGCGTCAATTGGCCCGGCGCGCCGGGCAGCGCGGCGGCCCAGGTCACCGGCGCGCGCTCCTCGCCGGCGAGGGTGAAGGCGATGTCGGGCCGCGCCATCGCCAGCCGCCGCACCACCTCGCGGATCGCCTCGGCCTCGGTGCGGTCGGTTTTGAGGAACTTCAGCCGTGCCGGCGTGGCGTGGAAGAGGTCGGCGACCTCGACGCGGGTGCCTTGGTTCAGCGCGGCCGGCACGATCGGGGACTTGTCGCCGCAATCGACTTGAAGCGCCCAGGCGTGCGGCTCGCTTTTGTGTCGCGTCGTGATCGACAGCCGCGCCACCGAGCCGATCGAGGGCAGCGCTTCGCCGCGGAACCCGAGGGTGCGGATCTGCAGCAGGTCCTCGTCGTCGAGCTTGGAGGTCGCGTGGCGCTCGACCGCGAGCGCGAGATCGGCCGCGGTCATGCCGCCACCGTCGTCGGTGATCGCGATCTTTCGCCGGCCGCCACCATCGGTGAAGATGTCGATGCGGCTGGCGCCGGCATCGATGGCGTTCTCGACCAGCTCCTTGACCACGCTCGCCGGCCGCTCGACCACCTCGCCGGCGGCGATGCGGTTGACGATCTGTTCGGGGAGCTGGCGGACGGGCATGGTGCGAACGAACTTGAAAGCTGGCTGGCTTGGATCTTGAAGGCGCGCGGCGCTGCGGCGGCCACGCTGCAAATGTGGGACGAGAATAGCTTTTTTCATGCGCTGCGGCAGAGAAAAGCAACCTTCTCCAACGGGATTGTGAGGCGGGCGGGGCCAGTATATCGTTTCGCAAAAATAACGATCAGCCGGAGGAAGCCCATGTGCCATCTGTTCGCACACCAGCCTCAGCGCGATTATGAGTCGCAGACCCGTAGTTTGCGGATCGGCGGCCATAGCACGTCGATCCGGCTCGAAATGGCGTTCTGGGACACGCTCGAGGAGATCGCCGCCAAGGAAGGCATGAGCCTCGCGAAGTTCGTGACCACGCTGTACGCCGAGGTGCTCGACCACCACGGCGAGGTGAGGAATTTCGCCTCGCTGCTGCGCTGCTCCTGCCTGATCTATCGGGCGAAGGCGACCGCCGCGGTGCCGGATTTTCGCGCGCCGGCGGCGATCATGGACGCGGCGGAGTAGCCACGCGTCTGCTGTCTCGTCGCCCTCCCCCGCCTGCGGGGGAGGGCGGGTGGGGGCGCCACACGGGTACTCCGTCCTGCGCGCACCACACCGGCAATCTTTCCTGAGCGTTCCCCCACCCGCATCGCATCTTCGATGCGATGCGACCTCCCCCGCAAGCGGGGGAGGCGCTGACTGCATTCGCGGCGGGTGAGGTGCGCACCCATCACGCGTTGCTAATCAGATCTCCTTCTTCTGCATCGCGCCCGCGATGTAGTCGGCCTGGCGGATCGCCAGCGCCACGATGGTCAGCGTCGGATTGCACGCCGCCCCCGTGGTGAACTGGCTGCCGTCCGAGACGAACAGGTTCTTGATGTCGTGGGTCTGGCCGAACTTGTTGACGACGCCGTCCTTGGCCTTCTCGCTCATCCGGTTGGTGCCGAGATTGTGCGTCGAGGGATAGGGCGTGGTCGGGTAAGTGACCGTGGCGCCGACCGCCTCGTAGATCGCCGAGCCCTGTTTGTAGGCGTGGGCGCGCATCGCGACGTCGTTGGGGTGGTCGTCGAAATGCACCGACGCCACGGGCATGCCGAACTTGTCCTTGGCGACCGGATCGAGCGTGATGCGGTTGGTCTCCTGCGGCATGTCCTCGCCGACCAGCCACATGCCGGCCATGCGCGGATAGGTCTCCATCGCCGCGGTGAAGCTGCGGCCCCAGGCGCCGGGGTTGAGGAACGCCGCCATGAACGGCAGGCCGAGCGACAGCGTCTCCATCTCATAGCCGCCGACGAAGCCGCGCTTCGGATTGAACGCCGCCTCGTCGCGCACGATGCCGGCCATCGTGGTGCCGCGATACATGTGCACCGGGTTTTCGAACGTCGCATAGACGCTGCCGGTCATGTGCCGCATGTAGTTGCGCCCGACCTGGCCGGAGGAGTTGGCGAGGCCATCCGGGAACATGTTCGAGGCGCTGTTGAGCAGGAGGCGCGGGCTCTCGATCGAATTGCCGGCGACCGCGACGATGCGGGCCTTCTGCAGCTGCATCTTGCCCTGGCTGTCGGCATAGACCACGCCGGTCACCTTGCCGGAGGCGTCATGCTCGATCTTGATCGCCATGCTGCCGGATCGCACTTCGAGATTGCCGGTGGCCTCGCCCTTCGGAATCTCCGTGTAGAGCGTCGACCATTTCGCACCGGACTTGCAGCCCTGGAAGCAGAAGCCGATCTGCTGGCACGAGCCGCGGCCGTCGCGCGGCTGCGAGTTGATCGCCATGTTACCGGTGTGCACGGTCTTGTAGCCGAGCTTGCGGGCGCCGGCTTCGAGCACCTTGAAATTGTTGTTGCCGGGCAGGCCGGGAATGTCGTTGGTGCGGGTCACGCCCATCTTGAACTCGGCCTTGGCGTACCACGGCTCCATCTCGGCGAGCGTCACCGGCCAGTCCATGAGGCTCGAGCCGGGCACGCCGCCATAGGTGGTGCGGGCCTTGAACTCGTGCTCGTCGAAGCGCAGCGAGGCGCCGGCCCAGTGCACGGTTGAGCCGCCGACCGCCTTGACAATCCAGGCCGGCAAATTGGCGAAGTCCTTGGCGACACGCCAAGTGCCCGAGGTCGTGCGCATGTCGGTCCAGGCGAGCTGGGTGAAGCTCTCCCATTCGTCATTGATGAAGTCCGGAATCTCGTAGCGATTGCCGGCCTCCAGTATGACGACCTTGATGCCCTTCTGGGCGAGCTCGTTCCCGAGCGTGCCGCCGCCGGCCCCCGAGCCGACGATGACGACGACGCTCGAATCGTTCTGGTCGAATTTTGCCATGGTGGTGTCCTCCGTGTTCTCTTCGTTGTTCGCCGGCGTCAGGCTTTCGGCAGCCAGTCGATGTCGGAGAAGCCACGGTTGATGTAGCCGCCATGCTCGGCGGAGGAGCCCTCGTAGCCGAACTTTGGCCAGAGCTCTTTCTGATTGTAGAGCGACACCACGAGGTCGCCGCGCAGGGTCTTGAAGAACGTGGTCTGCTCGATGCCCTGGAGCAGCGCGACGCGGTCGGCCTCCCACGGCACCTGCGCATAGGGCACCTTGTGGCGATCCTTCGCGTCCTGATCGAGCCGGGCGACGCCGTCATTGATCATCGCCTTGACCGCGGCATCTTCCGCCGCCTTGCCGTCCCACGGCTTGACCGCGGTGATGTAGTAGCGGTCGGCGAGGAAGTCGTGCGGGTAGATGTCGCGCGCGACCTTCACCAGCGTCTTCAGCGTCGCCGGCGTCAGCGCCTTGGCATCCTCGGCCCAGGCATCGGTGATCCCGAGGCCGGTCGCGGAAGCCACGGCCGCGGCCGGCACGGTCGAGGCCGCGCCCTTGAGAAAGACGCGGCGGTCGTATTTGTTGCGGCGATCGACTTCTCTCATGGGTATCCTCCGTGGGGTTTTTGTTGGGTGTATTTTCGTGGTCGGCGGCTCAGCCGAAGCGGCCGCCGCGCTGGATCACCTCGATCTTGTAGCCGTCGGGATCGGTGACGAAGAAGAAGCGCGCGAGTGTCGCGCCATTGTGCTTGAAATCGCGCAACGGGCCTGGCGCCAGGTTCTCGCGCTCGAAGCGGGCGTGCTCGGCGTCGAGATCGTCGACGACGACGGCGAGATGGCCGTAGCCGTCGCCGAGCGTGTACGGCTCCTTGCGATCGTAGTTCACGGTCAGCTCGACCTCGAACGGCGACGACGGATGGCGCAGATAGATCAGCGCGAAGCCGTCGAAGCGGAGGTTGTCGGCGATCTCCAGCCCGAAGGCGCGCTTGTAGAAGTCGAGCGCTTTCGCTTCGTCGAAGACGCGGATCATGGAGTGTACGGGCTTGGCCATCTCAATTGTCCTTCAAATAGTTGATGATCGTGGCGCGCACGTCGGGCTTGGCCTGGCGATAGGCCATCACGGCGCCGGGGATCAGCTCTTGCGGATTGGTCAGCCAGGCGTCGAGCTTGGCCTCGTCCCAGGTGAAATCGGCCTTGGCGAAGCCGGCCGAATAGCGGAAACCTTCGATCGAGCCGGCGCGGCGGCCGACGATCTTCGACAGCGGCGGCCCCTGCCGCATCGGCTCAGCGCTGCTCAGCGTATGGCAGACGCCGCATTGCTGCTTGAACAGGGTGGCGCCGTCGACGGGCTTCGGTGCGGGCAGCGCCATCTGCGCCGACGCGATCGTGGTGCTCAGCACCGCGCCAATGAATGCCCCGCACAGAAGAAGCGCATCTTGCGCCGCACGCCGTCCCGCCATCGTTCCTCGCTCGCAATTTTTCCGGAGCGTAGGTCGCAGGTGGCGCGCCGTGGTAGTAGCCGGCTGTTTCAGCGGGAACAAAGCGTGCGCAGCAGTCGTGCGCGCCGCAGGAATGTCAGCGTTACGGACTAATCGTCGAAACGGCGCGCACCGCGCCCCGCCTTGACGTCGCTGCGGAGCTTCTTGCCCTCGAGCCGGCGCTGCTTGGAGCCGAAGGTCGGCTTGGTCGGGCGCCGCACCTTCGGCCGCACCATCGCTTCGCGGAGCAGCGTGACCAGCCGCTCGATCGCATCGGCCTTGTTGCGCTCCTGGGTGCGGAAGCGCTCGGCCTGGATCACGATGACGCCGTTCTTGGTCATGCGCTGGCCGGCCAGCCGCGCCAGCCGTGCCGCGGCATCCTCCGGCAACGTGATGCGGCTGGTGTCGAAGCGCAGTTGCGCCGACGTCGACAGCTTGTTGACGTTCTGGCCGCCAGGGCCGGAGGCGCGGACGAACGAGATCTCGATGTCGTTCTCGTCGATGGCAAGGTCGCGGGAAATCCGCAGCATGGAGCACCAGGGGGAATCGAGGCTTTCGCGTGCACCATAGCGGTTTTAGGGGCGGCGTGCGCGGGTTCGCGTCGACGGCACCGTTGACCCGGGACAGTCATCACAATCTCCGCTGTCATCCCGGCGAACGCCGGGATCCATACCCCAGGGAGCAGTTTGGGGCAGGCGGGTCATTGACATCTCGTCCCCATCATTTCGGCTGCGGCGTATGGGTCCCGGATCTGCGCGCGCCTTGCGCGCTTGTCCGGGACGACAGCGGTTGGTGTGGCGGACTTCACGGTTCAAACAGCGGGGACGATCAGCTAGGACACGGCTTCGCGCTCTCGCGGCATGCCTGCCCGAGGCTTGCATCGTCGTGGCCCTCGCTGAGAATGCAGAGGGCGCGGGGAATGCCGGGCGCTGGCCGCACCCATGGCCCGCCTGCGAAAAAAATGCAGGCGGCAGGTACCACAGGTTCAGCCGAGGCATCCCGGCATTCCCCGCGCGACGGTCTTCACGCTTATACGCGCTCTCCTCGGTGCACCGGGCTTGTTGGCCACCGTCGCCCGCCGGATCATCATCACCGGCGAGCTTGGCATCAGCGTCGGGATGCCAGGACCACGCGACTTCACGTCCGCGACAGATCGTTCGTCCGCGCCTTCGCTCAGAAGACGCTGCGATCTCTCGCGGCCATCGCATCCCCGCCTCGCGTGTCGTGACGATCGCGATGCGCCCCTCTGCGGTGAGGCGGGATAAGGAGAGTTGATCATGAATTCGGAAAAATAGCAGGATAATTATTCGTATGTGACGTCGGTGTGTTGGCCCCGCTGTCGTCCCGGGCAAGCCGTCGGCGCCGCGAAGCGGCGTCGATGGCGCCGACCCGGGACCCATACGCCGCAGCAGATGTGAGGCGCGAGATGCCCAAAACCAGCCTGCCCCAAACACCTCCCTGGGGGTATGGGTCCCGGCTCAAGGCCGGGACGACACCATTTTTGTCGATGCCGCGGTGGGAAGCCACGAGCAGCCGTCATGGCCGGGCTTGTGCAGCCTGCGCGGCTGAAGTCGCTTTGGAGTGGCGAAGGCTCGGCCATCCACCTGCGTCAATTGCCCCAAAACGTGGATGCCCGGGACAAGCCCGGGCATGACGTCGCCATTGATAGTTATTCTGCGTCGTTGAAGGCGAGCGCGCCTTCGCAAGCTCAGTTCGTCTTCGTCACCGGAGCCGTGACTGGGGCTTGCGCCGGTTCGGCGGCCGCCTGCGGCGTGCGGCCGACGACGGCGGTCAGCAGGCCCTGGCTCCAGAGCTGCTTGGCCGCCTTCTTGGCGTCATCGAGCGTCACCGCGTTGACGATCTCGCTGCGCTTCTCGATGTAGTCGATCGGCATCTTGTCGAGCTGGTATTGCAGCATCGCCTGCGCCAGCTTGGAGGAGGTGTCGAGCGCGAGCATCTGCGAGCCGTTGATGTAGGACTTGGCCTCGTCGAGCTCCTGCTGGGTCGGGCCTTCCTCCGCCATGCGGCGGATCTCCTGCTCGACGGCCGCGATGGTCTCGCCGGCGCGGTCAAAGCGGGTGGCGGTGTTGCCGATGAACAGCGCCGAATGATCCATCCACAGCAGCGCGTCGTAGACGGAGTAGGCGAGGCCGCGCTTCTCGCGCACCTCCTTGTAGAGCCGCGACGACAGGCCGCCGCCGCCGAGGATGTGGTTGACCACATAGGCCGCCATGAAGTTCGGGTCGTGGCGGCGGATGCCGGGACCGCCGAAGGTGATCACCGTCTGCGGCACGTCGAGCGGCACCAGCGCACGCTGCGGCGGCCTGGTGGCGACGACGTCGGGCACTGGCGTCAAAGTGGCCTTGGCGGGCAGGCTGCCAAACGTCTGGTCGAGCAGCTTGCCGAGCGTGGCCGGGTCGACGTCGCCGACAACCGCGACCTTGAGCGTGTCCTTGGCGAGCACGCGGCCGACATAGGCCTTGAGATCGTCGACGGTGATGGTCGGCACGCTGTCCAGCGTGCCGTTGGCCGGACGGCCGTAGGGGTGGTTGGGGAAGGCAAGCTCGAGGAACTTGCGGCCCGCCAGCGAGCTCGGATTGGTGGTCTCGCGGCGCAGGCCGGAGATCACCTGCGAGCGGATGCGCTCGACGTCGGCGCTGTCGAAATGCGGCGAGGTCAGCGCTGTCCGCAGCAGCTCGAACGCCTCGTCCTTGTTGTCGCGCAGCATGCGCAGCGAGCCGCGGAATTGATCGCGCGAGATCTGGAAGGAGAGCTCGATGGCGCGGCGGTCGAGCCGCTCGTGGAAGGTCTTGGAGTCGAGATCGCCGGAGCCTTCGTCGAGCAGGTCGGCCACGAGATTGCCGACGCCGGGCTTGCCGACGGGGTCCTGCGAGGCGCCGCCCTGGAACGCATATTCCATCGCGATCAGCGGCACGGTGGCGTCCTGCACGAACCAGGCTTCGATGCCGCCGGGCGACACCAGGTGCTGGATCTTGGTCGCCGCATGGGCGGCAGGAGCGATCGTGAGCGCGGCGGCGCCGACGGCGAGCGCGCAGGCGAAGCGGCGGGCGAAGGTCATTGTGTTCATCACGACCGCTTCTCCTCGCGCTTGGCCGCATTGTCCTTGATCAGATAGCCGGTGACCGAGCGCTTCTTCTGCAGCCAGGTCTGCGCGGCGGCGCGGACCTGCTCGGCGGTCACGGCCCGGATGCGGTCGGGCCAGCTCCTGATGTCCTCGATGCTGAGACCTGTGGTGAGGCCGCCGCCATACCAGCGTGCCATGGTGGCCTGGTTGTCGTTGGCGTAGATCGCCTCGGCGATGAGCTGCGTCTTGACGCGTTCGAGATCCTCGGCGCGGACCGGGTTTTGCGCGATCTCCGCGATGACGCTGTCGACGACAGCCTCGACCTGGGCGAAATCGACGCCCGGACGCGGCGCGACCGCGATCGAGAACTGGCTCGGATCGAGCGACGTGCCCTGATAGGACGCGCTGGCATTGACCGCGAGCGGCTTGTCGACGACCAGCGCGCGGTAGAGATAGGAGTTGCTGCCGCTGCCCATCAGTTGCGCCAGCACGTCCAGCGCGGCCGACTGGCCGGGGGCCGCCGTGGTGGCCGAGGGCACCAGATAGAAGCGGCGCATCGACGGCTGCTCGACATGCGGGTCGGCCAGCGTGACCGTGCGCGGCGCCACCGGCTCGGGCTCCTGCGGCCGCAACCGGCGCGCGGGGATGTCGGGTTGCGCGGGAATCTTGGCGAAGGTCTGCTCCACGAGCGGGCGCACTTCCTTGGCGTCGGTGTCGCCGGCGATCACCAGGATCGCGTTGTTGGGCGCGTAGAAGCGGCGATAGAACGCCAGCGCATCCTCGCGGCCGAGCTTCTCGATCTCCGGCCGCCAGCCGATCACCGGCCGGCCATAGGGGTGGTTGACGTACAGCGCCGCCATGATCTGCTCGTTGAGGCGCGCTTCCGGCGAGTTGGCGACGCGCATGTTGTACTCTTCGAGCACCACGTCGCGCTCGGGCAGCACGTTCTCGTCCTTCAGCACGAGGCCGGTCATGCGGTCGGCCTCGAACTCCATCATCTTCGGCAATTGATCGCGCGGCACGCGCTGGAAGTAGCCGGTGTAGTCGACCGAGGTGAAGGCGTTCTCATTGCCGCCGATCTTCAGGACCGTCTTGGAGAACTCGCCGGCGGGATGCTTCTCGGTGCCCTTGAACATCAGATGTTCGAGAAAGTGCGCCAGGCCCGACTTGCCGGGCGTCTCGTCGGCGGAGCCGACCTTGTACCAGATCATCTGCGTCACGACCGGGGTGCGGTGATCCTGGATGACGACGACCTGCAGGCCGTTGGGGAGGGTGAAGCTGGTGGGGGGCTCGGAGGCGAACGTCGTTTGCGCCGAAGCGCCGGCCGTGAACGCGATGAGGGAGACGAGCGCGGCGGCGACGGATTTGAACCGGTGCGAGGACATCATGATCCTTCTGGAGGCCCGCAGGGAGGGGCGATCGGGTTTGAGCGCAGCATGCTACATCGCGCCGGACGGCGCCCGACGTCACAAAACGGCGACATCGTGCCGCCGCGAGACATTAAATTTCGCTAACGCCAGCGAAGCCGGCATCTCCGGGCGAACGGGGCGGTGCCGCCGTCACCGTTCCTTGCCGGTCATGATGTCCATCTGCTTGCCGCCGATCGGCTCCTGCTTGCCGGTGCCGTAGGCATAGCTCGGCGACGGCGTCTGATAGCCGGGCGGCGGCTGGGTCAGGCTCTCACGCTGCGGCTCGCTGGTGAACGGCTTGGTCTCGCTGTCGCTGCCCTTGAACATGCCGAACAGGCCGCCTTTGAAGCCCAACTGTGAGGGGCTCATCATCGGGTTGTTGGCGACGCCGGGCTGAATCGGCTCAGTCGACTTGGCGGCAGCCGTCCGCCCCATCTTCATCTCGGCCGGGGTCAGCGGGCGGGCCGCATTGACCGGATCCTTGTTTTCCTTCTTGCGCGCGGCGGCCGCGGCACGGCGTTGCTGCTCGTCGGGGTCCTTCGGCCAGTTCGGCGCGGTCGCCTGCGCCGCGGCGGCCGGCGGCGGCAGATCGAGCTTGGGCGGCACCACCAGCGGCGACCGCTCGCGGTATTCGATGGAGGGCGTCTCCATGTTGGTGCCGCCGAGGCCGCGCATCAGATTATCGATGATCTTCTCTTCGAAGGTCTTGTCGTCTTCCTCGTCGTCCTGGGCACGGGCGGCGCCGGCGGCCATGACGAGGCCGATGCCGAGCGCGACGGCGGACAGCCGCAGGGCGCGAATGGCCGCGTGGGTCACGATCCGGCCGCTGACTTCGGTCTTGCGCATGGCTTTTCCCGTCCTCGCTTGTGCAGTGCTCGGGCTCCGACGAACCGGCCGCGAATCCACCGATTTGGACGCTCGCCGCAGGCGGCTGGTCCGGTCACCGCGCCAGTCCCGAAAACGTGAAGAACCTCAGGCTCTTGGCTCCGGGACAGCACCGGCCGGTATCGACCCCGATCAGGGCGCTTTTGCGGCATGAGCCCCGAAGAAGGAGTCATACAGCAGGCCCGCCACCCCGGCAACGATGGCCACGTCGGCCATGTTGAAGATGTACCAGTTGTAGACCGTGCCGCCGATCTGGATGTGGAACAGCGCGAAATCGACCACCGCGCCATAGGCCAGCCGGTCGATGCCGTTGCCGATGGCGCCGCCGATGATCAGGCCGAGCGCCGCCGTCGCCAGCTTGCTTTCCGCACGCGCCATCCAGATGGCGAGGGCGACCACCGCGACGGCCTTCACCGCCATCAGCCCATATTGCGCCAGCGCGCTCTCGCTCTGCAGCCAGCCGAAGCTGATGCCGATGTTCCAGGCGAGGTAGAGGTCGAAGAACGGGGCGATCCTGACGGTGCCGCGGTTGGGCAGGTCGAACACGTACAGCAGCCACAGCTTGGAGGCCTGGTCGATGACCAGGGTGGCGAAGCCGGCGATGAGGCCGAGACGGAGGCGAGGGGTCATTGCAAGCCGGTGAGTTGACCACCAAGCCGGCCGCAAACACAGCTGTCGTCCCGGCGAACGCCGGGACCCATACCGCGGACGGCCGATTGGTGAAAAGGACTCGGAGTCATCAGTCTTTGCCTACCAAGACGGCCGGTGGTTATGGGTCCCCGCGTACGCGGGGACGACAGCGGAGTATGACGCGCCAGCGCGCCTCACACGCCCACCCCCAGCGCCTTCCATTCGCGCAGCGCCTGCGCGTCGCGCGGGGAAACGTCGGGATAGTCCTTGTCGTCGCCGACGCTCTCCAGGATCTTCCAGGAGCGGGCGCACTTCTTGCCCACGGCCTTCTCGACCACCACCGCCACGCCCGGAACCGCGTCGAGCCGGAACGCATCGGCCGGCGCGTCGCCCTCGCGGACCTCGTAGTTCGAGGTGATGCAGACCTCGGCCAGATCGGTATCGAACAAGGTGCCGAGCAGCGCGCGATCGGCGACGAAGATGACCGGCGACGCCTCGAGCGAGGAGCCGATGGTCTTGGCGGCGCGGGCGAGCTCCAGCGCGCCGGTGACGACGCGCCTGACGTTGCGGATGGTCTCCCACTTCGTCGCGAGCGCGTCGTCGCGATAGCCGTCCATCGCCTCCGGGAACAGCGTCAGATGCACCGACGGCTCGGCGTCCGGCCTGTACATCCGCCACGCCTCGTCGGTGGTGAAGGACAGCACCGGCGCCAGCCATTTCAGGACGGCATCGCAGATCAGGTCGATCGCGGTCAGCGCCGCCTTGCGCGCCACCGACGACGGCGGATCGCAATACAGCGTGTCCTTGCGGATGTCGAAATAGAACGCCGACAGCTCGGTGTTCATGAACGCTGCCAGGCTCGCGATCACGGTCTTGTAGTCGAACGCGGCATAGGCGCGGGTGATGGTCTCGGCCTGCTGCGAGAGCTGATGCAGCATCAGCCGCTCCAGCTCCGGCATATCCGCGAACGCGACCGCATCGCCGCGCTTGTAGTGGTGCAGGGTGCCGAGCATCCAGCGGATGCTGTTGCGCAGCTTGCGGTAGGTCTCGATGGTGTTCTTGAGGATCTCCGGGCCGATGCGCTGGTCGTCGGCATAGTCTGTCGCGCAGACCCAGAGGCGCAGGATGTCGGCGCCGGAGTCCTTGATCACCTTCTGCGGCTCGACGGTGTTGCCGAGCGACTTCGACATCTTGCGGCCGTTCTCGTCGAGCGTGAAGCCGTGCGTCAGCACCACGTCATACGGCGCGCGGCCGCGCGTGCCGCAGCTTTCCAGGAGCGACGAGTGGAACCAGCCGCGATGCTGGTCGGAGCCTTCCAGGTACATCACCGTGTCCCGGCCGCCATCGACTTTGCGCTTGATGCCGGCGAGGCCGGGGAAGTGCACGGGGTCTTCGAGCACGAAGGCGTGGGTCGAGCCGGAGTCGAACCAGACGTCGCAGATGTCGTCGACCTTCTTCCAGTCCTCGTTGGCGCGTGAGCCGAGGAAGCGCTCGCGCGCGCCGTCGGCGTACCAGGCGTCGGCGCCCTCCTTGGCGAAGGCGTCCGTGATGCGGGTGTTGACGGTCTCGTCCTGCAGGATCTCGGCGGATCCGTCGCCGGTCTCGCGCACGAACACCGCGATCGGCACGCCCCAGGCGCGCTGGCGCGAGATCACCCAGTCCGGGCGGTTGGCGATCATGCCGTTGATGCGGTTCTGGCCGGCGGCCGGCACCCACTGCGTGACCGAGATCGCGCGCAGTGCGCGGGCGCGCAAGGTATCGCCGGAATTCGCCTTGCCGTCGTCCACGATGTCCTTGTCCATCGCGATGAACCATTGCGGCGTGTTGCGGAAGATCACCGGCTTCTTGGAGCGCCAGGAGTGCGGATACTGATGCTTGAGGCGGCCGCGCGCGAGCAGCATGCCGGCATCGGTCAGCGCCTTGATGACGGCCTCGTTGGCGTCGCCCTTCTCGCCCTTGTCGTTGATGACGCGTTTTCCCGTGAAGCCGGGGGCATGATCGGTCAGCGCGCCGTTCTCGTCGACGGTGTAGGGGATGGTGGTCGCAATGCCCCTGCCGTCGAGCTCGCGCCCATGCGCCATCCAGACGTCAAAATCCTCGCGGCCATGGCCGGGCGCGGTGTGCACGAAGCCGGTGCCGGTGTCGTCGGTGACGTGGTCGCCGGGCAGGAGCGGCACGGTGAAGCCGTAGCCGCCGGCGAGGCCCTTCAGCGGATGGGCGCATTCAACGGCATCGAGCGTGTCGCCGGGGACGTCGCGCAGCCTGTTGTAGCTCGTGACGCGCGCCTGCTTGAACACGCCGTCGGCCAGCGCATCGGCCAGGATCAGCTTGTCGCCGGTCTTGGCCCAGTTGTCAGCCGGCGCGTCGGTGACCTCGTAGAGGCCATAGGCGATCTTCGGCGAGAACGAGATGGCGCGGTTGCCGGGCAGGGTCCAGGGTGTGGTGGTCCAGATCACCACCGCGGCGCCGGCGAGCGCGCCATGCGCCGGCGAGGTCACCGGAAACTTCACCCACACCGTATCGGACTGATAGTCCTCGTACTCGACCTCGGCCTCGGCGAGCGCGGTCTTCTCGACCACGCTCCACATCACGGGCTTGGAGCCGCGATACAGCGTGCCGTTGGCGGCGAACTTCATCAGCTCGCGGGCGATCTGCGCCTCCGCCGGATAGGTCATGGTGGCGTAGGGATGATCCCAGTCGCCGATCACGCCGAGACGCTTGAACTCCTCGCGCTGCACGTTGAGCCAGTGATCGGCGTAGGCGCGGCACTCCCGGCGGAATGCAACCATGGCGGCGGAGTCGCGGAAGTCGGGCTTGGTCTTGCCCTTCTTGCGGTAGTTCTCCTCCTCGATCTTCCACTCGATCGGCAGGCCGTGGCAGTCCCAGCCGGGCACGTAGTTGGAGTCGTGGCCGAGCATCTGCTGGCTCTTGGTCACGACGTCCTTGAGGATCTTGTTCAGCGCGTGCCCGATGTGGATGTTGCCGTTGGCATAGGGCGGGCCGTCGTGCAGGACGAATTTCGGCCTGTTCCTCGCGGTCTCGCGCAGCTTGCCGTAGAGGTCGATGTCACCCCAATATTTCAGGATCTCCGGCTCGCGCTGCGGCAGGCCGGCGCGCATCGGGAATTCCGTCTGCGGCAGATAGAGGGTCTTGGAATAGTCCTTGGCGTCGGATTTTTGGGCGTCGGGCTTTTGCGGCTTTTCGGACATCGTGATCTGGCTGGCTGAGCTTTAAGAGGGCGCTGAGACGCGATTTCGATCGCGGGCGGCGGAACGAGCAGAGACATCCCGGTCTTGCGCCGAGCTCGAAGCTCAGGCGGAAGCCGGGCCGCTAATGCCGATGATGCGCCGTATCAACATGGGGCTCCGTCATAGCAGGGGGGCTGCGAAATCGCAAAGTCATCCTGCGGCATCAACGCTGCGGGATCGTCGTTCAGCGTCATTCCGGGTTCAGCCCTGGCGGGCTGCCCCGGAATGACGTCACCAATGGCGCAGGAGGATCAGCCGATCTCGCCGAGCCGGGGGAAGAGGCCGGGGGCGGCCGCCAGCAGGGCGCGCGCCCGCGCGCTGTCGTCGTCCATCTGCCGGATCAGGGCCTCGATCGAGGTGAATTTGGCCTCCTCGCGGATGAAGCCGATGAAGGCGACGTCCAGGACCTCGCCGTAGAGGCTGTCCTTGAAATCGAACAGGAAGGTCTCGAGCAGCGGCGCGCCGTTGTCGAAGGTCGGCCGGCGGCCGAAATTGGCGACGCCGTCGATCAGCACCCGGTTCGCGCCGCGGCCGCGGCCGACCCGGACGGCATAGATGCCGTGGCGCAGCCCGCAATCGCGATCGAGCCGCATGTTGGCGGTGGGGTAGCCGAGGTCGCGGCCGCGCTTCTCGCCGTGGATGACCTCGGAGCTCACGAACCAGGGGCCGCCGAGCATCGCGGTCGCCTCGGCGACCTGACCCTCCGCCAGCGCTTCGCGGATCGCGGTGGAGGACACCGGCCGCTCGTCGATGTCGACATGGGCCTGGATGTCGACCTCGATGCCGAGCTTGGGCGCCTCGTTGGCGAGCAGGCTGGGCGAGCCGACGCGGCCCTTGCCGAAATGAAAGTCGTAGCCGACCGCGATCCCGGCGACTCCGAGCCGCGCGATCAGGTCATGGTGAATGAAGTCCTGCGCCGAGGTCTGGGCGCGGCCCTTGTCGAAGGTCATGACCACGGCGCCGGCAAGCCCGGTTCCGGCCAGCAGCCGCAGCTTGGCGGCCTCGTCGGTCAGGCGGAACTGCGGGGTGTTGGGGCTGAAGAAGCGCCGCGGATGCGGCTCGAAGGTCAGTGCCAGCGCCGGGCGCCCCTTCGCCTTGCCCATCTCGATGGCCGCCTCGATCACGGCCCGGTGACCGAGATGGACGCCGTCGAAATTGCCCATCGCCACCACCGCGCCCTTGAGGATGTCCGACGGCGGGGTGGAATCGCGGATGACCTTGAAATCGGGCATGTGACGGAAATATCTCGCAGATTTCGGTGGGCCGCCGGCGGGCGGGGATTGCCCTGACGGTGGGCGGCCGGCCCCGCGAAGTCAAGCCGAAGGGGTTCCTCCGCTCATGCAGCGCAGCAATAGCGACATGCAGCCGCAGCGCAGTTAACGCGCTGTTTAACGGCTGATGCTACTGCTCAGAGCGGATGGCGGGGTCGGTTACGACCCGTGCCGCAAGAGCGTTTTTGTAACAGTCTGCGCGTTGTGTTCGCGTCTGGGGGAGTCAAGATGGCGGTTGATTTGACGATGCCGGTGCTCGTCGTCGACGATTACAGCACCATGATCCGTATCATCAGGAATCTTCTCAAGCAGATCGGGTTCGAGGACATCGACGATGCCAGCGACGGCTCGATGGCCCTCAACAAGATGCGCGCCAAGAAATACGGCCTCGTGATCTCCGACTGGAACATGGAGCCGATGACCGGCTACGACCTGCTCCGCGAGGTCCGCGCCGATCCGAACCTGGCGACCACGCCGTTCATCATGATCACGGCGGAATCCAAGACCGAGAACGTGATCGCGGCCAAGAAGGCCGGCGTGAACAACTACATCGTCAAGCCGTTCAACGCCGCGACCCTGAAGACCAAGATCGACGCGGTATTCCCGGATATGGCGACGGCCTGACGCCCGCCTGATCCGCTCTCAAATGAAAGACGCCCGGCACCCGGCCGGGCGTTTTTCGTTTCGGGATCAGGTCACCACTTCAGCTCGCGCATCAGGGCGCGCGGCGGGTGGCCGAACAGCTCCTTGACCGAGGCCGGGTCGAGCTGCTCGACGCCGGCGAACTCCTCGGAATGGATGCCGCGGGTGACGAACAGGCAGTCGATGCCGAAGCCGTGCGCGCCGGCGAGATCGGTGCGGACGGAATCGCCGATCGCCAGCACCTCCTCGCGCGCGACCTTCCGGCCGGCGTGCTGCTCGGCGAGCATCATGGCGCGCTCGTAGATCGGCCGGTGCGGCTTGCCGTAGAAGATCACCTCGCCGCCGAGCTCGCGGTAGAGCTCCGCGATGGCGCCGGCGCAGTAGATCAGCCGGTCGCCGCGCTCGACCACGATGTCCGGATTGGCGCAGATCAGCGGCAGCTTGCGCTCGCGCGCGCGCAGCAGCATCGGCCGGTAGTCCTCGGCGGTCTCGGTCTCGTCGTCGTAGAGGCCGGTGCAGATGATGTAGGACGCTTCTTCGAGCGGCGACAGCGCCAGGTCGAGACCGCGATGAATGGAATTGTCGCGCTCGGGGCCGAGCCAGAACACCTTGCCGCCGGGATGATCGGCCACGTAGTGGCGGGTCAGGTCGCCGGAGGAGACGATGGCGCTGTAGACCTCGTCGGCGACGCCGAGCTTGCGCAACTGGCGCTGGACCGAATCGGCCGGCCGGGGCGCGTTGGTAATCAGGATCACCGTACCGCCCTGGCGGCGAAAGTGGTGCAGCGCGTCGCAGGCGTCGGGGAAGGACTCCAGCCCGTTATGGACCACGCCCCAGATGTCGCTCAGCAGCACCTGCTTGCGGCCGACCAGATCGCGCAGCCGCTCTTCGAAGCGGAGAACGGTCATGGCAGCCGGCTGATTTCAGAGGGTCCCGGCGGCACGGCGGGCGAGGGCGGCATTGCCGCTGCGCGTCGAAGCATTGGTGTGTGACGCGTCCAGAGAGGTGGTGCCGGCGGCATTGGGGTCCTGAATCTTGATATCCTGCCCGCCCGATGGGCCGGCGGCGGCCTCGCCGGTAGCAGATGCGCCCTCGGGTCGCAATGGGCGGGGCGGCGCGAACAGGAAGCCCTGGCCGAAGCGGACGTCGTAGTCGAGCAGGTCGACGACGCTGTTCTCGCCTTCGATCCGCTCGGCGATCAGGTCGATGCCGAAACGGCCCAGCAGATCGGAGAGATCGGTCGGGTGAATGTCGGAGGCCGAGCTCTGCTTGGGGTCGAGCAGCAGCGCGGCCGGGACCTTGATGAAGCGGACACCGCGATCGGCAAGCTCGCGCGGCTCGAACCGGAGGTCGGTGACATGGTCGATCGAGAAGCGGTAGCCGCGCTGGGCCAGGGCCGCGAGATGCTCGGCCCCGGTCGGGCCGAGGCTGCGCAAGGTCGACTGCTTGAATTCGAGCACGAAGGACGGCGCCAGGGCGCGATTCGCTTCGAGGAAATCGAGGCATTGTGAAAAGTTGGCGGGGCTGCTGAGGGTCGCCGCGGAGATGTTGCAGAAGATGCCGACGTCCTTGTTGCGAACCATCAGGCGGCGCAGCACCTGGACGCAGCGAAGCAGAACCATGTGGTCGATGCGCCCGACCAGGCCGGCGGCTTCCGCGATGCCGATGAAGTCCTCGGCCGCGACCACCTGGTCGCGCTCGTCGCGAAGCCTCGTCACCGCCTCGTAGAAGCGCACCTTGCGCTGCGGCAGCGTCACCAGCGGCTGCAGGTAGATGTCGAGGCGGTTGTCCTCGATCGCGCCTTTGACCGCGGCGAGGATCTGCGGCTGGCTGCGCGGCACGGCGGGGGCAACCGGCGCCGACGGAGCCGGCGTCGTGATCTTGGAGGCTGCTGGTACGGCAGTGACCGCCGGGGCCTGCGGTTTGGGCGGCAGGGGGGCGGCAGCCGATGCCGCGCTGAACGTGCCGGGAGTCTCGGGCATCCTCTGCTCGATGTCGCTCGGCGGCAGCGCGGTCATCTCGCGCGCGCCGCTGGAGGCAGCGGCCGCCGGGAGCGGATGATCGGCCTCGCGAACCATGCCGGCAGCAGCTCCCGGCGGTGGTGCCGGCGGGATCGCCGCGATCAGGTCTTCATGCTGGGCCACGGTGACGGCGAGCTGCTTCATCAGTCCGCCGAGCTCGTTGATCTCGCCGATCACGCCCTGCAGGCGATCGGCGCTGACCGAACTCGAGGACACGATGCGTCCCTCGACCGCCGACAGGCGCCGGCCGAACTCGGCGACCTGGCGCGCGAGGTCGGCGGTGCCGCGCGACAGATCGGCGATCTGGCTGCCGATATCGGTGCGGTCGCGCAGCCGCATCGACACGGCATTGTAGAGAATCAGGAACGTCAGTGCGGCGAGCGCGACGATCGCGGATTCCGAGCCACTGATGCCGGCCACCGAATACAGGATCAGGCCGAGCGAGGCTGCGACCAGAACCATACAAATGGCAATGAAAATCGTGGAGATACGGATCATGCTGCGCGACGCTCCCAACCGAATGCAACCTTAGCACTTCTGTTGATTCGCGAGGATAGTCGGCGGGATTCAAATACCGGGAGAGGCCGATGATTTCCCGTCTGCGTGTCATTTACGCAAGTTCACCGGGGAAAGCGGAGTGTCATCGTAGTGTCGCTGACCCGTAGAACACCGGGGAAAGCGCCACGCGGACTCCAGACACATTGAGACATGCGCGCGATGCCCATGAGCTGATCGACGCGTGTTGCTGATCAACTCAACCGAGCCGGTGATTCTTCGATGTCCGTCGAACCGCGCCTGTCGCTGTCGGGGCAGGCTTACGCGCTGCGGTGACGCCGGCGCAAGGCCGCCACACCGAGCAGCAGTGCCGCAACGGCGACACCAATGGGCACGTTGACCCGGCCGAGTGCACCCGCAGCTCCGCTCCCGTGATTCGTGGAGGTCGATGACGGTGCCAGGGGGATGGTGTCGGGATCGATCTCGTCCGCGTCGGGTTCCCGGGCCACGGGCGCTGCGATCGCCACGCGCAGCCGGCTGGAGAGTGAAGGATAGTGCGGCGTCGGACTGCGCAACTTCAACGCCGCGATAATCGCGCAGATCACCGCCAGCGCGACCAGGATGCCGCCGACCACAGCGAATGCGGTGAACAGGCCGTAGGTCATTTCCACCCAGCGGAACAGCGCGGTCAATCCGACGATGCAGGCGGCGATCAGGAAGATGCCCGCGGTGGCGAACAGCCCGGCGGCGACGGCGTAGGACGTCACCGTGCCCGTCGCCTGCCGGGCGCGATCGCGCATGTAGGCCTGGGTAGCGCGCCTGACGCGGTTGAGTCTCTGCTCGAGCCCCAATCGCAGCAGCTCTCCTGGCGGTGCAAGCATGCGCGTCCTCCGATGATCCATCGCCGCGCGCGAACCGCCGGCTCGCGACATGAACGTGGAGGATTTGCGAAGGTTCCCTGCGCACGCGCGAGGCTATTGTCGGCCGGCATGCGACATGTGGAAAGCCGCAATGACCGTTCTTGGGGATCGTAGAAACAAAAATGGCGGCCACGCGGGCCGCCAATTCTGCTCCTGGCCAATCATGGCCGATGGGTCGCCGAATGGCTTACGCCACGGCCTTGATGACCTTGCCGACCTTCTCGATGATCTCGCCGACCTGATCCTCGCTGATGATCAGCGGCGGGGTCAGCGCCAGCGTGTCACCGGCGATGCGCAGCATCAGGTCGTTGTTGTGGAAGGCGGTCTCCATCGCGGAGTAGCCGCGCTTGCCAGCCGCGTCGGGTAGCGGCGCGAGGTCGATGCCGGCGGTGAGACCCACGGTGCGGATGTCCAGCACGTTGGGCAGGCCCTTCAGCGACATCACGGCGTCGGCGAATTTCGGCTCTATGGCGCGGGCGTGCTCGAACAGCTTGTCGTCGCGGTAGATGTCGAGCGTGGCGAGGCCGGCGGCGCAGGCGATCGGATGCGCCGAGTAGGTGTAGCCGTGGGTGAACTCCACCATGTGCTCCGGGCCGCTCATGAAGGCGTCGTGGATGGTGTCGCGCACCAGCACGCCGCCCATCGGTGCCGCGCCATTGGTGACGCCCTTGGCGAAGGTGAGAAGGTCAGGCGTCACGCCGTAGCGCTCGGCGGCGAAGGCGTAGCCGAGGCGGCCGAAGCCGGTGATGACCTCGTCGAAGATCAGCAGGATGCCGTGCTTCTGGGTGATCTCGCGCAGCCGCTTGAGATAGCCCTTCGGCGCGGGGATCACGCCGGTCGAGCCGGCCATCGGCTCGACGATGACGGCGGCAATGGTGTTGGCGCCGTGCAGGTTGACGAGGTTCTCCAGCTCATCGGCGAAGTGCGCGCCGTATTCCGGCTCGCCCTTGGTGAAGGCCTGCTTCTCGCGGTCATAGGTCGCCGGGATGTGGTCGACGCCGGTCAGCAAGGTGCCGAACAGCTTGCGGTTGTTGACGATGCCGCCGACCGAAGTGCCGCCGAAGCCAACGCCGTGATAGCCGCGGACGCGGCCGATCAGGCGGGTGCGGCTGCCCTGGCCGTTGATCTGGTGATAGGCGAGCGCCATCTTCAGCGCGGTGTCGGCCGCCTCCGAGCCGGAGTTGCAGAAGAACACGTGGTCGAGGCCGGCGGGCGCGAGATCGGCGATGCGGTTCGCCAGCTCGAACGCCTGGGGAATGCCGAACTGGAACGGCGGTGCGTAGTCGAGCGCCGCGGCCTGCTGGCCGATCGCCTCGGCGATCTGGCTGCGGCCGTGGCCGGCGTTGCAGCACCACATGCCGGCGGCGGCGTCGATGATCTTGCGGCCATCGACGGTGATGTAGTGCATGTCCTTGGCACCGGCGAGCAGGCGCGGGTTCTTCTTGAAGGCGCGGTTCGCGGTGAACGGCATCCAATGCGCGGCAAGATCATTCGGAACGGTGACGGCGGGGCGGGGGCTCTTGTCCAGCATGGGGACCTCTCGGACGTTCAGGGCAGGTTGTGCGACGGCGGCAGCATGATCCGGAAAGGTGGCGAACCGGTGCCAGGACAGCTTGCCGAAACGGATCGTGCTGATGGGCCTGAATGCGCGCGCCGACGTGGTCAGCCGATGATCCGGGCCGGCGCCAAGCTATCAGTTTCGCGCGCCGACGGAAACGTCAAAGGTCCAGCGTTCCCTGCTGCCCTGGTGAGCGGTTTCTGCACAGCGGCAGCAGATTGTGCCGGATATTGGAAGTCGCTGCGTCATTTCGCGCCAACCGGGCCGCTGTGCCTCGGGCAGCCGCGTCTCATCACACGAGATCGCGCGCGGTGATCCAGAACACCTCGCCCTCGGAGTCCTCGGTGTCGAGCCAGAGCAGCGGCAGGTCGGGATAGGCCGCCTCGATCTGCGGACGGTCGCGCCCGACCTCGCACAACAATCCGCCCTCCGCAGTCAGATGGTCGCGGGCCTGGCTGAGAATGCGATGGATGATGTCGAGCCCGTCGGTGCCGCCGTCGAAGGCCAGCGCCGGCTCGGCGCGGCATTCCCGGGGCAGGCCGGCCATGCCCTCGGCGTCGACATAGGGCGGGTTGGTGATGATCAAATCGTAGCGGCGCTGGCTGAGCGGTGCGAACAGGTCACCGCGGTGCAGCGAGATGCGCTCGCCGAGGTCGTAGTCGGCGACGTTCTTCGCGGCGACCGCGAGCGCGTCCCTGGAGATGTCGACGGCGTCGATCACCGCATTGGGGAAGTGGCGGCTGGCCAGGATCGCCAGACAGCCAGAGCCGGTGCATAGGTCCAGCACGCTGTCCACGGCCAGCGGATCATCGATCAGCGAGGTGCCATCGGCCTCGGCGCCGCCGAAATGCGTCTCCAGCAGCTCGCCGATGAACGAGCGCGGCACGATGACGCGCTCGTCGACGTAGAACGGCAGGCCGCGCATGTAGACCTTGTTGACCAGATAGGCCGCCGGCTTTCGCGTGGTGATTCGGGCCGTGATCAGGTCGAGGATCATCTTGCCTTCGGCCGCGGTGACCCGGGCCGTGACGAAGCTCTCGAACTGATCGGGGCGCAGATGCAGCGCCTCGCCGATCAGGAAGGCGGCCTCCGACACCGGATCGGTGGTGCCGTGCGCAAACACCAGATCGGCGTCCTGGAAGCAGCTCACCGCGTAGCGCAGATAGTCGAGCAGGCTGACCAGCTCGCCCGCATTGACCTTCGGCAGCTTCGCCGCCGCCGCCTTGCGCGGCGCTGCCGTCTTGACCTTCTTCGCCATCACGACTTCCAGCGCGCCGCGGCGGCATCGTCGTGGCTCTTGGCCTCGACCCAGCTGCCGCCATCATTGGTTTCCTCGCGCTTCCAGAACGGCGCGTTGGTCTTGAGATAATCCATCAGGAACTCAGCCGCCTCGAACGCCGCCTGACGGTGGCTGGAGGCGGTCACCACCAGCACGATGTTCTCGCCCGGCCGTATCCGGCCGAAGCGGTGGATCACGGTCAGGCCCTGCAGCGGCCAGCGCGCCATCGCCTGCTCGGTGTGCCGCATGATCTCGGCCTCCGCCATGCCCGGGTAATGCTCGAGCGTCAGCGCGGTGATCGGCGTGTCATGGTCGTTGCCGCGGCACAGGCCGGAGAAGCTGACGACGGCGCCGATGTCGGTGCGGCCATGGCTGAGGGCTGCGATCTCGGCCGCGGTGTCGAAATCCTCTTGCTGCACCCGGACGGTGACGATCGCGGTCATGGACGGATCTTCCGTTGCGTCAGCCGCCGGTCATCGGCGGGAAGAACGCGATCTCGCGGGCGCCGGCGATGGCCGTATCCGGCTGCACATGGGTCTGGTCGATCGCGGTGCGGATCACCTTCGGCTTGTCGAACGCATAGGCATAGCCCTCGCCGCGCGTGGTGAGCCAGGCGATCAGCTCGCTGACCGTGCGCACGTCCGCCGGCGGCTCGATCGTCTCCTCGGCCTTGCCGACGCGCTCACGCACCCAAGCGAAATACTTCACCTTCATCGCGAGTCTGCCTCGATGAGGTGGTGGATGCCGGCGCGGAAATAGTCGTAGCCGGTGTAGATGGTGAAGACCGCCGACAAGCCGAGCAGCCAGATTCCGATCCCGCTCACGATCGGACCCACGGCCGTCGAGATCTGGGCGACCGCCGCATCGCCGGCCTCGCCCGCGAGCAGGAAGCCGATCGCCACCAGCTGCATCGTGGTCTTCCATTTGGCGACCTTGGTCACCGGCACCGAGACGCGCAGCGCGGCGAGATATTCGCGCAGGCCCGACACCAGGATCTCGCGGCACAGGATCACAATGGCCGCCCACAGCGACCAGTTCTGGATGGTGCTGTCGGCGGCCAGCATCAGCAGACAGGAGGCGACCAGAAGCTTGTCCGCGATCGGGTCGAGCATACGGCCGAATGCCGATTGCTGGTTCCAGATCCGCGCGAAATGACCGTCGAGATAGTCGGTGATCCCAGCCGCAATGAACACCGCAACGGCGACCCAGCGGAGCCACAAAGGATACATCCATACCGACTGCGCGTAGATGCAGCCGACCACGACCGGTATCGCGGCGATGCGCGTATAGGTCAGGATGTTCGGCAGGGACGTCGACGTCTTGCTGGGCACGCGTGTGGTCGCAATATTCATCCGGTGTACCAATACTGCCGCCGTTCGGACGTCAACCTCCGAGCCGAGCCGCTTCGGCAGGATGACGCAGATATGACGCTGTTCGCAACGAAGTCTTGCGGAGATAGGAACTCTCCCGCTCCGATACAAAGAGCGGTAACGCTTCCTTAAGCAACCGCACGCGGTCGCGCCAGTGGGGAGATCGGCGTGCCGCGGTGGGCGCGCCGATCGCTCTTATTGCGGTGCAATGACAGCGGCGCGAATGCCGCCCGTGATCAGATCGCCTCGGCCCCGTGAACCGCGCACCAATGCGCCTGCCGTTCCGCGAACACGCGATCGCGCACATAGGCCAGCGCTTCGTCGTCTAAGGTCTCGATCACCTCCAGGCTGAACGACCCTTCGCCATGGGCGGCCCAGGCCGCCTGCAGCCCGCCGCGGCGATGGCCGCCCTGGCGCAGGGTGAACCACAGACGGTTCTGGATCTTGTCGAGGTCCGGCGCACAGCCGATCCAGCGCGCGCCGGTGGCGGCGCAGGTGACGGCAAAGATGCCGGCAGGGCTCTTGCGCTCCTTGTAGGCGGCGACCGCCGCCTTGCGCTGATCGGGGGTCATGAGGTGTCGCTCCAAAGTGAGGTGGGCTCAGCTCATGTAGAGCTTATTTTTGTCCGGGTAAATATATGGAAATCGAAATTTTTTCCTGACAGGTGTATCATAAAGTTGACGGGGCGGACCTCACCTGTAATAATATCCTTACAGGTGGAGAGCCGCGACGTATGCCCACTGAAGGCGATCAACTGCTGGACAGGCTGGCAGCGTTGGCCAATCCGCATCGGTTGCGGGTGGTGGCTGCTTTGCAGGCCCGGGGGCGCACCTATGTCAGCCAGTTGGCCCGCGAGCTCGGCATCAGCCGGCCATTGCTGCACCTTCATTTGCGCAAGCTCGAAGAGGCGGGGCTGGTCACCAGCCGGTTGGAGCTCTCCGCCGACGGCAAGGCGCTGAACTACTTCGAGGTTGCTCCCTTCGAGATCGCCCTGACGCCGTCCTCGATCGCCAAAGCAGCGGAGACGCTGTCCGTCGTTCCATCCTCCATCAAACCGGAAGGAGACCAACATGGCTGACAAAGCCGCCATCTTCCTGCTCGTCACGATCCTCGTCCTTGTCACCATCATCCTGGTGTTTGCGATGAAGTATTTTGCGGCGGTCCGGCAGGCCGGACGGCAGGTCGCGACGGAGGAGGGCTTCCGCGCGCTGACCGAGCGAGCCGTTCGAGCGCAGGAGACGAGTGCAGAGCTGCTCGCCGCCCTCAAGGGCAGTCTGGGGCAGATCGAGCTGCGGCTCACCCAGGTCGAGAAGGTGCTGAAGGAGGTCGAATGATGACCACTCAACATCAGGCCGAGGAGCTGTCGCTGTTGAAGCGGATGCGCGCAGTCTCGCTCGTCGAAGGCAGCACATTGCTGCTGCTGGTGCTGGTGGCGGTGCCGCTGAAGCACTTTGCCGGCTTCGCCGTCGCCACCAGGATCATGGGTCCTGTCCACGGCCTCGCTTTCATGGGCTACATCTGGATGCTCATCCAGCTCGCAGCCGGCGGCGGCTGGTCGAGAACGGAGATCGTCCGGATGACAATGGCTGCGTTCGTGCCGTTCGGCGGCTTCGTCAATGCCCGCGTCCTGGCGCGACGCGAGATGCTGCTGGCGGCGCCATGATGGTCGAGTGGCTCAAGGCGCTGCACGTCGCCGCCGTACTGTGCTGGAGCGGCGGGTTGCTGGCCGCAGCGATCACCATCGCGGCGGCTGCGACCAAGGCAGAAGCGGCTGGTGCCGCCACCATGGTCGAGATCGTCAGCCGCTGGGACCGGCGTGTCACGACGCCGGCCATGCTCGTCGTGTGGGGCGCGGGCCTCGCACTCGCCATGCAGGGCCAATGGTTCGGCTCGCTTTGGCTGACGATCAAGCTCGGCATCGTGGTCGCGCTGTCCGCGCTGCACGGCGTGCTCGCGGGAACGCTGCGACGGCTTGCACGGTCCGAGTCGCCGGCGCCGCGCTGGTTCTCTCATGCGCCGCCGCTGATCGTCGGCAGCGCTGCTGCGATCGCCGTGCTCGTGGTCGTCAAGCCGTTCTGAGCGGCCGGCGCGAGCGGAGAAGGCGTCCTTCAACTGGCGTTGCTGTGAAAATACTCAAAGATCTTCCGTGCGCTTTCCGCCGAAACCCCCGGCACCTTGCCGAGGTCGGCGATCGAGGCGCGCTCGATCTCCTTGAGCGTGCCGAAGTGGTGCAGCAGCGCGCGCTTGCGCGACGGGCCGATGCCCGGGATCTCCTGCAGGCCGGCCTCGCGGATGTCCTTCTTTCGCAGCTTGCGGTGCGAGCCGATGACGAAGCGGTGCGCCTCGTCACGCAGGCGCTGGATGAAGTACAGCACGGGGTCGCGCGGCTCGAGCTTGATCGCCTCGCGCTCCGGGATGAACAGCGTCTCGCGTCCGGCGTCGCGGTCCGGCCCCTTGGCAACCGACATCAACGCGACATTGGTGACGCCGAGCTCGGTGAAGATCTCGCGGACGGCGTTGAGCTGGCCGCGGCCGCCATCGATGATGACGAGATCGGGCCATTGCGGCACGTCGTCCTCCTTGGCCGCACGGGCGACATCCTTCTCCGACGGTGACACCAGCCGCTTGAAGCGGCGCTGCAGCACCTCCTTCATCATCGCGTAGTCGTCGCCGGGCGTCAGCCCTTCCGACCTGATGTTGAACTTGCGGTACTGGTTCTTCATGAAGCCGTCGGGGCCGGCGACGATCATCGCGCCGACCGCATTGGTGCCCTGGATGTGGCTGTTGTCGTAGACCTCGATGCGCCGGGGCACCTGCGGCAGGCCGAGCGTCGTCGTCATCGCATCCAGCAGCCGGCTCTGGGTCGCGGTGTCGGCGAGCTTGCGGCCCAGCGCCTCGCGCGCATTGGTCAGCGCGTGAGTGACCAGGTCCTTCTTCTCGCCGCGCTTCGGGCAGGACACCTCGACCTTGTGGCCGGCCTTGACGCACAGCGCCTCGGCGAGCAGCTCGGCCTCCTCGATCTCGTGCGACAGCAGAATCAGCTTCGGCGGCGGCTTGTCATCGTAGAACTGCGACAGGAAGGCGGACAGCACCTCCTCTTGTGTGAACGTCTTCTCGGCCCGCGGGAAGTAGGCGCGGTTGCCCCAGTTCTGGCCGGTGCGGAAGAAGAACACCTCGACGCAGGAATAGCCGCCCTCCTGGTGGATGGCGAACACATCGGCTTCCTCGACCGTGCGCGGGTTGATGCCCTGCTGGGAGGAGATCGCCGACAGTGCGGCGAGACGGTCGCGATAGACGGCCGCGGTCTCGAATTCGAGCTCGCTCGACGCCTTCTCCATTTCGGCCGCCAGCAGCGCCTTCACCGCCTGGCTGCGTCCGGACAGGAAGTCGGTCGCCTCGCGCACCAATTCGGTATAGCCGGGGAAATCGATCTCCTGGGTGCATGGACCGGCGCAGCGGCGGATCTGGTGCAGCAGGCAGGGGCGGGTGCGGCTCTCGAAGAACGAATCGGTGCAGGAGCGGATCAGGAAGGCGCGCTGCAGCGCGGTGATGGTGCGGTTGACCGCGCCGGCCGAGGCGAACGGCCCGAAATAGCGCCCCGGCCTGGACTGCGCGCCGCGGTGCTTGAGGATCTGCGGCGCCCAATGGTCGCCGGTGATGAGAATGTAGGGAAACGACTTGTCGTCGCGCAGCTGCACGTTGAAGCGCGGCTTGAGCTGCTTGATGAGGTTCGCTTCCAGCAGCAGCGCCTCGGTCTCCGTGGTGGTGGAGACGATCTCGACCGTCACGGTGGCTGCGATCATGCGCAGGATGCGCGCCGGCAGCGGCGCGTTGGCACGCGCATAGGACGACAGGCGCTTTTTGACGTTCTTGGCCTTGCCGACATAGAGCACGTCGTGGGCCGCGTTGAGCATGCGGTAGACGCCGGGCGAGGTCGGCGCCAGCCGCACCGCGTTCTCGATCGCCGCGTGGCCGATCGCGAGCGGGCCTTCCCCGACCGCCTCCAGGCTCTCCTCGGCCAGCTCCGGCAGCCGGCCGTCATCGTCCTCGTCTGCAGCCGAGGCGGCGGGGTCGAGATCGGGCGTGTCGATGGCCTCGGGTGGCAGGTCGGCCGTGGCGCCACGCCGGCTCGGGGGCGTCGGCGCCTTGGGTGGATCGGAGCTGTGGGTGGTCATGTCCGCAAATTAAGCGCTGCCGCGCCGTCTCGCCAGCTTGCGATCGCGCCATGCACAGGGCAGGGCGGTAACGCTCCGTTAAGCACGTTAATGGCCGGGTAACCCGGCTTAACAACGGCTTAACCTAAAACTCTCGATAAATGCTCACGAAAGAAGCGAGAGTTCCGTAACCACGCCGGCCCGCGCAGCACAGTCGCGCGGCGCATGCTCCGGCGGGTGACGGCGAGTGGCGTGGAGTGAGCGATGAACAGGTTCTTGGTCGGTGCTGCCGCCGCGGCGGGCTTGGGCGCGGCGGCTCTCGGATCGGTCTCGGCGCAGGCGGCGGACCTCGGCTACGGGCGCGGCGCGCCCTACACCGTCAACCAGCCCCTCAACGCCTACAGCTGGGCCGGCCCCTATCTCGGCGGCACGCTGGGCTATGAGTGGGGCACCGTCGGCAACAACCCGACCAAGCCGTCCGGCCTCACCGGCGGCCTGACCGCGGGCTACAATTGGCAGAACGGCCCTTGGGTGTTCGGCGCCGAGGGCGACATCAACCTGACCGGCGCCAACGACACCTTCGCGCCGTGGAAGTTCTCCAACCCGTGGTTCGGCACCTTGCGCGGCCGCGCCGGCTACGCCTTCAACAACATCCTGTTCTACGGCACCGGCGGCCTCGCCTTTGGCGGCCTGCGCGCCGAGACCTTCGGTCTTTCGGAATCGCACACCACGGTCGGCTGGACGCTCGGTGCCGGCACCGAATTCGGCCTGGCGCAGAATTGGACCGCGAAGATCGAGTATCTCTACGTCGATCTCGACAGCAGCAATTTCGTGATCACGGGGGCGAAGAACGACTATCGGTTTGGAATTGTGCGCGCAGGCATCAACTTCCACTTCTGATGGCAACGAGGGAATAGGAAGAAGAAACGTCCAACGACAACCTCCCGGCCGCTCGCGCGGCCGGGATTTTTTTGTCGGAGCCCTCCGTGCAATCGCGCATTATCGCGCGCGGCCTGCACGTACGAGCCGGCAATGCTGTGCACGCACACAGGCGCTGCCGACAGCTTCCAAACCAACGAAGAGGTGGCGTCGAGGCGCCTCCGGTTGCACTCACGCCGGCGCGTGAATGACCGCCAGGCGGGCTCGTCCTAAGACGATAGCACCAGGTTCACCGCTTTCGGGCCCTTGCCCTTCTTGTCCGGCTCGACCTCGAAGCTGATCCGCTGTCCTTCGGTCAGGTCCTTCAGGCCCGCGCGCTCCACCGCCGTGATGTGCACGAACACGTCGCGTCCACCGTCGTCCGGCTTGATGAAGCCGTAGCCGCGTTCACCGTTGAAGAACTTGACCGTCCCAGTCATGGCCATCGGGAAACTCCTCCCCCGCAATGCTTCCTCCACTGCGCGCCCTGCGCAGCGTCCGACCGGACATCACTTTGATCGGAAAGCGTTGGCCACCTTAACGCCCAGCGCTCGCCGCGCCGGATCGCCGGATCTTGTTAGGCCTTGATCACCCCGCCGCAACCATTCGCGGAAGCGGAACGTAAAGCCAGTCTTACAATCGGACACAATAATACGGTTCCGCGCCGATTGACTACGGCTTTTCGACCAGTAGCCGTTTCAAGCTTTGGGGAATTCGATTCGGAAGCGCGCCGCGCCGCCCTGGCCGAGCGGCTTCTGCAGTTCCTGCAGGATGAGCTTCAGCTCGTCATGCAATGTCCAGGGCGGGTTGACGATCAGCAGTCCGGTCGAGGTCAGCGCCTCGCCTTCGATCTGCGGTGCAACACTGAACTCGACCCGCAGCACCTTGCCGGTTGGCTTGGCCGCGGCCGCGAGCGCCGCGATGCGATCGCTCAGCTCTTCGGTGGCGCGCCGGCTCTTGGCGGGGTACCACAGCACGTAGATACCAGTGGTCCATTTCGCGAAGGCCGCGGCAAAGCGGTCGGCGAGCCGCTCGAACTCATCCTTCGCCTCGAACGCCGGATCGATCAGCACCACGCCCCGGCGCTCGTTCGGCGGCACGAAGGCGGGCAGGGCGACCCAGCCGTCGAGATCGACGACGCGGGCCTGGGTGTCGCGGCGCAACTGATCGATCAGCTGCTTGCGGGGGATCGGCGCCAGCTCGCACAGGGTCATGCGGTCCTGCGGCCGCAGCAGCGCGCGCGCGATCAGCGGCGAGCCGGGATAGGCGACGAGCTCGGCCGTCGGATTGAACGATCGGACGATATCCAGATAGGGCTGGACCAGCGCATAGACCTGATCCGACAGCCGCGCCTGCAGCAGGCGGGCAATGCCGGTGAGGAACTCGCCGCTGCGGGTCGCCTCGTCGCCGGTGAGATCGTACAGGCCAGCGCCGGCATGGGTGTCGATCACCCGGAATGCAGCGGGCTTCTCCTGGAGGTAGACCAGGATGCGCGTCAGCACGATGTGCTTGATGACGTCGGCGAAGCCGCCGGCGTGAAAGGCGTGTCGGTAGTTCATGCCGTCCGGGTTACGCCGTTCCATGCCAAAAGGGTACCCCGTCGATGCGCCGCATGCCCTTTCGGAGAGCCGCGGATCAGCGCCGCCGCAACAGGGCCACAGGCCGACGCGCTGCGGTCGCCCGATTCGCAGTCGCTAGCCGCCGCGGACCGGCGGCATGTTGACCTCGTCGCGCCGGCAGGCCTGCCGGTCGATCTCGTCGCAATTGCGAAACTCGAGATCCTTCGACAGGCAGATCCGGACCTCGCTCAGCCGGGTGCGATTGCAGGTGACGGCAATGCCCGATGTCGTGAGCTTGGGGTTGGCCTTGATGAAGGCTTCCTCAACCGCCGCCGGCGCCACTGTCTTGGCTTCCGCGAGATCGAGAAATTCCGGCGGGATCTTGATGGCGGCCCGCGCCTTGCGGATGGCTTCGAAGTAGGCCTTCGCCGACACGCCGGCGCAGGTGCCGTGCTTGTCCCACTCGTTGTAGATCAGGCCCGGCGCCGGCATCAGGTCGAGCATCGATGTCATGATGTTGCGCGGCAGGCGCGGCGCCGGCTGCTCGCAATATTCGGGGTAGCCGTTCTCGTATTGCGGCCACAGCCCGTGCACGACGAACGAGTAGGGCCGGCCGGTGCACTGTTGGGACCGGCTGCCGCGGCCGCCGCGCTCCTCCGCCTCGGCACAGTACGAGGGCGACCACGACAGCGAGAGAACGTAGAAGTCGAACGCGCCCGGCGCATTCTGGCGCCGGTCCTGCGCCGCGGCGGAGCCAGCCGCGAGCACACCGAGCAAGAGGGCAAAGCAGGCGATCGTTCTGGACAACAGGACGGCAGGTCGGCGCAGGCAATCGAACATGGCATACTCCCCGGACAATGCCAGGAGCCTACCAGCGCGCGGGAACATTTCAAGAACAAAAATGGCTGCCCCGAGGCAGCCATTGGTCAGCTGGCCGCTCGCGCGAGCGGGCGATGCGCCGGGAAAGGCGAATCAGGGCTTGGCGGCGCGGCAGGCCGGATTGAAGGCCCAGTTGCGATCGAGGCCGACGACGCAGAACTCGACGCCCTGGTCATAGCCGGCGAAGCCGCCATCCTCGATGATCGAGAAGTTGACGGTGCGCGCCTTGCCGTCGCTGATCATCACGCTGCCGGTGCAGAAGCGGCGCGGGATGTTGTCGGACTGCCAGGGCCGGAAGGCGATCTCATGGACATTGGCGACGCCGGTAATCGTCAGCGAGGAATTCCAGAAGGTGCTCTCCTTGTCCTGGAATCGCGAGACGATGGTCGGAATGGCCGCCTCGCAAGGCGCGACCCGGCCGTCATATTTCGGACCGGACAGCCAGAAGTTCATCTCGAGCGGGTTGGCCGCCTGGACCGGCGCGGTCGCGACCGCGAGCAGCGCGCCGCATGCGGCACCGAACGTCTTGAAAGCTGAGCTGAAGTCGCGCATGGGCCGTCCGCAAGGCTGATCCGGGAGCGTGGACCGTGCCGCGGTGGCCACAGGAGGTCAAGTGCAACGCGGCAACACTCCACGATTAGTCCTGTTAACCCGGGGCCGGTGTTCTTTTCTTGACCGCACGGGACCTTTAGAATGGCAGGCCAGATCGAGGAGAATGCAATGCGGACGCTGATGGCCGGATTCGTGAAGACTGCAGGCCTGGTGGCCGCTGGGATGGTTCTGGTTGCCGCGTCCGCCCAGGCCGACGTGGTGCCGCCCTTCAAGGGCAACGACACCGGCGGCATCATCGCCTATCAGCTGGCCCAGACCACCGATGCGCGCCAGCTCGCGGTCGACCACTGCGCCTCCTACGGCAAGGTCGCGAAGTTCGGCGCCGTCGATGCGCGCTACGGCGGCTACGTCTCGTTCTCCTGCCGCTGGGTACCGTACGGCTCGGCGCAGCGGCCGCTGCGGACGCTCTACTGACCTTCCATCAACTGCCGTTCTCCTAATTGCCATCTTTTGGCGGCATTCGCTCTGGCATCGATCAACGAGCCGGAACGGGGGCACATGACCTGCACACGCATCGCAATCGGGCTGTTGGCCTGCTGCCTCCTGGGCGTGACCGCGAGCCATGAGGCTCGGGCCGTCGACCTGCCGGTGCGCAAGGCCGGCCTGTGGGAGCTGAAGATGATCAGATCCGGCGGTCAGCTGCCGGAGGCGACGATTCAGCACTGCACCGACGCGGCCACCGACAAGGAGATGAACAACTTCGCCTCTCCGATGGCGCAGCAGGTCTGCTCCAAGCAGGATATCCAGAAAACCGCGACCGGCTACGTCTCCGATTCGGTCTGCAATTTCGGCGGCATCAATACGACGTCGCATGCCGACATCACCGGCGATTTCAACTCGGCCTATACGGTGAAGACGATGTCGCGAGTCACGGGCGGTGCCGCCGGCACCGGGGTGAAGGACACCGCGATGACGATCGAGGCCAGATGGCTCGGCGCCTGCAAGCCCGACCAGAAGCCCGGGGACATCGTGATGCCCGGCGGCATGAAGATGAACGTCAAGGACATGGCGAAGCTGAAGGCCCTGATCCCGGGCGTGAAGCAGTAGGCGGGCGCTCGTTGCGCGTGATGGGCGCAGCGACGTGGACCGTCGCTCATTCGCGGACGCAAACCACGATCTTCCCGATATGCCGGCCCGTCTCCATGCGGGCATGCGCATCGGCCGCCTCGGACAGGCGATAGGTGCTGTCGATGTGCGGCCGAATGGCCGTTCCGAGAAGAGGCCAGATCCGCTGCCGCAGCTCGGTCGCGATGCGCCGCTTGAGATCGAGCGACGTCGACCGCAGGAGCGCGCCGGTGATGCTGGCCCGGCGCGCCATCAGGCTGCGCAGCGGCACCGCCAGCTCCTTGCCCTGTCCAGCCGAGAGCTGGGCGATCCGTCCGCCCATCGCGAGCGCCGCAAGGTCCTGGGCGATGTGGGCGCCGGCGGAGGTGTCGAGGATGCAGTCGACCCCGCGCGTCCCCGTCGCCGCGCGGATCTGCTCGGCGAGATCGGGATCGGCATAGTCGAACACGGCGCTGCAGCCGAGCCTGAGTGCCAGGGCGCGCTTCTCCGCGGTGCCGGCGGTGGCCATGACGGGATGTCCCAGCGCGCGCAGCAGCTGGATCGCGATCGTGCCGACGCCGCTGCCGCCGCCGTGAATCAGGGTGGTCTCGCCGGGCGCCATGCGCATCAGCTCGAAGAAGTTGAACCAGGTCGTGAACAGCGCCTCGGGCAGGGCGGCGCCCTGGATCCAGTCGAGGCTGCTCGGCAGGTCCAGCGCAAGATGCTGATCGGTGGCGACGTATTGCGCGTAGGAGCCGCCGTCGGTCAGCGCCATCACCGCTTGACCCAGCCGTTCCGGGGAAACGTCGGCGCCGCAGGCCACGATGCGCCCCGAGGCTTCCAATCCCGGTATGGGATTGGGCTCCCGCGACGGCCCGGCAGCGCGCTGGTTGCAGTCGTGACGGTTGATGCCGGCGGCGGCGACCTCGATCAGGACGTCGTCGGGGCCGAGCCGCGGGACCGGCCAGTCCTGTCGCTCTGACAGGACCTCCGGGCCGCCCGCGGCGGTGATGATGACGGCGCGCTGATCGTCCGGAATCATGTGTGGTCGCTCATGTGCTCACTTGCCGACCAGGCCGCACTTGCTGCGGTCGAGCGGACGAAACGCCTGATCGGGGGCGATCTTCGTCACCAGCTTGACGAAGTCCCAGGGGCCCTTCGATTCGGCGGGAGTCTTGACCTGGACGAGGTACAGGTCGTGCACCATGCGCTGGTCGTCGCGGATCTGACCGTGGTCCGCATAGGCGTCCGAGACCGGTGTGGATTTCATCTTCGCCATCACCGTTGCGCCGTCGTCGCTGTCCGCATCCTTCACCGCCTGCAGAAAGTGCCGCACGGCCGAGTAGACTCCGGCCTGGATCTGTGACGGCATCGCCTTGCGGCGCGCGTAGAACGCGTCGGAGAAGCGGCGCGCGGCGGGGGAGGCGTCCTCGAAGAAGCTGGTGACGATGAGATCGCCCTGCGTCGCCTTGAGGCCGATGGCTTCGATGTCGACGTTCTGGAACGACATCGGCACGATCTTCATCCCCTGGGCCGCAAGCCCGAATTCCTCGGCCTGCTTGATGGCGGTGGCATTGTCGCCGGCGACGTTGAGCGCCAGGATCTTGGCGCCGGAGGCCTGGGCCTGCAACAGGAACGAGCCGTAATCCGGCGTGCCGAGCTGCGCCTTGACGCTGCCGGCGACCGTGCCGCCGAGCTCGGCGATGCGGGCGCGCGCGGTCGCCTCGACCGAATGGCCGAACGCATAGTCGCCGGTGATGAAGAACCACGGCTCCTTGCTGGTCTGCATGATGCCCGAGACGACGGCGGTGGCGGTCGAATAGGCGTCGTGCGTCCATTGCACCGAGGTCGGCGCGCACGCCTCGTCGGTGAGCTGGTTGGCGCCGGCCCCCGAGACGAGGAAGATCCTGCCGTTGCTGCGCACCAGCTCCTGGACGCCGAGCGCCGCGCCGGAGCTGCCGCCGTCCGCGATCGCCTGCACGCCGTCCTGTTCGAACCAGCGCCGGGCGATCGCGACCGCGATATCCGGCTTGTTCTGGTGGTCCGCCTGAAGGATCTCGATCGGCCTGCCGTTGATGTTGCCGCCGAATTCCTCTGCGGCCATCCGTGCCGCTTCCACCGAGCCGGGCCCCATCGCGGTCGCAAAGATGCCGGTCATGTCGGTGAGCACGCCAATCCGGATGGCTTTCCCTTTGATGTCCGCCTGCGCGGATGAGCCTGCAAGCAGCAACAGCGCGGCGATGCCCGCTGTGAGACGTCGCGACATGATGATCCTCCCCGGATTCAACGATTTTGTTTGTTATGTCGTGTTTGGTTGGTACGCCGCGCGGTTCCGCGAGGCGGAGACGTCAGGCCGCCGGTTCGGCGGCCACGGGATTGCGCAGTACGCCGATGCCCGAGATCTCGACCTCGACCGTATCGCCGGGCTTCATGAACAGTGGCGGGGTGCGCTTGAAGCCGACGCCTCCCGGCGTGCCGGTGACGATCACGTCGCCCGGCAGCAAGGTCATGATCTCCGAGCAATAGACGATCAGATCAGGCACGTCGGTGATGAGCAGGTCCGTGGTGGTCCGCTGCACGGTCTCGCCATTGAGGCGGGTCTGCAGCGTCAGCCTGGACGGGTCGGGAATTTCGTCGGCGGTGACGAGCCAGGGGCCGAACGCGCCGGACTGGTCGAAGGTCTTGCCCGACAGGAATTGCGACGTATGGCGCTGCCAGTCGCGGATGCTGCCTTCATTGTAGCAGGAATAGCCGGCGATGTGCGTGAGCGCGTCCTCGCGCCGGACATGCCGGCCGGCTTTCCCGATCACGAGCGCGAGCTCGCCCTCGTAGTCGAAATGATCGGAGACAGCAGGGCGAACGATCGGTTGCAGATGTCCCACCTGGCTGGTCGGAAAGCGCGCGAACAGCGCCGGCTTCTCGGTGACGGTTCGCCCGGTCTCGGCGACGTGGTCGCGATAGTTCAGGCCGACGCAGATGATCTTGCCGGGATCGGGAATGACGGGCGCAAAGGCGATCGCGTCGAGCGGATAGTCGGCCGGTTCGGAGGCGAGCAGCGCGGCGGCGTCGCCGAGCGCATGGGCCTCAAGCAGCGCGCGCAGGCTCTTCGACGACAGCCGCCGGCCGAGGTCGACGACGCCGTCGCCTTTCACTACGCCGTAGCCGGCACGACCGTCGATGACAAAGGAAACCAGCTTCATACGTGAACCCTCTCAAAAGGAACGAAAACGCTCAGGCCGCGTTCGGCAGCGGTGTGAGGAAGGCGAGGCCTGACAACAGCACCGCGGGATCTTCGCCCGTGCGGACAGCGCCTAGGATGTAGCGGTCGGGGCGCATCAGCACGGCGTCGAAGCCGTGCTGATCGAGCCAGCCGTCGAGGCCGCCAGCTTCCTCGCCGCAGATGACGGCGACGTCAGCGGCCGTCAGGCGGGCATGATGCTGCTCGATCACTGCGGCACCGAGTCCTGACCGGCACAACAGCGCGAAGCGATAACCGATGCGGTCGTCGCTGCGGCCGAGATCGCGGCTGCGGAATTGCGGCGCCAGCTTTCCGGTCATGCTGCGATCGCCGCAGGCCAGGCCCGGGCCGAGCAGCGGCTTCTGCACGTCGAGCTTGAGCTGGCCGTCGCCCTGTGCCGTGCCGGTCGCGAGCGCCGACTCGACCGCCTTGGTGTTGATGAGTCCGCCCAGCCGGATCGCGAGCTCGATGAACTCGCGTACATGCGGCGCGCGCTCGCTTTGATAGGTGTCGAGAAGATCAGGCGTTGCCTTGCCGGCGATCACATGGGCCAGCTTCCACGCGAGGTTGGCTGCATCGCGAATGCCGGCACACATGCCTTGGCCAAGGAACGGCGGGGTCTGATGCGCGGAATCACCTGCGAGCAGCAACCGTCCGCTACGCCATTGCTGCGCCACCGCTGAGTGGAAGGTGTAGACAGCGGCGCGTTCGATCTCGGCCTCTGCGGGCCGGAGCCAGGGCGAGAGCAGCTCCCACACGCGCGCCGGCCGCGTGATCTCGGCGGCGTCTTCGTCAGGCTGAACCGTGATTTCCCAGCGTCGGCGGTTGCCGGTGCCGCGAATATAGGTCGCGGGACGCTGCTTGTTGCAGTGCTGGACGCTGAAATCGCCGAGGTCGGGCCGTTCCTCGCTCAGCCGCACGTCGCAGACCAGCCAGCGCTCGTGGAAGCCGAGATCGTCCAGCGCCGAGCCGATGAAGCGCCGCACCAGCGAGCGTGCTCCATCGCAGCCGACCACATAGGCGCAGGAGATGTCGACCAGCTGGCCCGTGGCGAGATCCTCATAGCGAACGCGGGCGACGTCCTGGTTCTGCTCCAGCGCGAACACATCGCAGCGCGTGCGCAGCTCGACATGAGGCCAGCGCTCCAGGCCATTGTTGAGCACGGCTTCGAGATCGGGCTGGTGAAAGCGGTAGCTCAGATTCCAGCCCATCGCTGTCGGCTCGCTGGGGCGCGGCCAGTCCAGCAGCAACCGTCCCTCCGCATCGACGAAGCGCATCCCGGGACTTAAAGTGATGTGGGGCAGGATGGCGTCGGCGAGACCGATGGTCTGGAACACGCGCATGCATTCGTCATCGAAATGCACTGCGCGCGGCAAGTGATAAGCCTTGGCTTCGCGCTCCAGGACCAGGGTGCGGATGCCGCACAGGCCGAGCAGGTTGGCGAGCGTCGAGCCGACGGGCCCGCGGCCGACAATGACGACGTCGAAGCTTCCGGAGTGTGCGGCCATGTTGCTCATGGCCGCATCTGTTCCGCAACCGCCTCGCACCTTCAAGGCGCGGTCACGAACTGTCCGCCCAGCGGACGCTCAGGCCTGGACGGGGATCGCGGCTGCGGCGTCGCGCAATGGCGCCGCGTACTGGGCGACAGCCTCCTCCAGGGTCATGGCGGAGCGGATCCAGATGATCGACATGCAGCCGAACACGACGTCGCCCCGCACGATCGGCACCGCGATCGATGACGTCTTCGGATTGAACTCGCCCTCGTTGCGGATTGCATAGCCGCGCTGAGACGTTTCATTCATCATGCGCTGCAGCCGCTCGGGCGCGAGGAAGGAAGCGTCCTCGGCATCCTCGATGCGTCGCAGGTGGTTGATGATGATGTCCCGCTCGGCGGGCGGGCAAGCGGCGAGATAGGCCCGGCCGGCCGAGGTCTGCAGCATCGGCAGGCGCTTGCCGATCATGCTGCGATCGATCGAGAGCGGGCTGCGCGCATGCGTGGTCTCCTGGATGACCATCGCGCCGTTCTCATAAGTCGACAGATCGACCGGCCAGATCAGGCTGCGGCTGAGCTCGGCGAGATAGGGCGCGGCGACCTGGCAGATAAAGATGCCGGGATCATAGCCGTCTCCGAGGCTCAGCGCGTGGCGCGTCACCCGGAAGCGGTCGTCGCTGGCGCTGCGCGCGACATAGCCGAGTTCCTCGAGTGTTTCGAGCAACCGATAGACCGTGGGCCGCGGCAGATCGAGCTGGCGGGCCACGTCGCCGGCGCGAATGCCGCCGGACCGATTGACCGCGCGCAGCACGTCGAGGCCCCGCTTGAAGGCGCGGACACCCTCCGCAGGACGGGCTTGCGGAGATCGCGTCCGTTGCTTGGACACTTGGAAAATCCTCCCTGTTCTTCGTTTCCGTCCGCCGATACCGTCTTGAGAACGCGAGCCGGATGCAGGGGCGGCAGTCTACTGCAGGACCGCGCGGAGCTGATACGAAATTCCGCCCGCGCCTTTCGGGAGACAACAAGATGGAAATAACGGCGCTCGGTTACATCGGCATCAAGTCGTCCCAGGCGGAGCAGTGGGGACGCATGGCGACCGAACTCCTCGGGATGCAGCGCGTGGATCGCGCGGCCAGCGTGCAGGCCTATCGGATGGACGATCGCAAGCAGCGGCTGATCGTCGATGGCAGCGGCGATGGCGGGCTCGCCGTCATGGGCTGGGAGGTCGGCGACGCCGCCGCGCTCGCGCGCCTGGCGGGCCGTCTCGACGACAACGGCGTGAAGGTGGCCCGTGGTTCGCAGGCGCTGGCCGATGAGCGTCATGTCACCGAGCTGATCTGCTTTCAGGATCCCGCCGGCCACACGATCGAGGTGTTCTGGGGGGCGGCCGTCGCCTCGGATCCCTTCAGGCCGGGACGTCCGATCTCCGGTTTTCGCACCGGGCCGCTCGGCATGGGACACGTCGTGCTCAATGTCGAGGACGTCGAGCCGCTGCTGCGGTTCTATCGCGACCTGCTCGGCTTCCAGGTGTCCGACTTCGGCCTGACGCCTTACAAGCTGTATTTCTTCCACGTCAACGGCCGCCACCATAGTTTTGCGATGGTCGGTTCGGGCCGCCGCACGCTGCATCATTTCATGGTGGAGCTCGGCAGTCTCGACGACGTCGGCCAGGGCTACGACCTGGCGCAGCTCGACGATGGGCGCGTGGCCTATACGCTGGGCCGTCATACCAACGACCACATGACCTCGTTCTACGTCAACACGCCCTCCGGCTTCTTCATCGAATATGGCTGGGGCGGCCGGCTGATCGATCCCGCGACCTGGCAGCCGCACGAGACCTTCGACGGTCCGTCATTGTGGGGACACGAGCGCTTGTATTTGCTGGATGAGCAGCGCAAGCGCCTGCGCGACATGCGGCTGTCCGCGGCTGCACGCGGCGTTCGCGTGCCGGATCCGCGCGTTCCGCCGCTGAACTGCGCGTGGCTCGACGCCGTGATCGCGCAGGAATGAGCTAAACCGGCGCGCTACACCGGGATCCGCACGCTCGCGCGCAGGCCGCCCATCGGGCTGTCACCCAGCGTGATATCGCCGCCGTGCGAGCGCGCGATGTCGCGGGCGATGGCGAGGCCGAGGCCGGTGCCGCCCTCGTCCTGGTTGCGCGCGTCGTCGAGGCGCAGGAACGGCTTGAACACCTCCTCGCGCATGTCGGCCGGGATGCCCGGGCCGTCATCGTCGACGGTGATGGTGAGGTAGCGGTGGTCGCGATGGCCGGTGATGGCGATCGCGTCGGCATGGCGGGCGGCGTTGGAGACGAGATTGCCGAGGCAGCGCTTCAGCGCCTGCGGTTTCACGGTGACCACCGGCAGGCCGTGGAACGACACCGTGGCGGAATGGCCGTTGCGCTCGGCGTCGCTGCGCAGCTCCTCCAGCGCGTTGGAGATGTCGGTCGGCTGCGCGATCTCGCCATTGTCGCCGCGCGCGAAGGCGAGATAGTCCTCCAGCATGTGCGACATCTCGTCGACGTCCTTGCGCATGGCGTCGATCTCCGGGCTGTCGCCGAGCAGCGCCAGCTCAAGCTTGAAGCGCGTCAGGATGGTGCGCAGATCGTGGCTGACGCCTGCCAGCATCGCCGTACGCTGCTCGAGGGTGCGCTCGATGCGCGCCTTCATCTCCAGGAAGGCGTGCGCCGCGCGCCGCACCTCGCGCGCGCCGCGCGGGCGGAAGTTCGGCACCTCGCGGCCCTTGCCGAAACTCTCGGCGGCATCCGCGAGCCGCAGGATCGGCTTGATCTGGTTGCGCAGGAACAGCACCGAGACGATCAGCAGGATCGACGACGTGCCGACCATCCAGAACAGGAAGATGTCGGTGTTCGACGCATAGGCCGCGCCACGCTGCGCGAACACGCGCATCACGGCGTCATCGAGCGCGATGCGGATCTCGACCAGGTTTGAGCGGCCTACGGTGTCGATCCAGAACGGGCGGCTGATCTGGCGGCCGATCTGGCTCGACAGCGACTGGTCGAGCAGGTTGAAGAACGGTTTTGGCCCCGGCGGCGGCATGTCGCCGGCCGGCAGGAAGTCGACCACGAGATTGAGCCGCTGCTGCGCGATCCGGCGCAGCATGGTGCGGTCCTTGTCCTGCGGATAGCCCTTGTAGATGTCGATCAGCGCGGCGACGTCCTGCACCACGGCGGCGGACAGGCGTCGCGTCACCGTGTTCCAGTGCCGCTCCATGAACACGCCCGCGACCACCGTCTGCAGGATCACCATCGGCACGATCATGATCAGCAGCGCCCGCGCATACAGGCCGGTCGGCATCCAGCCCTTGAAGGCGTTGCCGACGATGCTGTTGGCGCGCGACACGCGGCGGGAGGCGGTGCGGATCAGGGTGAGGCCGGTGTCGAGCGTGGTCATGCGGATCTGCTCTCACGGGTGACGCTGCCGTCATTGCGAGGAGCGAAGCGACGAAGCAATCCAGGGTCATCGCGGGACTCTGGATTGCTTCGCTTCGCTCGCAATGACGGGGAGAGATTGGGGCGCCTCAACTCTTGCGGCGAGGAAGTGAGAGCCGCAGCCCTGGCGGATGGGTTCGAAGTTCTTGCACCGGCGATGGTCTGCTCCCTCTCCCCGTTCTTACAGGGAGAGGGCTGGGGTGAGGGGCAGCCGCACGGGGAGTGTTTGTGGTGAGACCTGTACCCCCTCACCCGGATTGCATCTGACGATGCAATCCGACCTCTCCCCGCAGGCGGGGAGAGGCTGAGACCGCGCTCGTGGCGAGAGCTCGAATCCAACCGGAGAGAATAAGCGTGCTCACTGGCGCAACGCGCAAGAAGAGCAACGTGGTCGGAGCCGCCGGTCATCAACCCGCTCTCAACCCGTCACCATCAGCCGGTAGCCGATGCCGCGCACGGCCTGCAGGAACAGCGGGTTGGCCGGATCGCTCTCCAGCTTGCGGCGCAGGCGGTTGATCTGGACGTCGACGGCGCGCTCGTTGACGGTGCCGTTGCCGGTCAGCGCGCCGCGCGGCACGGTCTCGCCGCGGGCATTGGCAAGGATGCGCAGCATCTCGCGCTCGCGGTCGGTGAGGTGGACGATCTCCTCGCCCTGCTTCAGCTCGCCGCGCGCCAGATGGTAGACGAACGGGCCGAACCCGATCTGCTCGACGACCTCTTCCGCCGGAGGCGGCGCGGCTCGCTTGAGGATGTTGCCGATGCGCAGCGCGAGCTCTCTCGGCTCGAACGGTTTTGCGACGTAGTCGTCGGCGCCGAGCTGCAGGCCCTCGATGCGGCTCTCCGGCTCGGCCCGCGCGGTCAGCATCACGATCGGCACCGAGGATTGCGTGCGGATGAAGCGGGCGAGGTCGAAGCCGCTTTCGCCGGGCATCATCACGTCGAGGATCAGCAGATCGAAATGCAGCCCCGTCAGCTTGGCGCGGGCGTCGCTCGCGCTCGCCGCCGTGGTGACGCGATAGCCTTCGCCGCGCAGGAAGCGAGACAGCAGATCGCGGATGCGGCGGTCGTCGTCGACGAGCAGGAGATGCGGTGCGTCGTCGGCCGGCGTCTGCTGATGATGCGGTGCGATGGCGGCGATCGTCACGGTCACTCCTTGGCAGCGGCGACAGGCGTCTTGAAGATGGCTTCCAGCACCTTGTCCGGATCGTCGCGATCGATCATCGCGCGCAGGAACTGCCGGACCTTCTCGGCGCCAGCAGGCCCGATCTGCTCCAGCGCGCGGTCGATGCGCCGCGTCTGCAGCCCGGCCAGCTTGGCGACCAGCGCCTCGCCCTTCGGCGTGGCGAAAAGAAGGCGCTGCCGGCGGTCGTTGTTGCCGGTCTTCTGCACGATGTAGCCTTCGTCCAGCAGCTGCTTGAGCACGCGTCCGAGCGACTGCTTGGTGATGCGGAGAACGTCGAGCAGATCGGCGACCTTCAGGCCGGGATAGCGTGTGACGAAATGCATCACGCGGTGATGCGCGCGGCCGAAGCCGAACGCCTCCAGCTCGTGGTCGGCATCGCCGACGAAGTCGCGATAGGCGAAGAACAGGAGCTCGATGATGTCCCAGCGCAGCGGCTCGCCGGCGGCGGCGGAGGGCTCAGCCGCGCGCAGCTCGGGGCTCAACGTCGGGGACGAGAAATTTATGTCAGCCATATTGACGTTTCTGCGGTTCAATGTTACAAAACAATCGTCCGCTACGAAATTTTAGATCGTTTCATCGGCGGGCGATGGTCTCCAGGCGTGTCTGAACGGGCCGTAGGCAACCCCGACGGGCATCCTTGGGCGACGTATCGAACAACCGTGTGATGTCGAGCGGCATTTCGGCAAACCATACTGGACTTCCGCCGGGCGCAAAAGCATGTCCTGTGGTGGCATGCTTGCCCGGGGACCGGCCCAAAGCCGGTCGCGGCAGGTCCGAAATTCAAGAAGCCGACTGGCCCGATCGGACGGGTCGGCCCCAGAACTCGCGAATGGCGATCAGAGCGGGGGAAGCAAGGACATGACTTTGACATTCGACATCAAGCCGACGACGAACCCGACCTCCGACCAGGAGCGCGCTGCCAGGCTCGCCAACCCGGGCTTCGGCCGGGTGTTCACCGACCACATGGCCGTGGTCCAGTACAGCCAGGACAAGGGGTGGCACAGCGCGCGGGTCGAATCCCGCGCCAACTTCCCGCTCGATCCGGCGGCGGCCGTCCTGCACTATGCGCAGGAGATCTTCGAGGGGCTCAAGGCCTACAAGCGCGACGACGGCGGCGTGAACCTGTTCCGCCCCGACGCCAATGCCAAGCGGTTCTGGAATTCGGCCGAGCGCATGGCGATGGCGCAGTTGCCGCCGGAGGTCTTCATCGAGGCGGTCGAGCGGCTGGTTCAAATCGACCGCGCCTGGATCCCGGGCGGCGAGGGCAGCCTCTATCTGCGTCCGTTCATGATCGCCAGCGAGGTGTTCCTCGGCGTGAAGCCGTCGGCGGAGTACATCTTCGCGGTGATCGCCTCGCCGGTCGGCTCCTATTTCAAGGGCGGCCCGGCGCCGGTCTCGATCTGGGTCTCGGAGAACTACACTCGCGCCGCCGTCGGCGGCACCGGCGGCGTGAAGTGCGGCGGCAATTATGCCGCGAGCCTCAAGGCGCAGGCCGAGGCGATCACCCATGGCTGCGACCAGGTCGTGTTCCTGGATGCGATCGAGCGCCGCTATGTCGAGGAGCTCGGCGGCATGAACGTGTTCTTCGTGTTCGACGATGGCTCGCTGTCGACGCCGCCGCTCGGCACCATCCTGCCGGGTATCACCCGCGACTCCCTGATCGCGCTGGCGCGCGATGCCGGCCGCGAGGTGCGCGAGGAGGCATATTCGATCGACCAGTGGCGGGCGGATGCCAAGAGCGGCAAGCTGAAGGAGGCGTTCGCCTGCGGCACCGCCGCGGTGATCTCCCCGATCGGCAAGGTGTGCTCGGCGAGCGGCGATGTCCTGATCAACGGCGGCGAGGCCGGCCCGGTCGCCATGGGCCTGCGCAAGCAGCTGGTCGACATCCAGTACGGCCGCAGCGCGGATCCGCATCAGTGGATCAGGGATGTGAAGTAGGGCGGGGCTCCGCTGACGGTGCGCTCCCTCCCCCGCTTGCGGGGGAGGGCTGGGGTGGGGGGCGCCACGAAGACTGCCGCTGTGGCGCCCCCACCCCAACCCTCCCCCGCAAGCGGGAGAGGGGGCGCACCGCATGGATGGCGATAGCTTCGCTCTCACTGACATGGATGCGCGGGTGACCGACGCCTCCCGCGGGTTGCCGCACCCTGTCGCGGCTGCTACCACCTCAGGCAACGCATTCCATCCCGCAGGGTGGGCCAAGGACCGCGCAAGCGGGCCGTGCCGACCGCTGCGACGTCATCCAGCCCATGGTGGGCACGCTGCGCTTTGCCCACCCTACGTGTCGAGTCCGATGTCCGACAAACCCAAGAAACCCCAGAAGCTGAAGGCGCGGCTGCCGCGCGGGCTCGAGGATCGCGGCCCGGCGGCGATCGCCGCGACGCGCGAGATGGTCGAGAAGATCCGCGCCGTCTACGAGCGCTACGGCTTCGAGCCGGTGGAGACGCCGGCATTCGAATACACCGACGCGCTCGGCAAGTTCCTGCCCGACCAGGATCGTCCGAACGAGGGCGTGTTCTCGTTCCAGGACGATGACGAGCAGTGGATCTCGCTGCGCTACGACCTGACTGCGCCGCTGGCGCGCTATGTCGCCGAGCGGTACGGCACGGAGCATCTAGTTCTCCCGTACCGCAGCTATCGCTACGGTTACGTATATCGCAACGAGAAGGCGGGGCCCGGCCGCTTCCGCCAGTTCATGCAGTTTGATGCCGACACCATTGGGACAGCCTCGTCAGGACAAGCCGCGGCGGCCTCGGATGCCGAGATGTGTATGATGGCTGCTGACACCATGGAGGCGCTGGGCATTGCGCGCGGCCAGTACGTGGTGAAAGTGAACAACCGCAAGCTACTAGATGGTGTGCTCGAGCGGATCGGCTTGGGCGGACAAGACAATGCTGGACGTCGTCTTACCGTTCTCAGAGCGATCGATAAGCTGGATAAGTTTGATCAAAAAGACGTGCGTCTTCTATTGGGCGACGGTCGAAAAGACGAGAGCGGAGACTTCACCAAGGGCGCACAACTCAACGAGCGACAGATTGATGCCGTCTTTGAGTCGCTGAAGTTTAAGATCGAGTTCGAAGATCGGGCTGATGGAATAGAGCGCCAGTCGATGACTGGCGAGGTCCCAGGCGAGTTCTTCTTCTCGAAAGAGGGGCAGGACCTTTCAAGGCAAGGGATGTCTGAGCTCGTCGATATCGCGAAGCTCGTAAGGGCTTCTGGTTATGGCGAAGATCGAATCAGAATAGATACTTCCGTCGTCCGCGGCCTCGAATACTACACGGGTCCAGTCCTGGAGGTCGAACTGCTGCTCGAGACCAAGGACGAGAAGGGCCGTCCCGTGCGCTTCGGCTCGGTCGGCGGCGGCGGGCGCTACGATGGCCTGGTGTCGCGCTTCCGCGGCGAGCCGGTGCCGGCGACCGGATTCTCCATCGGTGTCTCGCGGCTGCAGGCGGCGCTGACCCTGCTCGGCAAGCTCGACACGCGGCCGGCTTTCGGCCCCGTCGTCGTCACGGTCTTCGACCGCGACCGCGTCGCCGACTATCAGAAGATGGTGTCGACCTTGCGCAATCACGGCATCCGCGCCGAGCTCTATCTCGGCAATCCCAAGAACATGGGCAACCAGCTCAAATATGCCGACCGCCGCAACGCACCCTGCGTGATCATCCAGGGCTCGGACGAGAAGGCGCGCGGCGAGGTGCAGATCAAGGACCTGATCGAGGGCGCCAAGGCGGCGGCCGCGATCGCCTCCAACCAGGAATGGCGCGAGAGCCGCCCGGCGCAGTTCTCAGCCAAGGAGGACGAACTCGTCGCCGGCGTCCGCGAGGTGCTCGCGCGCCACGACGTGAGCTGGGGGTAACAGGACTCGTCATGCGCGGGCTTGACCCGCGCATCCATCGCTTCACGACGGCCTTTCATTTCAGAATGATGGATTGCCGGGGCAAGCCCGGCAATGACAGGCTTGGGACAGGACTAACTAACAGGGAGCAACGAATGCCCGAGATCACAGTGAGCATGGCCGCCGGCCGCACCGACGAGCAGAAGGCCAACATGATGCGTGACATCACCAAGGCCCTGGTGACGCATCTCGGCGTCGATCCGGAAGCGGTGGTGATCCAGATCAACGAGGCGCCGCTGACGCACAAGATGAAAGGCGGCAAGACCTTCGTCGAGCGTCTGGCCGAGCAGAAGAAGTAGGCGCTGCTGTCGTCCCTGCTCGGCGCGCAATTGCGCACGGCCTAGGGACCACAGCCCCAGGAAGCGGTTTGAGGCATGCTGGTCGTTGGCCTTTTGCTCATCACGACCGCCGCGGCGTATGGGTCCCGGATCGGCACTACGCCGCACTGACGCGCGTCGCAGCTTGTCCGGACGACATCTGAACTTGGAGCGATCATGGACGCACGTGAGATCATCAAACCGGGCATGCGCGCCGAGCGCCTGCTGGTGGTGCCGCCGGAGCGCACCGTGGGGCACTTTGTTCCTCATATGCCCATGGTCTATGCGACGCCGATGATGATCCTGGAGATGGAGATGACATCGGGCGACGCCATCAACCCGGTGCTGCCGCCGGGCTGGGTGACGGTCGGCACCGAGGTCAACGTCCGCCATCTCGCGGCGTCGCCGGTCGGCGCCACCATTCGCACGGTTGCCGAGGTGATCGAGGTCGAGCGCCGCGTCATCCGCTTCTCGGTCGAGGCGTATCATGGCGAGGTGAAGATCGGCGACGGCCGCCACGGTCGCGGCCTCATCAATGTCGCGCAGTTCAAGAAGCGGTTCGGCGTGACCTGAACCGCTCCGCGCTAGACCGACTGGCCCGTCTTCAACAGCGAGCAGCCGGTGATCCTGAGGCTGCCGTCGGGCTGGGTCTGCAACGTGTACAGCGCCTCCCACGCCTCGCCTTCGGCATCGACGATGTGGACGCGCTGTGCGACGCTGCCGTCATCGACCTGCGCGGCGCCGAATTCGAAGCTGCGATGGCGATAGACCGGCGGGTAGCCGCTCTTGACCATGCTCATGAAGATCTCGACGCTCGGAAACAAGGCCTGGATTTCCGGCGCGGCCTGGGCATAGGCGGTCGCGCCGTCGTCGCGCGCCAGGGCCTGTTCCTGGGCGCGAATGACGCTCTGCGCCGCGCTGGCGTCCGCCGCGGCGGCGGGGTGGGCCAACAGTGACAGCAGCAGGACGAGCGGCATCAGAATGCGCATGTCATGTCCTCCATCGGCAGGTCGGGTCGATCCATCATGCGCCATGGACCGTGCGTGACAAGCCTGCCGTCGCGCGTCAATGTCGCGGGCCGGCGGCGATCGGCCGGCTGGATTGTGTCGCCATCGTCACGTCTTCGCGAGCCATGCGGCCCGCGCGGTGCCGGTCGCGATCGGATCGGCTTGATCTGGCCTGATCCGGCGCGAATCATGCATTCAGGCCGTGAACGAAGCAGGAGCCGCATGACCGATTTTTCCACGACTCGATCGCTCTTCACGATCCCTGACGGGGTCATCTATCTCGACGGCAATTCGCTCGGCGCGCTGCCGTCCGCCGTGCCCGCCCGCGTTGCCCGGATGATCGAGGCTGAGTGGGGACGGGAGCTGATCCGCGGCTGGAATAGCGCGGGATGGATGGTGCAGCCGCGCCGCGTCGGCGACCGTATCGCGCGGCTGATTGGGGCCGCGCCCGGCACGGTCGTGATGGGCGATACGCTCTCGATCAAGGTGTATCAGGCGCTGGCCGCGGCGCTGTCGCTCAATCCGGGCCGTCGCGTGATCCTGTCCGACAGCGGCAATTTTCCGTCCGATCTCTACATGGCGCAGGGCCTGGTCCGCATGCTCGGCGACCGCGCCACCTTGAAGGTGGTCGAGCCGGAGCAGGTCGAGGCTGCGATCGACGACAGCGTCGCGGTGCTGATGCTGACAGAGGTCGACTACCGCACCGGCCGCATGCACGACATGAAGGTGCTGACGGCAAAGGCGCACGCGGCCGGCGCGCTCACGGTATGGGACCTCGCGCATTCCGCCGGCGCGGTGCCGGTCGATCTCGCCGGCGCGGAGGCCGACTTTGCGGTCGGCTGCACCTACAAATATCTCAATGGCGGTCCCGGCGCGCCGGCCTTCATCTATGTCGCGCCGCGTTACGCAGACATCGCGCCGCCGGCGCTGTCCGGCTGGATGGGCCACGAGGCGCCGTTCGCCTTCGATCTCGATTATCGCCCCGGCGGTGGCATCGAGCGGATGCGCATCGGCACGCCGCCGATCATCGCATTGGCCGCGCTGGATGCCGCGCTCGACGCCTGGGACGGCGTGTCGATGCAGGACGTGCGCAAAGCCTCCATCGCGCTGTCGGAATTGTTCATCGCCGAGGTCGAGAGGCGCTGTCCGTCGCTGACACTGGCCTCGCCGCGCGATGCGTCGCGCCGCGGCAGCCAGGTGTCGTTCCGCCATCCGGACGGCTATGCGATCATGCGGGCGCTGATCGCGCGCGGCGTGATCGGCGATTTCCGCGCGCCCGACGCGCTGCGCTTCGGCTTCACGCCGCTCTACATCGGCGAGAGCGAGGTGCGCGGCGCCGTCGACATTCTCGAAGAGGTGCTTGCCGACAAGCTGTGGGACAAGCCCGAGTATCGCCAGAAGGAGCTCGTGACGTGAGCAGCGCGCCCTACGATCCCGCCACCGAGGGGGCGCGGATGAACTTCAAGGGACGGATGTCCTATGGCGACTATCTGATGCTGGATCGCCTGCTCGATGCGCAGGCGCCGCTGTCGTCGGCGCATGATGAGCTCCTGTTCATCATCCAGCACCAGACCTCCGAATTGTGGATGAAGCTCGCGATCCACGAGATCAAGGCCGCCATGGCGGCGATCGCCCGGGACGACGTGCAGCCGGCGTTCAAGATGCTGACAAGAGTGTCGCGCATCTTCGAGCAGCTCAACGGCGCCTGGGACGTGCTGCGCACGATGACGCCGAGCGAGTACACGCTGTTCCGCGACAAGCTCGGCGAGTCCTCCGGCTTCCAGTCGTTCCAGTATCGCTCGATCGAATTCCTGCTCGGCAACCGCAATCTGGCGATGCTGCGCCCGCATGCGCATCATCCGGAGCTGACCGCCGAGCTGGAGGCGATCCTGGCGAAGCCCAGCCTGTATGACGAAGCACTGCGGCTCTTGGCACGGCGCGGCTTCTTCATCGGCGTCGACGGGCAGCGCACCGACTGGCGCGGCACCCGCGCCGAGAGCCCGGAGGTCGCGGCCGCCTGGACCAGCGTCTATCGCGATCCGCAGCGGCATTGGGAGCTGTATGAGCTCGCCGAGAAGCTGGTCGACTTCGAGGACTATTTCCGCCGGTGGCGCTTCAATCACGTCACCACGGTGGAGCGCATCATCGGCTTCAAGACCGGCACCGGCGGCACGTCAGGCGTCAACTATCTGCGCAAGATGCTGGAGATCGTGCTGTTCCCCGAACTCTGGAAGCTGCGCACCGGCCTCTGAGCCATCGCGCGCTCATTCGATCAGGAGATTATCATGCTGTATGCCGTCAAGGACTGGGACAACGCCTACGCCAACGGCCCGAACATCGCCGGCGGCGAGCGCTGGCCCGGCCTGTGGGTCGCGCCGGCCGAGGCGTATCGAACGGCGTTGGCCGGGCAGGGCCGCGCCAGGCTCGACATTGCCTTTGGCGCACATGAGCGCCAGCGCCTCGACCTGTTCCTGCCTGAGGGCACGCCAAAGGGGCTCGTCGTGTTCGTGCATGGCGGCTACTGGATGCGCCTCGACAAGAGCTTCTGGTCGCATCTCGCGCAAGGTCCAATCGCGCGCGGCTTTGCCGTGGCGATGCCGTCCTACCGGCTGTGTCCCGAGGTCGGCATCGCCGACATTTCGGCCGATGTCGCGCAGGCGGTCGCGAAGGCGATGGACGAGGTTGCCGGTCCCGTGGCGCTGACCGGCCATTCCGCCGGCGGCCATCTCGTCACCCGCATGATCTGCCGCGGCGCCCCGCTGTCGCCGGAGCGACAGGCGCGCATCACCAGCGTGGTCTCGCTCTCCGGCCTGCACGATCTGCGCCCGCTGCAGCGGACCGTGATGAACGACACGCTACATATCGACGACGCCACGGCGCTGCGCGAGAGCCCGGCGCTGCTCGCGCCGATCGACGGCGTCAAGGTCACCGCCTGGGTCGGCGGCGCCGAGCGCAACGAATTCCGCCGTCAGGCGCAATTGCTCGCAAACATCTGGATCGGCTTGGGTGCTACGACCGCCTATGTCGAGGCGCCGGACCGGCACCATTTCGACGTGGTCGACGATCTGGCTGATGCGGAGAGCGGGCTGGTGAAGGCGCTGGTGGAGATGTAGGCAGCTCCCGCGTGGGTTCGAGGTCGCGGCCACGCTTAATCGTCAAAGCAAATTACGGCTATCGACATAACTCATTTTGGAACACCTCGGCGGCTGGCTACTCTTTCGCGTGTTGAACGTCGACCTCGTCCACCTTGCTCCGTTGCGCGTGGACGTGGTCGCACCGCGATCGAGAGGCCTTGATGCCAGTCCGACGTCCGACTGCTACCGAGCTGCAACAGGCCGCGCGCGAGATCGGCCTCGATCTCGATGATGCCAATGCGCTGTCGTTCCTTGCGCTGATGCAGGGGCAGCTCGACGCGTACGATCTCGTCGACGAGATGGCGGCGCCGCTGCCCGAGGTCAAATATCCGAGGCCCTCAGGAACACGCCCGCTACCGGAGGACAATCCGTTCGGCGCCTGGGCCGTCACCGCGCACATCCAGGGCGCTGCGGACGGCAAGCTCAAGGGCAGGCGCGTCGCCATCAAGGATAATGTCTGCGTCGCCGGCCTTCCCATGATGAATGGTGCGACCATCCTCGAGGGCTACGTCCCGGAGATCGATGCGACGATCGTCACGCGCCTCTTGGACGCCGGCGCGGACATTCTGGGCAAGGCCGTCTGCGAATACTACTGCGCCTCCGGCGGCAGTCACACCTCAGCCAATGGGGTCGTCGAGAATCCGGTCGTGCCCGGCTACAATGCCGGTGGATCGTCTTCAGGATCCACCGCCCTGGTCATGGCCAACATCGTCGACATGGCCACCGGCGGCGACCAGGGGGGCTCGATCCGCATCCCCGCGTCCTATTGTGGTGCCGTCGGCCTGAAGCCGACGCACGGCCTCGTGCCCTATACGGGCATCTTCGCGGTCGAATTGACGGTCGATCACGCCGGCCCGATCACCCGCACCGTGGCCGACAACGCATTGATGCTCGAGGTGATGGCAGGGCCGGACGGGCTCGATCCGCGGCAGCGCGGTGCCTCGTCACAGCCCTATACGCAGGCGCTGCGGCAAGGCGTGGCCGGCTTGCGCATCGGCGTGGTGCCCGAAGGGTTCGGCACGGCCGGCGCCGAGACCGAGGTGGACGACCGCGTGCGCGAGGCGGCCGGTCGTCTCGCAGCCAAGGGGGCCGACGTCCGTGAGGTCGCAGTGCCGCTGCATGCCGCCGGGGCTGCAATCTGGACGCCGATCTTTCTCGAAGGCGCCACCGATCTGATGATGCGCAGCAACGCCTATGGTACCAACATGAAGGGCGTGTTTCTGGAGAGCCTGCTCGATGCCCACGCGCGCTGGCGCGATCGGGCCGGAGAATTGTCCGAGACGCTGAAGCTCGGCATCCTGACCGGCCACTATATGTCGTCGCGCAATCGCGGCCGCTACTACGGCAAGGCACAGAACCTCAACCGCCTGCTCACGGGAGATTATGATCGCGCGCTCGAACAGGCCGATCTGCTTCTGATGCCGACCACGCCGATGGCAGCGACCCGGCTGCCGTCCGCCGGGGCGTCGCGGGAGGAGATCATCGGCCGCGCCTTCGAGATGGTCGGTAATACCGCGCCGACCTGCCTCACCGGGCATCCCGCGATCTCCGTTCCGGTTGGGAAGACGGCGGACGGCCGTCCGATCGGCGCGATGCTGGTCGCGCGTCACCTCGACGAGTCGACGTTGTACCGGGCGGCTTCCGCACTGGAGGCGTGCTACCAGTGAAGGATGACGTCGTCCCGACAGCAGGTGCTCGTCGGATGCGGCGCGGGATCTGAGGGGATCTACGGCCTGGCAATGGGTGGCAGCAGCCCGGGCAGATCGAACAGTCCCCGGACCCGGTGATCGGGCGCGAGCCCGAGCTCGTCCATCTGCATCCGCATCGCCTTGAACATCGTCAGCGGCGCAACGAGCGCGCAGCTTTCACAGGCTGCGGCCATCGCTTCGGGCGTGACCCTCTCGATCCATGCCACGGTCAGCCCGGCAGCCTTGGCACCGATCGCGTCCCACGGATTCGAGGACACGAACAGGACTTCGGCGGGCGCGGCTCCGAGCTCGGACTCGATCAGGGAGTAGGCCTCGGGACTCGGCTTGAACGTCGCTCTGCTGTCGACGCTGATGGTCTTGTCGAGAAACCGATCGAGACCGGTGTTGCGTACCAGCGCGTCCAGCATCGCAGGGGCACCATTCGAAAGGATCGCCAGCTTGCGGTCCTGGAGACGCTCAAGGGTGGACAGCGTGTCCGGGTAGGGATCGAGGTGGACATATTTGTCCATGATCACCTCGAGCAGCGCTTCTTCGTAGCCAAGGCCGAGGATCCGGAGCGTATAGACCAGGGATTGGCGAGTCACCGCCTCGAAATCCTCGTAGCGCCGCATCAGCGAGCGCAGCCAGGTGTATTCGAGCTGCTTCATCCGCCAGATCTGCGTGATCATGTCGCCACGGCCCGGGAAAGCCTGCTCGGTGACCGACGCCACCGATTGAATGTCGTAGAGGGTGCCGTAGGCGTCGAAGACGACGGTGCTGATCGCCACGGGGATGGTCCTTGTGTCGGAGCGGTTTTGTACGCGAAGTGCGGCAAGGGACCGCAATGCAGTCCCGTTGCGTCGCGTCAGGGACTTGACGCGAGTTCCGGCATCCCATGCCGCAACTCTGGTCTTTACGAAGTGTGTTCCGACCGACAAAGTGAATTATGACGATGTTGGTATCGTCTTTTTCGATAGCGGGGACTGTCGTGAACTTCGATATCGACTGCCTCAGATCGTTTCTCGTGATCGCGGACACGATGAGCTTCTCGCGGGCCGCAGAGTCCGTCGGGCGATCGCAGTCGACGATCAGCCAACAGATGTCCAAGCTGGAATTGCAGGTGGGCAAGCCATTGTTGACGCGGCGCAAGGGCCGCGTTCTGGAGCTGACCCCCGAGGGTGACCGCTTCGTCCAATACGCGCGGCGTATTCTCCAGCTCAATGACGAGGCCTATGCCTCGATGTGCGAGGATGTCCTCCTCGGTTTCGTTCGTCTGGGGGTTCCGCTCGACTTTTTTGGCCGCGACTTCACCACGTGGCTCGCGCGGTTCAAGACCAAGAATCCGATGGTGGGCATCGAGGTCGAAGCCAATCAGTCGGAAAGCCTGATGAAGCGGAGCGCCCGCGGCGAATTCGACCTCGCCTTCTTCAAGCAGGAGGCCGGGGCTCGAACCGGCACCTCGGTGCTGACAGAGCAATTGGTCTGGGTCTGTGGGCCGAACTACACGCCCGACGATGCGTCGATCCCTCTCGTCCTCTTCCCGGACGGCTGCACGTATCGGCGTTTCGCCATGTCGTCGCTGAAGCAGAACGACCGGCGTTGGCATCTCAGCTTCGTCAGTCCGAGCTTCGAGTGCCTCAAGGCGGCGACGCTCGAGGGGCTGGGAATCACCGTCCTTGCGCGCGCCCTGGTGCAGCCGCCGTTGCGCATCATCCGGCAGGATCTCGGTCTGCCGCGCTTGCCGACCGTCGAGCTCGCCTATGCGCGCGGCCGCAGCAACTCCCGCACGGTGGGGGAGCTGACCACGTTTCTCGCCGAGAGGCTGACGGGAGCGGGCGTGCAGCCATAGCTCGGATCTGTGCCGAACGGGCTTCGCTTGCGACCCGACGGCTGCGCCGCATAGGGCCAGGGCGCGCGAAGCACTTCTAGGGCCAATCGACGCCTCGACCGGATTGGTGCTGAGTCGAGGTGCAGCGGGTCGATCGCAGCGACAGCGACAAGATCAAGGAGGACGCCGTCGCCGCCTCCCTTTCGCGCATGGCGAGCTTTCCTCGCAGAAATCGCTGCGCCGTCGTCGTGGACAGGACGATGCTTCGGCGCGCTTCGCCGCAATTCCCGTTGCCCGCCAAGGTTCGCATAATTCCTATAGCGCGTCGCTGAGCAGCCGTCGCGCCGCCTTCAATCCCTGCTCGTCGCGCTTGTAGAACGTCCAGCCCTTGGCGCGCTTGGCCTTGACGAGGCCGGCGGCCACCAGCACGCGCATGTGCTCGCTCAGTGTCGGCGCGGAGACGCCGAGCTTTTCGGCAATGAATAGCCCGCAGACCCCGTCCTTGACGAGGTCGCCATCGTTCTGTGGCGGAAAATGCCGCGTCGGATCGCGCAGCCACTCCAGGATCTGCAGCCGCTTGTCGTTGGCCAGTGCACGGAACACGCGGTCGGGCGCCATTTTGGTACTTTGCCAATTAGCTAATTTATGTCAAGACATGCCGATCGGAACGAGGTGCGGCATGTCAGACATATCGACAGCGGTAACCCGGCAGCAGATCGCGGCCACCTATGAGCTGATCCGGCCTTACGTCCGGCGCACGCCGATGATAACGGTCGATGGTGGCGATTTCGGCCTGCCGTCTTCCCCATTGCGACTGAAGCTCGAATTCATGCAGCATGGCGGCTCGTTCAAGGCGCGCGGGGCGTTCGCCAATCTCCTGACCCGCGATGTGCCGGGGGCCGGTGTGGTCGCGGCGTCCGGCGGCAACCATGGTGTCGCGGTGGCGCTGGCGGCGCAACGTCTTGGCCTGAGAGCAGCGATCTTCGTGCCGAGCATCGCCTCGCCGTCGAAGATCGACCTCATCAAGCGCTTCGGCGCGGAGATCCACGTCGGCGGGGATCGCTATGCCGATGCGCTGGCGGCGAGCGAACGACATGTCGCCGAGAGCGGCGCCTTGCCGATTCATGCGTTTGATCAGCCCGAGACCATGCTGGGGCAGGGCTCGGTGGGGCTGGAGGTGGAGCGCGACGCAGATGATATCGACACGCTGCTGGTGGCGGTCGGCGGCGGCGGGCTGATCGGCGGCATCGCCGCGTGGTACGAGGGACGCGTCAAGGTCGTGCCGGTGGAGTCGGACGGCGCGCCGACCCTGCGCGACGCGCTGGCGGCCGGACACCCCGTTGACGCGCCCGCCGGTGGCGTCGCTGCCGACAGTCTTGCGCCGCGCCAGATCGGCGCGCGCGTGTTTCCGATCGTGCAGCGGTTCGCGGCGGCGGAGGTGATCATCGTCAGCGACGACGACATAAGGGCGGCGCAGCGCGCGTTGTGGATGACGTTGCGCGTCGTAACTGAGCCGGGCGGCGCCGCGGCCTTCGCCGCGCTGCTATCCGGTGCCTACCGTGCGGGTCCGTCCGAGCGCGTCGCGGTTCTGGTCTGCGGCGCCAACACCACAGCGGTCAATTTCAAGAGTTGCTAGATGGATGGTCCGTGAATTCTGTGCCCCGTCATGGGATGTCGGAGACCGCTCCTGTGTAGGGTCGCGGTATTCGTCGCGGCCTCGGCAGAACGGAGAGAGCGGACTGCCGTTCAGCCGGTGTCTCGCATTAGATCAGCTCTCCGCGACCGCATCGCCCCAGGCATGGAAGATTTCCGTCGCGCCGCTGTTCGCGTCGCCCTGGCGCAGCACGACGCTGGGGCAGGCGAACTTCATCGGCATGGTCTGCACCGGCGCCGGCACGGTCTCGAACTTCGCCGTCAGCGCGTCCATCACCTCCGCCGGCAGCCGGGTGTCGGCGCCGACCACGTCGCCTTCGCTGGCATCGATGCGCGGCTGGTGGATCGCGGCATCGAGGTCCATGCCGTAGTCCATCACGAAGGACAGCATCTGCGCCACGGCGGGCAGGATGCGGCGGCCGCCGGAGGCGCCCAATGCGAGGCGGCGGCCGTCGGCGGCCTGCGCCACCACCGGCGTGTAGTTGGTGAGGCAGCGCTTGCCGGGGGCCAGCGAATTCGTTGTGCCGGGCGTCGGGTCGAACCACATGATGCCGTTGTTCATCATGATGCCGCTCTGCGGCGCCTGGAATTTCGAGCCGAAGCCGGACAGCAGGGTCTGCGTCACCGCCGCCATGTTGCCGTCGCGATCGACCACCGAATAGTGCGTGGTGCAGGCCGGTGCCAGATATTCGGCGCCGATCGCGCGCTTGCCCGCCGCGTCGCCCATGTCGTTGAGCCGCTCGCGATAGGCGGCCTGCACCGCCTCGGCATAGGCGATGAAGGCGCCGGCATCCGGCGCCTTGCCCGAAGCCGTTACGCTCGCCTGCATCAGCCGCAGCGCGTGAGCCAGCGTCGGGCCGGCGGTGAGCTCCGGCGTCGCGAACACCGCGCCGCCGCGATAGGGAATGCGCAGCGGCTCTCGGACATGCGCCTCGAACGCGGCGAGGTCATCCACCGAAAGCGCGCCACCGGCGGCCTGGATGTCGCGGGTCAGCGAGCGGGCGATGTCGCCGCGGTAGAAGTCGCGCGCGCCGGCGCTGGCAAGATGGGCCAGCGTCGCCTTCAACTGCTCCTGCGGCAGCCGCGTCACCGCCTTGGCGCCCCATTGCGGATTCGGCGGCAGGCCATCCTTCAGATAGGCCGCGGCGCTGCCGGGATAGCGGCGCAGGTCGGCGGCGCAGCTCGAGATCATCACGGTGGTCCACCAGTCCACCAGCAGGCCCTCGGCGGCGAGCTTCACGCTCGGCGTGACCAGATCCGCCCATGGCAGCCGCGCGTAACGGCGATGCGCCGCCTCCATGCCGGCCACGACGCCGGGCACCGCGATCGCGCCGGGGCCGTGCAGATTGCGGTCGTCCTTGACGCGGGGCCATGGGAAGATGTCGGCCGCGACGCTGCCGTCATTGGCCAGCGGATAGTCGGCGACATCGAGGCTGTCGGGCGCGCGCATGCCGTAGTCGATCACTTCGACATGGTTGTCCCTGGCGCGGTACAGCACCATCGCGCCGCCGCCGCCGAGGCCGCTCATCCACGGCTCGAGCACGCCGAGCGCAAAGCCGGTCGCGACCACGGCATCGACGCAGTCGCCGCCCGCGGCCAGCACCTCGGCGCCGATCTCGGCGGCGCGCCGCGACTGTGCCGCGACGATGCCGCCCTTGCTGCTCACCGCCGGCTTGCGGATCTGCTGACGATTGGAAAACTGGTACGGCATGGCACTCCCCACGATCCCGCCTGATGGTCTGGCGAATTGACACCGGCCGGCGTCGGCGCGCAATCGGCGACAGCGGGACGCTCCCCAGCCCGGATCGAATGACGAGGCCTTGCGTTGAGGAGATGTTTACCAATGGGTACTATGGTCTTCGGCAGACCAGATCGATCTCGATCAGCGCGTCATAGGCCAAGCCGGTGACGCCGACGCAGGTGCGGGCCGGCAGCCGGTCCGGCGGGAAGAATGAACGGTAGGTTTCATTCATCGCCGCGTAATCCCGCTTGAACTCGGTCAGGTAAATCCGAGACATCACAATATGTTCGAGGCCGAGGTTGAGACCTTGGAGGATGTACTTCAAGTTCTGCATCACCGCCTTCGTCTGATCCACGATGCCCTCCGGCAGCACGCCCGGCGCCTCCGGCGAGTCCGGCATCTGGCCGGTCACGAACACGAAGCCGTCGGTCTCGACGGCGTGGCTGAAGGGGGCCACCGGCCTGGTCGCGCCGGAGATCATGTGGAACTGCATAGGGATGCTCCTTTGTTGTTGGGCTTCGTGGTAGCGACAGCAATGGTCGTCATTGCGAGGAGCGAAGCGACGAAGCAATCCAGGCAGCGCGTGACGCCCTGGATTGCTTCGCTCGCTCGCAATGACGGAGATCTGGGATGGAGTTGGGGCGCAATGAACGTCAGCGTTCATCCTCGAACAGCCGCTTGCTCAGGATCGCGTGGACGCCCCAATTGCCGTCGACGACCTGGGTCACGCCGAAATCCACCGCGGCGGACATCAGCGCGACCGCCTCGTCCTCGCTCAGGCCTTTGACGTGCATCAGGAAGCGCCGCATCTTGCGGAACGCGTCCTTCATCGCGAGGTCGAGCGAGGAGGTCGCGTAGACCTCGCTCTGGCCCTGCGCACCGAACTCAGCGAGATAGTTCGGATGGCTGAAGCCGGTCAGCACCCAGTCGGTCGCGGTTTCGATCAGCGGGTAGGAGAGATCGGCGAACGGCTGCCCCGCGAGTAGCGCCTTCTTGTGCAGGATCACCTGGAACGTGCCGGTCATCGAGCATTCGATCGCGGTGCCGCCGAGCTCCCCGTCGCCCTGGGTGGCGTGGGGATCGCCGACGGACAGCAGCGCGCCGGGCACCGCGACCGGCAGATACACCGTCGATCCCCTGCCGAGCCGCCAATTGTCGAGATTGCCGCCGAAATAGGAGGGCGGAATCGAATCGACGAAATCGGCCTCGCGCGGCGCCACCGCGATGACGCCGAAATGCGGCCGCAAGGGAATGCGGATGTTGTCGAGCACGCCGTGGCGGCGCTTGATGCTGTCGGGGGCGACCGGCACGCCGGGATAGTCGTAGGTGGCGTGCAGGATCCCGCTGGGATCGGTCTGCGGCTCCCAGCGGTAGGAATACAGCGCGCGGGCATGCGGCTCGGGCGCATCGGCGAAGATCTCGTAGATCGTCACCGCCTCGCGCGGCGCCGGCGCGGCGATCAGCTCGTTGTAGTGATAGCCCCACCACGCCGCGACGCTGGAGCCGAACACGCGGCCTGCATGTTTCGGGTTGCGGCTTGGCCGCGGCACGATGTCGAGGATGCGCACCTCCAGCACGTCGCCGGGCTGCGCGTCCTTGATCGCCACCGGGCCGGTGCAGATGTGCACGCCAAAACCTTCGCCGGCGCCGCGGCCGAACACACTGGCGTCCATCGGGCCGGCGCCGCGGCGGTCGACGTTCTTCTTCGCCTTGGTCCAGCCGAACACGCTGAGCGCAGCCGCGTCGCCTGCGATCATCAGCTCGGGATCATCGGAGGCATGCTGGGTCAGCGTCTCCACCGTGATCGTGTCGCCGGATGCGATTTCGATCTGCGGCGGCAGCGAGCGGCTGAAATAGCCCCAATGCACACGCTCGGCCGAGACCGCCAGATGATGGTGATGCCGCTGCGCGTCCTGGTCGTTGGCCGGCGCGGGCAGGGCGACATCGCTCCTGGCCGACGCCGGCCTCTCGCAGGCGCGCTGCTGCGCCAGCGCGTCCTGCGGCCATCCGCGCTGGCCGCGCGGGGCCGCCGCCGTCACCGCCTGCTCGGCCTTCTGCTGCCGGAATTCGCGCGGCGACAGGCCGAAGCGGGCGCGGAAGCTGCGGCTGAAATGCGCTGAATCGGCGAAGCCGTAGCGATAGGCGATCTCCGAGATCGAATGGTTGGCTTCGGCCGGATTTGACAGGTCGGTCCAGGCCCGTTGCAGCCGCCGTTCTTTGACGTAGTGGCTGAAATTGTCGCCGGCGCTCTCGAACAGCTTTTGCAGATAGCGCTCGGAAATGCCTTCGGCCTGGGCCACCCGCGCCGGCGTCAGCTCGGCATCGTCGAGCCGCCGCTCGATGGTCTGGCAGAGCCGGTGCAGGATCGCGGCCTGCGTCGCGCTGCTGCCGGCCTCCGCCGCCGGCGCGGCTTGTTGATGGGCGAGTGTGAGCAGCAGATCGACCATGCTCTGCGCGACCGTGCTCCATTCGGCATCGCTCAGGGTGTCGAGCGCGCGTGCGGTGGCCTCGATGGTGCGGCAGACCACGTCGGCCAGGCCGCTCGGCGCGATCACCTGGGCTTGGGCCAATTTCAGCCTGCCGCTGATGCGGCCATGCAGGGCGTCCGCCGTCACCGACAGCACGATGGCGCGCAGACCGCGCTGGAACGCGATGCTCCAGTCGCCGGCGCGCGGCAACAGCATCAGATGTCCCGCGGGGACGATGCGATGGCCGTCGCTGCAGCGGAGCAGGGCGCCGTCCTCGATCGCGAGCAGGGCGATCGGCAGATCCGCATGGGCCTGCGGAACCGCAGTGATCGCCTGCGCGCCCGCCGACAGCCGCGAAAGAGCGATGCCCGGCGCTTGGCGATGCGAGGCGGTGGCATGGCCATCATAAAATGGTGTCTTCGCTGCGGGCTGTAGCCCGACCGCATTCAGCACGTCGCGCCACGCCTCCGGACGCTCGCCCTCGGCATAGGATTCGCTGGTGAACGGACGAAAACTCATGGCACGCCCCGGGTCGGGGAATTCTAAGCAACCCCCGTGCCAGATGAGCTTCATGACCTGCCGTGTATCGGTGTTGTTCAGTTCGCTATTCCTCCACTCATTTGGATCGGTGCTCGTGCCACAGGCGCGATCGGTTCCCCTCCCCCTTGTGGGGAGGGGTTAGGGGAGGGGGCCCACAACGGCGGTCTCGCCCCGGGGCACCCCTCTCCCCAACCCTCCCCCACAAGGGGGGAGGGAGCGCACCATCCGCGGGGCGGGAGCTGGCTATACGTTTCGCAAAATCACTCACACCGGAACACGTTCTTCCGGATCGTGCCATGCACGCCCCAATTGGCGTCGACCACCTGGGTGACGCCGAAGTCGGCGCCGACCGACATCAGCGAGATCGCCTCGTCCTCGCTGAGGTGGTGCACCGTCATCAGGAAGCGGCGGAGCTTGCGGAAGGCGTCGCGCATGGCGCGGTCGAGACTGGAGTGGTTGGCGATCTCGGTCTGCGCATTGGCGCCGAGCTCGGCGAGATAGTTCGGATAGGTGAAGCCGTAGACCGACCATGCCTGGTCGGTCTCCAGCAGCGGATGCGTCAGGCCCTCGAGCTGCGTGCCGCCGAGGTCGCTCTTCTTGTGCAGGATGAACTCGAAGTCGCCGGTCAGCGAGGTCTCGATCGCGGTGCCGCCGAGTTCGCTGTCGCCCTGCGCGGCATGGGGATCGCCGACCGAGAAATAGGCGCCGGGTACGGCGACCGGATAGTACATCCGCGCGCCCTTGCCGATGCGCCAGTCGTCGATGTTGCCGCCGGTGTAGCTCGGCGGGATCGAGGAGACGTAGTCGGCCTCGGACGGTGCGAGGCCCATGGTGCCGAAATGCAGTCGCGCCGGCACCTTCACATTGGGCAGAATATTCTCGCGCTTCCTGATCGTCGCATGGCCGACCGGCACGCCGGGATAGTCGATGGTCGCATGCACGATGCCGTCGGGATCGGTCTGCGGCGTCCAGACGTAGTTGTAGACCGCCTTGGCGAACGGCTCGCCCGTGGTGTCCAGCTCGAAGATGGTGATGACCTCGCGCGGCTTCGGCTCCTCGATCAGGTCGTGATAGTGGAAGCCCCAATTTGCGGCGGCGTTGGAGCCGAAGCATTTGCCGGCATGGCAGCCGCATTGGCTCGGCCGCGGCCGGATGTCGAGAATCCGCACCTCCAGCACGTCGCCGGGCTCGGCGCCTTCGATCGCCACCGGTCCGGTCAGCAGATGCACGCCGATGCCTTCGCCGGAGCCGCGGATGAACGGGCCCTCGGTCGGACCGGAGCCGCGCCGCGCCACGGCCTTGTGCTCTTTCGTCCATTTGAACACGCTCTCGGCGCCGGGATCGTCCTTGATCATGCGCTCGTAGTCGTCATTGGCGTGATGCGTCAGCGTCTCGATCGTGGCGCGCTCGCCGGAGCGCAGGGTGAGCGCGGGCGTCACCACCTTGGAGAAATAGCCCCAATGGACGGTCTTGTTGGACACCGGCAGCAGATGGTGTTTCATGCGAGGGCCTCTTTGCTCAGAGATCGAGATTGTCGTGCGGTGAATTCGAGGGCGGGCCTCATGGTTCTCAAGGCGATGCCGGAGGCATCGTCCGGAGACGGCGCTGCGCGCCTCCTCACCATGAGGGTCGGAAGCGAGGCCACCTCACCCACGGACCTCATCTTGAGGAGGCCGCTGCAGGCGGGCGTCTCGAAGGATGGCCGCACGCAAGCGCTCGCTCCTAACGTGAAGGATGAACTCATGCCACCGCGTCCTTCGGCCGCTCGGCCTCCATCACCGAGAGGAAGCGCGCGGTCAGCGGATGGCGCGGGTTGGTCAGCACCTCGTGTGCGGGGCCTTCCTCGAGGATGACGCCGCCATTGAGGAAGGCGACGCGGTCGGCGACCTCGTCGGCGAAGCGGATCTGGTGCGTCGAGATGATCATCGTGAGGCCGTCGTCGATGGCGAGACGGCGGATCACCTCCAGCACCTCGTTGACCAGCTCCGGATCGAGCGCGGAGGTCGGCTCGTCCAGCAGCAGCACGCTCGGATTCGGCGCCAGCGCGCGGGCGATCGCGACGCGCTGCTGCTGGCCGCCGGAGAGATGCCGCGGCAGCGCATCGGCGCGATGCGACAGGCCGACACGGTCGAGCAGCTCAAGGGCGCGACGCTCCGCTTCGAAGCGGCCGAGCCCATGCACCCAGCGCAAGGGACCGGCGATATTCTCCTTGGCCGTGAGATGCGCGAACAGATTGAACTGCTGGAACACCATGCCGACGCCGACATTGGCGCGCTCGTTGGCGATGGCGCGCGGCGTCAGCTTGCGTCCCCGGTCGTCGAAACCGAGCTTGCGGCCGCCGACGCGGATGTTGCCGGCGTCCCAGTTCTCCAGATGATTGATGCAGCGGAGCAGGGTGCTCTTGCCGGAGCCGGACGGCCCGAGCAGCGCGATCACCTCGCCGATGCGCACCGTGAGATCGAGGCCGTCCAGCACCTTGTTGCCGTCATAGGCCTTGCGCAGATCCGTGACCTCGACGGCGACGTTGTTGCGGGCGATCGTTGCGGCACGCCGGGCCCGGTCTTCGATCGACAAGGCGAGCGGCGGCGTCTCCTTCAGCTCGGCGGGCTCGGGCGGCGCGGCCTCGATGGCCGGGGCTGTCTTCTCCGCGAGCTCCAGCTTCGTCGCGACGTCGGCGCGGCGCCGAGGTAACAATAGCGCAAGGTAGTCCGCCAGCTTGCGCTGCTTCGCCGTGCGGTCGAGATCGAGCAGCCATTCGAGCGCAAGCTGGATGACGCTGATCGCGCCGGTCAGCACGAGATAGATGAGACCCGAGGCGAAGAAGATCGAGAAGAAGTCGAAGGTGGAGGACGCGAGCTGCGTCGAGCGCAGGGTAAGCTCCTGCACGGCGATGACGGAGGCGAGCGAGGAGTTCTTCAGCGCGCTCACCGCCTCGTTGCCGAACGCGGGAATCATGGTGCGGATCGCCTGCGGCGCGATGATCCGGCGCATCAGGACGCCGGGTGTCATGCCCAGCGCCTGGCCGGCCAGGAGCTGGCCGCGATCGACGCCGAGCACGCCGGAGCGCAGCATCTCGGCGATGAACGGCGCCTCGTTGCAGGCGAGCGCGAGGCCCGCCGCCAGCACCGCCGGCAACTTGATGCCGATATGCGGCAGCGCGTCGTAGGCGAACACCATCTGCAGGATCAGCGGCGTGCCGCGGAAGATCACGGTGTAGCCGCGCGCGATCGCCGCCAGCGGCCAGAACCGGCTGAGCTGCATCGCCGCGAGCACGAGGCCGAGAATGAGACCGCCGACCAGGCCGAGCGCGGTGACCTGCAGGGTCAGCTCGATGCCCTGCAGCAGATACGGCATGCTGAGATAATGCAGGAAGAGGGACATGAGGGGGGCGGCCTGGCTACGTAGGGTGGGCAAAGGCGCAAAGCACCGTGCCCACCGCGGTGGTTCGAGAGAAGGAAGAAAGGAAGAAAGAAGGTGGGCACGCTGCGCTTTGCCCACCCTACGAAGTCTGCGTGCGTTGTTGCGCGGTATCGGAACTCAGATGGTCAGCAGTCGCGAAGCTCAGCGTTTGATCGAAATTCAGCAGCCGCTTGCTGCTTGAAGCTGTCGCTGTGAGGCAAGGTGTCACAGCTGCGGTGCTGCGCTCCCTCCCCCCTTGTGGGGGAGGGTTGGGGAGGGGGGTACCCAGGAAAGACTGTCCCGTGCCCGTGTCGACCCCCACCCCCGACCCCTCCCCGCAAGGGGGAGGGGAGCGCACCGTCTCCGCGGCAGCAGCTTCGCTTTCGAAGCCGCGCCTGTTAGTCCGCCGTCAGGATGTCCGGCTCCTTGAAATTGGCCGGGTCGAGCTGCCACTTCTTCAGGAGCTCCTGGTGGATGCCTTCCTTCTGCACCTCGATCAGGGCGGCGAGCACGGCATCGCGGAATTTCGGCTTGTCCTTGGGCACGGCGATGCCGACCGAATAGGGGATGGTGACGGCGATCGCCTTCTCCAGCTTGTCCGGATAGGCCTTCACCGCCTGGTCGACCGTGTTCACGTCGTTGACATAGGTGTCGGCGCGGCCGGCGAGGATGGCCTGGATGCAGTTGGCGTTGTTGTCATAGAGCTGGATCGTCGGCTCGGGCTTGCCGGCTTCCTTGCATTTCGGCGCGAGGTCCTGGATCAGCGGCACCTCGACATAGCCGGTGTTCTCGGCCGCGGCCGCGCCGCACATCGACATGTTGATGCCGTTGATGCCCTTCGGATTGCCCTTGGCGACCAGCACGCCGTCGAACACCTTGGAGTAGGTGATGAAGTCGGCGGCCTTCGCGCGCTCCTTGGTGGCGTAGATGTCGGAGATGACGATGTCGGCCTGGCCGCTCGCCAGCGTCGTCAGAAGCGCTGCGAAGGTCACCGGCTTGTAGGTCAGCTTGAAGCCGAGGCAGTCGCCGATGGCCTCGCCCAGGTCGATGTCGAAGCCGACATATTTGCTCGGATCCTTCGGGTCGATCGACTCGTAGCCCGGCGTGTGCGGGTTGATGGCATTGACCAGCGTCTTGCCCTTCCAGTCCGGATATTTCTCCTTCAGCGCCGCGCAGCCCGCGGGCGTCGCCGCCTGAGCGTCGATCGGCGCGAGAAGTCCCGCCGCGATGATGGCGCCGAGCGCGGCAAGCCACGCGCGCCGCGCTCCAGTGAATAGCCTCGTCTGCATGGTGCCAGCTCCTTCGAACGATGATGTCGCGCTGGTCCGGCGGTGCATCGGTGCCGTCGCCCCGGTCCAAGCTCGGGGCGAAGCTTAGGTGCGCGCCCGCGCGGCTGACTTGTCCGTGGACGCACAAAATATTGGATCGTGCCGGTGCAAGAATTGAGCACGCATTGCCCAAAACCGCGCCGCTGCGACGGACCGTCGCGCGCGCGGCGAGGCTGCCAGCTCTGTCCTCGAAAATTCCGAAAGTCAAAAGTCCGCCGTGCCGGCGACGGGGCAGAGACGCGGGACGCTAGCGCCAAGATGGCGCTGCCGCCACGTCACCCGTCATGATCGGCATCGTCTCGCCCATGCGTATGTGCATTGCGATAACCCGCGTCACGGGCTTGGCGGCGGCGGAGCCGCCAACTACGATGCCGCCGCACAACGTGCTCCTTTGTTTGTTGAGGTGTCTGCAATGCTGTTCCGTTTTACGGAACAAACATCACTCGGCCAATTCGCAGTGCGGACACTGATCGTCGTCGCCTACGCCATCATCTTCGCGCCCGTGATCATGATCGTGGTGACCAGCTTCTTCGCGCAGGAGATCGTGAGCTTTCCGCCGCCGGCGCTATCGCTGAAATGGTATGCGAACGCGCTGAGCAAGCCGGAATTCCTGCGCGGCCTCATCACCAGCTTCCAGGTCGCGCTGCTTGCGACCGCGATCGGCGTGCCCTTGGGCACTGCGGCGGCGCTCGCCATCGTGCGCGGCGAGTTCCGCGGCCGGCAGGCGCTGAGCTCGTTCCTGCTGGCGCCGCTCGCGGTGCCCGGCGTGGTCGCCGGCTCCGGTCTCTACATGCTCTACGTGCTGGCGGAGGATCTGCTCGACCGCGACATCAAGGCGACCACCGAAGGCCTCGTCGCCGCGCATACGCTGCTCGCGATTCCCTGGACCGTGCGGCTGGTCGTCGCCAGCCTGCAGGGGCTCGACCGCGCCGCCGAGGAGGCCGCGGCCAATCTCGGCGCCAGCCCGTTCATGGTGTTCCACCGCATCACCCTGCCGATGATGCGCTCCGGCATCGTCGCCGCTGCGATGTTCTCCTTCATCCAGAGTTTCGAGAATCTCGATCTGTCGATGCTGCTGGTCGGGCCCGGACGGATCACGCTTCCCGTTGCCATGCTGAACTATCTCGAATTCCGCATCGACCCGACGCTCGCCGCCGTCGCCACCGTGCAGATCGCGCTGGTCGGGCTGCTGATGGTGGTGACCGACCGCTTCGTCAAGCTGTCGCGGGTGGTCTGATGGCGCAGCTCACCCTGGAGAAGCTGACCAAGCGCTTCGGCACGTCGATCGGTGTCGAGGGACTCGATCTCGCCGTCAATGAGGGCGAACTGGTCGCGCTGCTCGGCCCGTCCGGCTGCGGCAAGACGACGACCTTGCGCATGGTCGCCGGCTTCCTGCCGCCGACCAGTGGCCGCGTGCTGTTCGACCGCGAGGACGTTACACATCTGCCGGCCTACAAGCGTGCGACCGGCATGGTGTTCCAGTCCTATGCGCTGTTTCCGCATATGAGCGCGGCCGACAATGTCGGCTTCGGCCTGGAGATGCGCGGCCTCGGTGCGGCCGAACGCAAAGCGAAGATCGCCGAGGCGCTGAAGCTGGTGCGGCTGTCGCATCTCGCCGACCGGCTGCCGCGGCAATTGTCCGGCGGCCAGCAGCAGCGTGTGGCACTGGCGCGTGCGCTGGTGATCAATCCACGCATCTTCCTGCTCGACGAGCCCCTGTCGAATCTCGATGCCAAGCTGCGCGCCGAGGTGCGGCTCGAGATCCGCGCATTGCAGCAGCGGCTCGGCTTGACGACGCTGATGGTGACGCATGACCGCGAGGAGGCGCTGACGATGGCCGACCGCCTCGTGGTGATGGAGGGCGGCCGCGTGCGCCAGATCGGCACGCCGCAGGAGCTCTACGACTCGCCGAAGGATGCGTTCGTGGCGGACTTCGTCGGCCGCTGCAACATCGTGGCGGGCCGGCGCGCGAACGAGCGCCAGTTCCGCACCAGCGGCGGCCTGCTGCTGCCGGTCGATGTCAGCAGCGGCGAGCGCGACGATGCCGACGCCTTCGCGCTGCGTCCGGAACGGATTGTCATCGCGCCCGGCGAGGCCGGCGACGTGCGCGGCCGCCTGCAGGCGATCACCTATATGGGCGCGCAGACCGAATATGTGGTGGCGCTCGGTGACGAGACGCTGGTCGCGATCAGCCCGACGCCCGACGCCGGCGAGCCGCTGGCGGCGCTCAGGCCCGATGATCCGGTATCGCTGCAATGGGACCGCAAGGTCCCGCGTCTCGTGCCTCAGACATCTTCGTAACGCATCCCACCCACACCGAGAGGTTCTCCCATGATTTCGCGACGTCATTTTCTCTCCGCCAGCGCCGGCGTCGCCGCGCTCGCCTCCGGCATGCCGACCGCCCGCGCCGAGGGCGGGCAGGTCGTGGTCGGCACCTGGGGCGGCGACTACGGCCAGCTGCTATCCGACATCATCGACAAGCCGATCTTGACGCCGAAGGGTTTTGAGATCGTGCAGGACGTCGCCAATGCCGATCCGCGCAAGACCAAGCTGCTCGCCGAGCGGCAGAGCCGGCGCGGCTCGATGGACGTCTCCTGCCTGTCCGACAACGACGCCTACATCGTCTCGCAGTCCGACGTGTTCGAGAAGATCGATGCGGCCCAGGTGAAGCGGCTCGACAAGGTGTTCCCGGAGCTGAGAAGCGAGATCGCGATCCCGCACATCTATTCGGCGCAGGTCATCCTCTACAACACCAACCAGGTGAAGACGCCGCCGCAATCCTTCGCCGACCTCTGGGATCCGAAATGGCGCGGCAAGATCGGCCTCGCCGACATCCTCTATCCCAACAACACGCTGGCGGCGGCGCTCGCCGGCGGCGGCGGCGTCAGCAATCTCGATCCGGCCGAGAAGAAGCTGATGGAATGGCGCTCGCTCGACGTGAAGATCTATCCGTCGAATGAGGCGCTGGCGGCGGCGCTGAAGTCGGAGGAGGTCTGGCTGACGACGATGTGGCTTGCCCGCGGCTTCATGTGGAAGAAGTCCGGCATTCCGCTCGCCCATGTCGTGCCGAAAGAGGGCACGCCGGCCATCGTGTTCCAGGCCTCGGTGCCGAAGAACGCCAAGAACAAGGCCGGCGGCTTCGCCTATCTCGACGCGATGCTCGACGCCAAGGCGCAGGGCGGCTTCGCGGACAAGATGGGCTACGTCCCGACCGTCACCGACGCGCCTTTGCCGGAGGATCTCGCGAAGCAGGTCAGCCTCACCGAGGCCGAGCGCGCGCGGCTGCTGAAGCCGGACTATGCCTATGCCGCCGGGCGCTCGCAGCGCACGCTCGACTTCTGGAACAAGGAGTTCAAGGCCTAGGCCTTGAATGATGCGCTCCTGCGGCCTTGCCGCAGGAGCCGCGGTTGAATAGCCGACACTTTCGCAATCGGAGCTCGCGCGATGGCGCTGCTGGTCGTTCCCGCCTGTCTGCTGGTCCTGGCGCTGCTGGTCGGGCCGATGATCCTGATGTTCCGAATCTCGCTCAATCAATTCAGCCCGACCCAGCTGATGGTGCAGGCGCTGTCGCCGGACAACTACCTCAAGGCCGCGACCGATCCGTACTACCAGCAGATCATCCTGGCCACGCTGGGCATCGCGCTGCTGTGCACCCTGCTGACGCTGGTCCTGGCGTTTCCGGCGGCCTATTGGCTCGGCCGCATGGAGAGCCGCTGGAAGAGCCTGGTCGTGATCGCGACGCTGTTCCCGCTGCTGGTCGGCAATGTCGTGCGTTCGGCCGGCTGGATGGCGCTGTTCGCGCGCGACGGGCTCGTCAATACGACGCTGCTCAAGCTCGGTCTCATCTCGGCGCCGCTCGAGATCATGTACACGACCAAGGCGGTGATCATCGGCATCATCGCGGTGGTGCTGCCCTACATGATCCTGACGCTGTCGGCGGTGATCGAGAGCATTCCGCGCGATCTCGAATATGCCGCCGCCAATCTCGGCGCCTCCGGCCCGCGGGTGTTCTGGCGGGTCATCCTGCCGCTGTCCGGTCCCGGCGTCGCCGCCGGCTCGATTCTGGTGTTCGTTTTGTGCATGAACACCTATGCAACGGCGGCGCTTCTCGGCGGCCCGCGATTCAAGATGATGGCGCCTGCGGTGTACGACCAGTTCGTGCGCGGCAACAACTGGCCGATGGGCGCCGCGCTCGCCTTCATGCTGCTCGCGGTGACCATGGCCTTCACCGTGTTCGGCAGCGTGGCGTTCGCGCGGCGGTACAGGACGGGGTAGGCGTGGAATGTGTGGCGCGAGAACTTCATCGCGCGCGCGGTGTAACCTCGCCCCGCTTGCGGGGAGAGGTCGGATGGCATCGTCAGATGCCATCCGGGTGAGGGGGTACAGGTCTCACCACAAACACCACCCGTGCGTCTGCCCCTCACCCCAACCCTCTCCCCGTAAGAACGGGGAGAGGGAGCGCACTGTGCGCTTGGTTTACTAATTGGATCAAAGGAATTGTCGCTATGACCGACCAAGCCACGACACTGCCCGGCGATGAGCTCGCCTTCATCAGGAACAAGGGCGCCGCGCCGATCGTGCCGAAGGCAACGAGCCGCGATCGCGGCATCGGGCCGTTCAAGCGGCTGGCGCTGCGCAGCGCCACGGTGATCGACGGCACCGGCGCGCCGCCGATCGGGCCGGTCGACATCATCGTCGAGAACGGCCGGATCGTCAGCATCAAGAAGGTCGTGGGCTACGGCTATGCCGGCAACGCCGGCGAGCCGGCCGATCACGAGATCGACTGCCGCGGCAAATGGGTGACGCCGGGCTTCGTCGACTGCCACGCCCATGCCGGCGTCGCCTATCATTCCGCCAACGGCTGGGTGCCGCCGGTCGACTACGTCTACAAGCTCTGGCTGGCGCACGGTGTCACCACGGTGCGCGAGATGGGCTCGATGAACGGCCTGTCCTGGATGCTCGACCAGAAGCAGCGCGCGGAGAACAACGGCATCGCCTCGCCGCGGCTGCTGGCCTATGCGTACTTTCCGGCCGTCAACGACATGGTCAAGACGATCTATACGCCGGAGCAGGGGCGGAGCTGGCTGCGTGCCGTCAAGGAGCGCGGCGCCGACGGCATCAAGTTCTTCGGCGCGCCGCCCGCGATCATGGAAGCCGCGCTCGACGAGTGCAAAAAGATCGGCCTTCGCACCGGCTGCCACCACGCCCAGATGGCGGTGTCGCGCATGAACGCGCTGACCACGGCCAAATGGGGCCTCACCAGCGCCGAGCACTACTACGGCCTGCCGGAGGCGCTGTTCGAGGATCGCGTCATCCAGAACTTCCCGCTCGACTACAACTACACCGACGAATATTTCCGCTTCTCTGTCTCGGGCCAGATGTTCCGGCAGGGCGCCGAGCCCGGCTCGGCCAAGTGGAACGAGGTGCTGGAGCAGTTCCTGGAGATCGGCTTCACCTTCGTGCCGACGTTCACGATCTACGACGCCAACCGCGACCTGATGCGGGCGCGCCAAGCGTATTGGCACAAGGAGTATACCTGGAAGTCGATGTGGGACTACTTCACTCCGCAGCGCGGCGGCCACGGCTCGTACTGGTATCGCTGGTCGACCCAGAACGAGATCGAGTGGAAGGAGAACTACCGGCTCTGGATGGCGTTCATCAACGAGTACAAGAACCGCGGCGGCCGCGTCTGCACCGGCTCGGATTCCGGCTTCATCTACCAGATCTTCGGCTTCGGCTATGTCCGCGAGCTGGAGCTGCTGCAGGAGGCGGGCTTCCATCCGCTGGAGGTGATCCGCTCGGCGACCTCGCAGGGCGCCGCGCTGTGCGGCCTCGAGGACGAGATCGGCACCATCGACATCGGCATGCGCGCCGACATGCTGGTGCACGACCACAATCCGCTGACCGACTTCAAGCTGCTCTACGGCACCGGTGCGATGCGCTTCAACGATGCGACCAACGCGGTCGAGTGGCATCGCGGCCTCAAATTCACGATCAAGGACGGCATTATCTACGACACCGAAGAGTTGCTCGCCGACGTCCGCGATCTGGTGAAGGCGAGCTGGGAAAGCGACGTGCCGGAGAAGTACGCCACCAAGGACGCCGCGGCGCCATGAGCGCCTCTAGCATCGACTTCTTCGTCCTGACCGGCTTCCTCGGCTCCGGCAAGACGTCGCTGCTGCGCGACGTGCTCACCGCGGAGACGGCGTCGGATACGGCCGTGATCGTCAACGAGGCCGGCGAGGTCGGGCTCGACGGCGTGCTGCTGCGCGAGAGCGGCGACGACGTGCCGATGGCGATGCTGTCGAACGGCTGCGTGTGCTGTCAGGTCGGCAGCGATCTCGCCTTCACCATCGATCGCCTGATCATGGCGCCGCGGCCGGATGGGCTGCCGCCGTTGCGGCGGATCATCCTGGAGACCTCGGGCCTGTCAATGCCCGGCCCGGTGCTGCGCCAGCTCGCGACGCTCGCCGAGCACCGTATGCGCGTCGCCGTCGTCGCGACCTACGATCTCACACGTGGGCTCGGCGTCGCGACATTCGAGGAAGCTGCCGCGCAATGGGCGGCGGCGCATCGCATCGTCGCGACCAAGGCCGATCTCGCGCTTGACGCGCTTGTCGGAGCGCAGGTTGCGATCGCGCAGCTCAATCCCGTGGCCGAGGCGATTGCCAGCGCAAATCGCGTGGCCATCGTGACGGCCGCATTCGCGCCGCTGGCAACATCGCTGCCGCTGCGCGAGGTCGCGCCCGATCTGTCCGCCGCGCATCCGCGTCTCGCGCTCTGCCTCGTCCGCCCGCCGGCTGAGATTGCCTATGCCGACCTCGCCGGCTGGCTCGACAATGTCGCGGGCCGGCTCGGCGAGCGGCTGCTGCGCATCAAGGGCCTCGTGAAGGTTCACGAGGCGCAGCGGCCGCTGCTGGTGGAAAGCGTCGGGACGGTGTTCTCGCCGCCGCGGCAATTGACGGCCGAGAAACCGCCGGCACCGTTCATCGTCGTGATCGCGCGCGACATCGTCCGAGTTGAGCTCGAACAGGTCGAGCCAATAGGCATGTTCAGCTTCTCTTGGCGCGAGCCGGAGAGCAATGCCGCGCCGCGCGGCATCCGCGCGGAGTGGGTGACTTAGGCAGCTGCATCAGTGGCGTGGCGCCAGACACTTGGCTGTCATTCCGGGGCAATCGTTCACACGCAGGCGCGTGTGGACGATCGAACCCGGAATCCCGAGATTACCGAACGACGCAAGACAGCATCGGGATTCCGGGTTCAAGGCCTGCGGCCTTGCCCCGGAATGACGGTGGTTGTGATTGAGGAAGATCAGTTCCCCGCAATCGTACTCAGACTCCGCGACGGATAGCGCAAGGCGACATCGAACGGGTTGAGCTTGCCGGCCAGCGCGCTCGCCTCGCCTTGCAGGATCTTCACGACATGCGGCAGCCGGTCGGCGTTCAGCCGTTCCGCCAGCGTGCCGACACTGAGCGCCGCGACGGCGCGGCCCTGCGCGTCGAGCACGGGCACGCCGACGCCGGCCATGCCGGGAATGAGACCGGTGCTGGTGTTGACCCATCCTTGGGCGCGGGCCTGTGCCAGCGCGCTGCGCAGCGAGGCCTCGTCCAGGAAACCGCGATCGAGCAGGCGCGGGATGTTGAAGCGGATCACCGCCTCCTGCTCGTCCTCGGGCAGGTTGGCGAGAATCGCGAGGCTGCCCTGGCCCAGCCCGAGCGGCACCTTGCCGCCGATGTCGCCGGTGAAGGAGCGGATCGGAAACGGTCCTTCGACGCGGTCGAGGCAGACCGCGTCGAAGCCGTTGCGCACCAGCAGGAAGATCGTGTCGCTCAAGGTTGCCGACAGCCGCAGCAGCGCCGGCCGCGCCGCCTCGCGTAGGCCGCTGGCCTGGCCCGCGCGTGCGGCGAGCACGTAGAAGTCGAGCGCCAGGCGATAGCGCTTGCCGGCCGCCTGCTCGGCGAAACCTTCGGCGGCGAGATCCTGCAGCATGCGATGCGCGGTCGGCTGGCTGCAGCCCGCGGCCTCGGCGACGTCCTTCAGCCGCAACCCGTCGGGGTCGCCCTGGCTGAGGATGCGCAGCAGCTTCAGGGCCCGGCGAAGGCTGGAGGACGAATCGCTGTCGGCTGTCGTCATCTGTAGTGATGAATGTTGGAGGCAAATCTGTCGTATAGATTTCATATATTAGAATTCTAGATAGATAAATTCAGGATATCGGAATTCATGATTGACCGTCTGCATGGCCCGCCGGCATGAAAGAGCCCCAGGGCGGCAATCCCTGCTGATGGCGAAGGGAGCTTCCCGCGCGAGGACGCATGGGTTTCCTGACGCTGGACGGTCTCACCAGGCGCTACGGCGATGTCGCTGCGGTCAGCGATGTCAGCCTCAGCGTCGCCAAGGGCGAGTTCATCTCGCTGCTCGGCCCCTCCGGCTGCGGCAAGACCACGACGCTCCAGATGATCGCCGGCCTGGTCGAGCCGACCTCGGGCCGGATCACGCTCGACGGTCGCGACATCACCAATGAGAAGCCCGACCGCCGCGGCCTCGGCATCGTGTTCCAGAGCTACGCGCTGTTTCCGCACATGACGGTGGCGCAGAACGTCTCTTTCGGATTGGAGATGCGCAAGGTCGCCAGGGCCGAGCGCGACGTGCGCGTGAGCCAGGTGCTGGCGCTGGTGCAGCTCGCATCGCTCGCCGACCGCTATCCGCGCCAGCTCTCCGGCGGCCAGCGTCAGCGCGTCGCGGTGGCGCGCGCGCTCGTCATCGATCCGCCGGTGCTGCTGCTCGACGAGCCCTTGTCGAACCTCGACGCCAAGCTGCGCGAGGAGATGCAGTTCGAGCTGCGCGGCATCCAGCAGCGCGTGGGCACCACCACGATCATGGTGACCCATGACCAGGGCGAGGCGCTGTCGATGAGCGATCGCGTCGTGGTGATGGAGCAGGGCCGCATCATGCAGGTCGATGCGCCCTATCGATTGTACGAACATCCCGCGACACCCTTCATCTCCTCGTTCGTCGGCAAGATGAACCGGCTGTCCGGCATCTGGCGCAACGGCGGCGTCGAGATCGGCGGGCGCGTGCTGCCGTGCGAGGCCGCAGGCCTCGCGGACGGCGCAGCCGCCGTGCTGGCGATCCGGCCGGAGAAGATCAATCTCACCGCGCCTGGCGCCGGCGTGCTCGATGGCCGCATCCAGGCGCGCTTCTTCCTTGGCAGCGCCTGGTTCTTCACCGCGGAGACGCTCGCCGGAGTGATCGGCGTCTCCCTGCCCAATGCGGGCGAGGAGCCGGCGCGCGAGGGCGATCAGGTCGGCCTCGCCTGGAGCAGCGCCGGTGCGCGCGCGTCGAAGCCGGACGGAGCGCCACCGGCATGAGCACGCGCGCCCATGCGACACCATGGCTGCTGGCGGCGCCGGGCGCGCTGCTGTTCACCGCGTTGGTGGTCGTGCCGCTCGCGCTCACACTGGCGCTGTCGTTCCACGTCTATGACGCCGCGACCGGCATCAAGGACGAGACCACGCTGGCGCACTACGCGGCGATCCTCTCCGACAGCTACTTCCTCAATATCTTCTGGCGCACGCTGCGGCTCGCCGCGCTCACGACCTTGATCTGCGCAATGATCGGCGCGCCCGAGGCCTACATCCTGGCGCGCATGCGCGAGCCCTGGCGCTCGGTGTTCCTGCTCGCAATCATCGGCCCGCTGCTGGTCTCGGTCGTGGTGCGCGCCTTCGGCTGGAGCATGCTGCTCGGCCCCACCGGCCTGGTGAACGAGGCGTTCCGCGCGCTCGGGCTCGGCACCGTCAGGATCCTCTATACCGAGACGGCGATCGTCATCGCGCTGGTGCATGTGATGCTGCCGTTCATGGTCATCCCGGTTTGGACCTCGCTGCAGAAGCTCGATCCGATGGTCGAGGCCGCGGCCTGGACGCTGGGTGCCTCGCGCTTCACGGCGCTGCGCCGCGTGGTGCTGCCGCAGGTGACGATGGGGTTGCTGTCCGGCAGCCTGGTCGTGTTCGGCCTCTCCGCGTCGGCCTTCGCCATCCCCGCGCTGCTCGGCGGCCGCCGGCTGAAGATGGCGGCCACGCTGGTCTATGACGAATACATGCACGAGCTGAACTGGCCGCTCGGCGCGGCCATCGCGATCCTGGTGCTGGTCATCAACCTCGTCATCATGCTGGCCTATCAGCAAATCGTCGAGGCGCGCGCCAGGCGGACGTTGGGATGAGCGGCATGCGCCACAATGGTCCGATCGCCCTGGTCTTTCATGCGCTCGTCGTCGGCTTCGTGCTGGCGCCGCTGATCGTGATTGGCCTCGTCGCGTTCACGCCGGCCAACACCTTGACCTTGCCGACGACGCAGGTCTCGCTGCGCTGGTTCGCGGCCGTGTTCGCGCATCCGGATTTCGTCGCCTCCTTCCTGAACAGCCTGTGGGTGGCGGCGACAGCCGCGACGATCGCGGTCGTGCTCGCGGTCGCCGCCGGCCTCGCGCTCGATCGCTACGACTTCCGCGGCCGCGCGGCGCTCAACGCGCTGTTCCTGTCGCCCTTGATGATCCCGCATCTCGTGCTCGGCGTCGCGCTGCTCCGGCTGTTCGCGCTGCTCGGCGCCACCGGCAGCCTGGTCTGGCTGACGGCCGGCCACATCGTCGTGGTCACGCCCTACGTGCTTCGGCTGGTGCTGGCGGCGCTGTCGGGGCTCGACCGCAGCGCCGAGCAGGCGGCGGTCACGCTCGGCGCCACCGGCTGGATCGTGTTCCGCAGGATTACCGTGCCGATGATCCTGCCCGGCATCACCGGCGGCTGGCTGCTCGCCTTCATCAACTCCTTCGACGAGCTCACGATGTCGATCTTCATCACCTCGCCCGCCACGGTCACCCTGCCGGTGCGCATGTACATGTATGCGACCGAATCGATCGATCCGATGATGGCCGCGGTGTCGGCGCTGATGATCGCGGTGACGGCGGCGGCGATGCTGCTGCTCGACCGCATCTTCGGCCTCGACAAGGTCCTTGTAGGCCAAGGCTGACACCATGCCACTGCTGCATCGCCTCGTCCGCAACGACAGCGCCGTCATCTCCTTCACGATCGATGGCGCCCCCTGCGACGGCCGCGCCGGCGACACCGTGCTGACGGCCGTGCTCTGCAACGTCGAACGGCTGCGCCACAGCGAGTTTTCCGCCGCGCCACGGGCCGGCTTCTGCCAGATGGGCGCCTGTCAGGATTGCTGGGTGCAGCTCGCGAGCGGCGAGCGGTTGCGCGCCTGCACGACGGAACTCGCCGCGGGCATGCACATCGTCACGCAGCGGGGACGCAGCCATGGCTGAGCGCGCGCCGCCCCTGATCGTCGGCGCCGGCCCGGCCGGCATCCGCGCCGCGATGACATTGGTCGCGGCCGGTCTGCGGCCGGTCGTGGTCGATGAGGGCCACGCCTGCGGCGGCCAGATCTATCGCCAGCCGCGCGCGCCTGACGGCCGTGATGCCACCGCGCGCTACGGCTCGGAGGCGGCGAAGGCCGTGCGGCTGCATCGCGATTTCGCAGCGCTCGGCCCTGCGATCGACTATCAGCCGAATGCGCTGCTGTGGAATCTGCGCGACGGCGCGGCCGACATTCTCCGCGACGGCTCAAGCCATCGCATCAATCATGATGGACTGATCCTCGCGACCGGCGCCGCCGATCGCGTGCTGCCGATCCCCGGCTGGACCTTGCCCGGCGTGTTCACGCTCGGCGGCGCGCAGATCGCGCTGAAGGCGCAGGGCTGCGCGATCGGCCGGCGCGTGGTGTTCGCCGGCTCCGGCCCGCTGCTCTATCTGGTGGCGTGGCAGTACATGAAGGCCGGTGTCGACGTCGCCGCCGTGCTCGACGTGGCGCCGTTGTCGGCGAAGCTCAATCTGCTGCGCGCGCTGCCGCTGGCCCCCGGCATCGTGCTGCGTGGGGTGCGCATGGCCGCGGAATTGACGCTGCGCGGCACGCGCGTGCGGTTCGGCGTGTCCCGAGTGCGGATCGAGGGCGAGGGCAGGGTGGCCCGCATCGCCTATCACGCCCGCGGGCGGCAGCACGCGATCGCTTGCGACGGCGTCGGCTACGGCCTCAATCTGCGCTCGGAAGCCCAGGCGGCCGATCTCGCCGGCTGCGCCTTCCGCTTCGATGCACGCGACCGCGCGCATCTGCCGGTGCGCGACGCCAGTGGCCGCAGCAGCGTCGCGGGCGTGTACCTTGCCGGCGACGGCGCCCGCATCGCCGGCGCCGATGCCGCCGAAGCCGCCGGCGAGCGCGCCGCGCTGGCCTTGCTGGAGGATCGCGGCCTGCCGCACGATGCCGCGCGGGCTGCCGCGCTCGAGCGCAGGCTTGCGAACATCGATCGCCTGCGCGATGGGCTCGAAGCCGCGTTTCCCTACCCGTCGCATTGGGCGGGCGAGATCGCGGATGACACGCTGCTGTGCCGCTGCGAGGAGATCGATGCCGGCGAGGCACGGCGCGCGGTCAGCGATTTCTCGCTGACCGAGATCAATCGCCTGAAAGCCGTGACGCGCATCGGCATGGGCCGCTGCCAGGGCCGCATGTGCGGCGCGGCCGCGGCCGAGCTGTTGGCGGCGCAGACGCGCCGCGACATCGACGCTGTCGGCCGGCTGCGCGCGCAGGCGCCGATCAAGCCGATCCCGCTGGCGGCCGGCCTGTCCGTCGACGAGAGGCAGCATGACCCGGCGCATTGACAGCGATGTCGCGATCATCGGCGGCGGGCTGGTCGGCAGCTCCGCCGCGCTCGCCTTGCGCGGCATGGGCCTCTCCGTCACGCTGCTCGACAAGGGTTTTTGTGGCGCGCAGGCGAGCGGTGTGAACTACGGCGGCGTGCGCCGGCAGGGACGCCCGTCCGAGCAACTGCCGCTGTCGCAGCGATCACACGCGATCTGGCCGCGGCTCGAGGCGCTGATCGGCATCGACGGCGAGTTCGTGCGCTCCGGCCATCTCAAGCTCGCGCGGAGCGCTGAGGACATGGCGAGCCTGGAACGCTACGCCGCCGATATCGCCCCGTTCGGACTCGGCCTCGAGCTGGTCGGTCATAACCAGCTACGCGAGCGCTTCGGCATCAGCGGCGACGTCGTCGGCGGCTCGTTCTGTCCCGGCGACGGCCACGCCAATCCGCGGCTGGTCGCCACCGCCTTCGCCGCAGCGGCGCGTCGCGCCGGTGCCGAGGTGCTGGAGACCACGGAGGTCACGGGCGCCACCCGGACGTTCGAGGGGTTTGCGCTGGAAGCCGGCGACGTCGCCATCAAGGCGCGCACCGTCGTCAACAGCGCCGGCGCATGGGCCGACGGCTTTGCCGCCGCATTCGGCGAGCCGGTGCCGCTGGAGCGCACCTATCCCTCGATGATCGTGACCGAGCCGCTCGATCCGTTTCTCGGCGTCAACATCGGCATCGAGGGCGGCGGCATCTACGCGCGGCAGGTTGCCCGCGGCAACGTGGTCGTCGGCGGCGAGCGCGCTGCGCCGCTCGCCGACCCCGATTTTTCGCGTCCCCGCAGCGACGGCGTGCTCGCCATCATGCAGCGGGCGAGCGGGCTGTTCGGTCCACTGCGCCACGCCCAGGCGATCCGGTTCTGGAGCGGCACCGAGGCGACGATGCCCGACCGCAATCCGGTGATCGGGCCGAGCGCGACGACGCCGGGCCTGATCCACGCCTTCGGCTTCTCCGGCGCCGGTTTCCAGATCGCGCCGGGTGTCGGCGAGGTCCTGGCCGAGCTGGTGCGCGACGGCGAGACCTCGACGCCGATCGGCGCCTTCGCGATCACACGTTTCCCACCCGCATCGCAGCCGGGCGATGCATCTCAAGCAGCAATGACGACAGGATCGAAGGAGACCTCGCCATGATTGATGCTCGTGCCGCGCTCGGCCCAGCCCTCGCGCTGATGCTCGCCACATCAGCCGCGTATGCTGAAACCAAGACGCTCTATGTCGGCATGAACGGCGGCAATTTCGAGCGCACCTATACGCAGGCCGTGTTTCCGGACTTCGAGAAGGCGAATGACGTCAAGATCGTCGTCGTGCCCGGCACCTCCTCGGAGATTCTCGCCAAGGCGATTGCGGCCAAGGACAAGCCGCAGATGCATGTGATGTTTCTCGACGACGGCGTGATGATCCGCGCCGCCGGTCTCGGCCTGTGCGAGAAGCTGAGGCCGAGCGAAGGTCTGGCGCAGCTCGAGCCGTTCGCACGGCTCAAGGACGACATCGCCGCCGGCATCGACATCGGCATGACGGGCTTAGCCTACAACAAGAAGCTGTTCGACGAGAAGGGCTGGGCGGCGCCGAGCTCGTGGCTCGACCTCGCCGATCCGAAATTCAAGGACAAGGTCGTGTTCCAGTCGGCCTCGGTCTCGACCTTCGGCCTGCACGCCTTCCTGATGTTCAACCGCATCAACGGCGGCAGCGAGGCCAATGTCGAGCCGGGCTTCAAGGCGTTCGCCGATTCGATCGGCAAGAACGTGCTCGAATACATTCCGAACTCGGCCAAGATCTCCGAGATGGTGCAGACCGGCGAAGCGGCTATCTTCCCGCTGACGCCGACGGCGGTATCGACCTTGAAGGAGAAGGGCATCGCGGTCGAGTATGCGCAGCCGAAGGAGGGCTCGGTCGTGCTGATGGTCGCCGAATGCGTCATCGCCAACAACTCCGAAGCCGAGCTGGCACAGAAGCTGGCGGCTTATTTGTTGTCACCGGAGGCGCAATCCAAGGCGCTGGCGGCCGGCAACATCGTGCCGTCCAACACGACCGCGAAGGCGACCACCCCGGTGGCCGAGCAGAAGCTCGCCACGTTTCATACCTACATGAAGAGCGCGATCACGCTCGACTGGGACGTCATCAACGCCAAGCGCCCCGAATGGAATGCGCGATGGAACAGGATGATCGAGCGGTAAGCCGCGTTGAAGCGTAGTAGTAACGCTTGGCACGCGGTGCTCGTGAATGTGCCCTCTCCCCTTGTGGGAGAGGGCATTTTGGACGGTGCTCCAATCACGGTTGGGTGAGGGGTATTTGTCCACGAGCATCGTTCGTTGAGAGAACCCCTCACCCAAACGCGCATGCGGATAGGCCGCCGATGCCCTCTCCCACAAGGGGAGAGGGCACTTCATTGGGCAGCGTAGCCCTGACTGATCTGATCGGGCCGTAGGGTGGGCACGGCGCGATCGCTAGCCAGCAACAAACGCGGCGCTGGGACGCGCCTTTGCCCGCCCTACACTTCCGTTATCTTAACTACCCGCCGGATAGCTCGCTGCATACGCCTCCGTCAGCGCCTCATCCAGCCGCCGCCCAGAGCTGAAACCTGACAGCGTGGCGGGACGGGTGACGCCCTCTAGCAATCGGCCATCGGGCTCCGGCGAGCCGATCAGGGTGTGGACCGGAATGCGCTCGGCATAGATAGGCAGCGCATAATCTTCCTCGTCATCGATGACGCCGGCGGCGCGGATCTTCGCCGATGCCTTCTCGATTTCCATGGTGATAACCGATGTCGCCTTGAGCTCCTGCTCAGTGGTCTGGCGCAGGCTCGCCGTGCGGCCGGGAAACAGGCGGTCGACCATCATCACCAGCGCGCGCTCCTTCTCCGCCTGATCCTCGATCAGCCGGGCATGGCCGAACGCCATCACCGAGCGGTAGTCGGCGGAATGGTGGAAGGCGCTGCGCGCCAGCACCAGCGCGTCGAGATGGGTGACGGTGAGACAGGCCGGCTGTCCTTCGGACTGGTTGCGCAGCATGCGGCTCGCGCTCGAGCCGTGCCAATACAGCGTCGTGCCCTCGCGCCAGAACAGCGTCGGCGTGCAATAGGGCTGGCCGTCGATGACATAGGACACGTGGCACAGCGTTGCGGAATCGAGCACGGCATGGACCGTCGCATGATCATAGTGGGCGCGCTGATGCCGCCGCTTGACGCGGTTGGTGTCGTCGACGGGATAGCTCGGCATCTGTTGCTCGGACATCGTCAGTCTCCTGTTTCCGCCGACGTCATGCCATGGCAAAGTGGTTGCCGGGAGTTCCACTTCGATGCGAAAGCAATCAACCACTTCGCGGCGCCGCGACGACGTGCTGGCGCTGCCGATCCGGCTCGACCGCAGCATCCGCAGCCAGTCGCAGCAGGTGCATGGCGCGCTGCGCACCGGCATCGTCGATGGCCTGCTCGCCCCGGGTCTTCGTCTGCCCTCGACGCGCGGGCTCGCCGAGCAGCTCGGCGTCCGCCGCAACGCGATCGTCGCAGCCTATGAAGCGCTGCTGTCGGATGGCCTGGTCGAGGCGCGCCACGGCGCCGGCACTTATGTCGCGGCACGGCTGCCGGCGCCGCAGGTCGCCGCGCCGGTGGCCGAGCTGGACATCCGCATTCCGCCGCGCCGGCCGTTCGCGCTCGGCTGCACGCTGGTCGATCCCGTGCTGTTGCGGCGGCTCGCCGCGGCCAGCCGGCGCCGCATCGCCCACGCCGCGCCGGATGAGCTCGGCTATGGCGATCCGCGCGGCAGCCTGCATCTGCGCACGGAGGTCGCGCACTATCTTGCCGCCAATCGCGGCGTCCGCTGCGACCCGAGCTGCATCCTGATCGTGAGCGGCACCCAGCACGGCCTGCGGCTGTGCATCGACGCGCTGCTTGCGCCGGGCGATCCCGTCTGGTTCGAGGACCCCGGCTACGTCGCCTCGCGCCACACGTTGAGCACGACCGGTGCGAAGCTGGTCCCGGTGCCCGTCGATGATGAAGGAATCATCGTGAGCGCGGGCGAGACGGCGTACGGCGCGGCCAAGGCCGCCTACGTGACGCCATCGCATCAGTTTCCGACCGGCGTTGCGATGAGCATGGCGCGGCGCATCGCGCTGCTCGACTGGGCGCGCAGGGCGGACGCCTACATCTTCGAGGACGACTACGACAGCGAGTACCGCTTTGCCGGTCCGCCGCTGACGGCGCTGGCCGGCATCGGCGGCGAGCGCGTAATCTATCTCGGCACCTTCGGCAAGACGCTGTTCGCGGGACTGCGGCTCGGTTACCTCGTGGTGCCGCCGGGTCTGGTCGCGCGGGTGGTCGCCGCGCGTGCGGCGCAGGACCGGTTTCCACCGGCCTTCATGCAGGACGCGCTGGCCGACCTGATGGCCGACGGTGTGCTCGCGGCCCACATGCGGCGGATGCGCCCGCGCTACCGCCAGGCGCGCGATGTCGTCGCCGAAGCGCTCGCCAGGCACGGCAAGGGCAGCCTGCAACTGGCCGCGCCGTCGCAAGGGTTGCATCTGCTGGCGACCTTGCCGCCCGCAACACCGAAGGGCACGGCGAAATTGATCCGCGACCGCGCCGGCATCGAATGCCGGCTGTTGTCGGATGCGCGGATCGTGCAGCGCGGACCTGACGGTTTCATCCTGGGCTATTCGGGCTTTGCGGCCAAGGATCTTGCCGATGCCGCCAGGCGGCTCGGGCGCGCCGCACAGGAGATCGTGGGCGCCGCTGCGCGCCCGCGCTGAGCGTCGCTTGTCGATGTTACGGGTGTGGCCGAGCCGGCACGTCGGGCAAATCAGCCCCGCTCTGAACGTCTGCGCGCCTGTGCAGAGGCCGCCGCCAGCGGTTGCGCGCAACAAGCCGTCGTAATTTTGTTCAATCCGTTCAACGGCCTCTCGATGCCTGGTCGCGCGCTCGCATTTTCCGCTTTCGTTTTTTCGAAAATCATGCTTTGGTTGCGCATCCCGCCTCACCGCAGAGGGGCGTTGCGCGCGATCGTCACGACACGCGAGGCGGGAATGCGATGGCCGCGATCAAGCCGCAACGTGTCTTTGGATGCGTGGACGAACGGCGAGGCTGCGGACGTGAAGTCGCAGGGTCCTGACACCCCGACGCTGGTGTCCAGCGCAATGCGCGCAAGCGCATTGCGCCATGGTGGCCAACAAGCCCGGCGCACCAGGGAGACTGCGTATAAGCGTGAAGACCGTCGCGCAGGGAATGCCGGAGTGTACGGCTTTGCCTGTGGTACCTGCCGCCTGCATTTTTTTCGCAGGCGGGCCATGGGTGGGGCCTTCACCCGGCATTCCCTGCGCCCTTTGCACTTCGAAGGGGCGAGATGGATCGTAAGCCTCGGGCATCATCTGCCGCGAGAACGCGCCCTCATGTTAACGCGCCCTCATGTTCATGGCTGTTCGAGATGCGGATTGGAGCAGATGCGCCTCACGTGGCGCGGATGCGCTCGGTCGCCGCAATCGCGATGCGCTTACTCATACGGATTGTGCTCGGCGTTCGTCATCGTCTGGCGCACCCGGCGCAAGGTGATGGGCGTGCCGTCGGAGACGAACTGCAGCTCATAGGCGCGACCGCTGTCGTCCTTGGCGGAGCAGGTCACGCTGGTGACCTTGAGCATCGCGAAATTGCCGACCTGACGGCACACGCCGGCCGAGCTCTTCGTGGCCGGCACCGGAATTCCATCGACCTTCGGGCGATGCTTGGAGTTCAGCAGCATGCGGTCGATCGGCAACTCGTAGACGTTCTGAATCGATCTGCGGCCATTGACGCCGGAGAACGCGATGATGTGGTTCTCGTCGGCGGGATCGTCGAGCGCGACGGTGAAATGAGCGCGTCCCTTCTCGCTGTGAAAGAACGCCACCGTCTTGCACGAATATTCACGGCCATCGACCTTCGCGGTGCGGCAGGTGCCGGACATCAGCGCGTAGAGATCGATGTCGGGCCGGTCCTCCGGCGCGCCCGTCACCGGCATCGGCTGCTGAGCCAGACATGGCGTCCCCAGGGAGAGCGCGACCGCAAGGACGGCGAGGCGAGGAAAATGCAGGGGCATCCGCGGGGAGAGCCTGGAGGAATCGGGACGGCGCGAGAGGTCAAGCGATGTGTCAGCTTTGCGGCAAAAAGAGGTCGGAAGCAGCGCTGTGCACCTCCGATCGCACCCGTGCAGAGCCCGATGCTGAACCGCGCCGGTGGTCGTTCGATACCGCAAAAGCAATGGAAAGTTCCGGGACGCAAGCCCCATGGGATCGATACGGCCGGAACAACGGCCCAACACGACAACGACAGGGAGAAACCGATGACATTGTCACGTCGTGGCCCAACGCGTCACAGGATTCCGGGGCACCGCTGCGGTGAAATGATCTTCAACCTCCAGGACTACTTCGCCGACTGCACCTTCTGCTTCCAAAGCGCCCAGGCACGATCCATGATCACCATGTTGACGCCATCGGCCTTGGCAGCCTCCTCGGCGCTGAGATACGTCACCTCGGAGCCGAGCCCGAGTGCCTGCGCCTGCAGCTTCGCATTCACGTCGGTGTAATAGGCGCGGAACACGGCGGCCTTGACCGCAGGACCGACGGTGACGTCACCATGGCCGCGCATCAGCACCACGGACTTGTCGCCGAGCGCGGATGCGAGCGATTTGCCGATCGCATTATTGCGCACCAGCATGTCGGTGGCGCCGAACTCCTTGCCGATGTCCCACACCGGCGCGCCGTCGCCGAGGAAGGCGGCGTTGTGATACAGCGGCTTCAAGGGTGTATGGCTGACGCTGAACGGCACGACGCCCGGCGAATGGGTGTGCACGACGGCGTTGACGTCCGGACGGGCCTTGTAGATCTCGGCATGGATGAAGCGTTCGAGGAACACCGCACGGTTCTTCGCATCGACCGGCTCGCCATTCTCGTCGAACTCCATGATGTCGTTGGCCGTCACCTGCGCCGGCGCGATCGAGCGTGCCATCAGGAAGTGGTGCGGATTGGCGGGGCTGCGGGCGCTGACATGGCCGAAGGCGTCGACCACGCCGAGGTCGGCGAGGATGCGGCTGCCGGTCGCGATGTCCTCGAGCAGCTCGCGCGGGACGCCGGGGATGGAGTCCTGGGCGCGGGATGGAGCGGCGGAGAGGAGGAGGGCTGCTACGGCGATTGCGGCAAAACGACTGATGTTGAGCATCTTGTTGTTTCCCCCTTGGCCCTTGTTATCTAGGTTTACCGCCTCAGCATACGCGTCAACGCGAGCGAAGCGAAGCAATCCAGTTCTGTCCGTTTTGGGACGCTGGATTGTTTCGCTTCGCTCGCAATGACGGGGATGGGTCCGAGCGAAACCATGGCCATTGCAGGTTGAGCGCGGTCTCCCTCAGGTCACCGGCGCAGGATTGAACAAGGTCAGGTCGTTGTGGATGCCCCAGCGATCCGACCATGGCTTGGTGCGGCCGCTCGCCACGTCGAGGATCAGCTTGAACAGCTCCCAGCCGGTCTCCTCGATGGTCATCTCGCCGGTGGCGATGCGGCCGGCGTCGAAGTCGATCAGATCCTTCCAGCGCCGCGCCAGCTCGCTGCGGGTCGCGACCTTGATGACGGGGGCGGCGGCGAGGCCATAGGGCGTGCCGCGGCCGGTGGTGAAGACCTGCAAGGTCATGCCGGAGGCAAGTTGCAGGGTGCCGCAGATGAAGTCGGAGGCCGGCGTCGCGGCGAACAGCATGCCCTTCTGCTTGGCCTTCTCGCCCGGCGCCAGCACGCCATGGATCGGACCGGAGCCCGACTTCACGATCGAGCCCAGCGACTTCTCGACGATGTTGGCGAGGCCGCCCTTCTTGTTGCCGGGCGTGGTGTTGGCGCTGCGATCGGCGCCACCGCGGGCGAGATAGGAGTCGTACCAATCCATCTCGCGGATGAGCGCGCGGCCGACCTCCTCGTTGATCGCGCGTCGGGTGAGCAGCTGGATGGCGTCGCGGACTTCCGTGACTTCGGAGAACATCACGGTGGCGCCGGCGCGCACCAGCAGGTCCGCTGCAAAGCCGACGGCGGGATTGGCGGTCACGCCGGAGAACGCGTCGCTGCCGCCGCATTGCAGGCCGATGACCAGATCGGACGCCGGACAGGTCTCGCGCGTGCGCTTGTTGAGCTCGGCGAGGCGACGGTCGGCCTGGGTCATGATGGCATCGACAATGGCGCCGAAGCCGTCGAACGCCTCGTCCTGCATGCGGACGATCGAGTCTTCCGTGCCTTCCGGCAGCAGCCGCTCCGGCGCGAGCTTCTCGCAGCCGAGGCCGACGACCAGGATCTCGCCGCCAAAATTCGGGTTCAGTGCGAGGTTCTGCAGGGTTCGGATCGGCACCACGGCATCTGGCGCCGTGATCGCGACGCCGCAGCCATAGGCGTGGGTGAGCGCGACGACGTCATCGACATTTGGGTACTTCGGCAGCAGCTCGCTCTTGATGCGCTTGATCGCGAATTCGAGCGTACCCTTGACGCATTGGACCGAGGTCGAGATGCCGAGCACGTTGCGGGTGCCGACCGAGCCGTCGGCGTTGCGATAGCCTTCGAAGGTGTAGCCGTCGAGCGGCGGCAGCGGCGCCGGGACGGCGGTCGAAATCTCCAGCTTGTCGAGGGCAGGAGCCTCCGGCATGTCGATGCGGGCCTCGTCGACCCATTCGCCGGCTCCGATCGGCGACTTCGCAGTGCCGATGATCTCGCCGTAGCGGACGATCGGCCCACCCTCGGCGATGTCGATCAGTGCGGTCTTGTGGCCCTGCGGGACGAAGCTCCTCAGCGTCAGGCCGTCGGGAAATCTGGTGCCGGCAGGCAGGCCGAAATCGTTCACCACGATCGCGACATTGTCGCGCGCGTTGAGCTTGATGATGCGGGGCTCCTGGGTCACGACCTGCTGGTTCATGCTGGCTCCGTTGTGCTCCGTAGGGTGGGCAAAGCGAAGCGTGCCCACCGTCTTTCGTCTTGGTCGACTTTCGGTGGGCACGGCGCTGTCGCGCCTTTGCCTACCCTACAGCTCTCTCTTCACCTCTCCCGCAGGGAGAGGTCGGATTGCATCGGAGAAGCGATCCGGGTGAGGGGGGCTCGCCGCGGAGACTGTCCGTGCGGCTGCCCCTCACCCCAGCCCTCTCCCCGTAAGAACGGGGAGAGGGAGCAGACGGCCTCTGCCGCGATCTCATTCGCTCGCAATGATGAGGGCTCACACCGGGAAGGTGTAGGCCGTCTTCACCGTCGTGTAGAACTCGCGCGCGTAGGAGCCCTGCTCGCGGGCGCCGTAGCTCGAGCCCTTGCGGCCGCCGAACGGGACGTGGTAGTCGACGCCGGCGGTCGGCAGGTTGACCATCACCATGCCGGCCTCGCTGTTGCGCTTGAAATGCGAGGCGTATTTCAGGCTGGTGGTGCAGACGCCCGCCGCGAGGCCGAACTCGGTGTCGTTGGCGATCGCCAGCGCCTCGTCGTAGTTCTTGGCGCGGATGACGCAGGCGACCGGTCCGAAGATCTCCTCGCGGGCAATGCGCATGGTGTTGGTGGCCTCGGTGAACAGCGCCGGCTGCATGTAGAAGCCGGGGGTCTCGCGGTTCAGAAGCTCGCCGCCCCAGGTCAGCTTGGCGCCTTCGTCCTGGCCGATCTTGAGATAGCGCTGGTCCTGCTCGAGCTGATTGCCGTCGACCACCGGGCCGATATGGGTGCCCTGCTTGACGGCGTCGTCGACGACGAGGCCCTTCAGACGTTCCGTCAGCGCTTCAACGAACTTGTCGTGAATGCCTTCGGTGACGATCAGGCGCGAGGAGGCCGTGCAGCGCTGACCGGTGGAGAAATAGGCGCCGTTGGCGGCGGCTTCGACCGCGACCTTGACGTCGGCGTCGTCGAGCACGACGAGCGGATTCTTGCCGCCCATTTCGAGCTGGAACTTCTTCATCGGGTTCGACAGCACGCAGGCCTGCGCGATCTTGCGCCCCGTCCCGACCGAGCCGGTGAAGGAGATGGCGGCGACGTCCGGGTGTTCGAGCAAGGTCTGGCCGACCACCGAGCCGGAGCCGACGACGAGATTGAACACGCCGGCGGGAAGGCCGGAGCGGGCGATGATCTCGGACAGCGCATGCGCGGAGCCGGGCACCAGCTCGGCCGGCTTGAACACCACCGTGTTGCCGTAGCAGAGCGCGGGCGCGATCTTCCAGGCGGGGATCGCGATCGGGAAATTCCAGGGCGTGATCATGCCGACGACGCCGACGGCCTCGCGGGTGATCTCGACGTCGAGACCCGGACGGACCGAGGCGCCCTTCTCGCCGGTCAGGCGCAGCGCCTCGCCGGCAAAGAACGCAAAGATCTGGCCGGCGCGGGCGACCTCGCCGATGCCCTCCGGCAGGGTCTTGCCTTCCTCGCGGGCGAGCAGGCGGCCGAGCTCTTCCTTGCGCGACAGGATCTCCGCCGAGATCTTGTTCAGCGCGTCGTAGCGTTCCTGCGGCGTCGAGCGCGACCAGGCGGGGAAGGCGGCCTTGGCGGCGGCGACCGCCTTTTCGGTCTGCGCCTTGTCGGCCTTGGCGTATTCGCCGACGACGTCGTTGGTGTTCGAGGGGTTGATGTTGCGGGTCACCCCGCTGCCGTCGACCCATTCGCCGGCGATGAAATTCTTGAGGATCGCGTTCATGTTGTTCTCCAGACTTTGCGCGATTGCTCGGACAATCTAACCGATCGCCCCCGTCATCGCACGAGACAGGGGCGCTTGTCGTCGAAGGTCCAGCCGGGGATCAGATACTGCATTGCGACGGCGTCGTCGCGTGCGCCGAGCCCGTGGCTCTTGTACAGCGCATGAGCCTTTTCGATGGCGCTACGGTCAACCGCGACCCCGAGCCCGGGTTGCTCGGGCACGGCGATCCGCCCGCCCTTGATCTGCAGCGGCGCCTTGGTCAGCGCCTGGCCGTCCTGCCAGATCCAGTGGGTGTCGATCGCGGTGACCTTGCCGGGCGCGGCGGCGGCGACATGGGTGAACATGGCCAGCGAAATGTCGAAATGGTTGTTGGAGTGTGAACCCCAGGTCAGGCCGTTGTCGCGGCAGGTCTGGGCGACGCGCACCGAGCCCTGCATGGTCCAGAAATGGGGATCGGCCAGGGGAATGTCGACCGCGCCGAGGCGCAGCGCATGACTGAGCTGCCGCCAGTCCGTGGCGATCATGTTGGTGGCGGTCGGCAGGCCGGTGGCGCGGCGGAATTCGGCCATGATCTCGCGGCCGGAGAAGCCGGCCTCGGCGCCGCAGGGATCCTCGGCATAGGCCAGGATGCCGTGCATGTCCCTGCACAGCCGGATCGCCTCATCCAGCGACCATGCGCCGTTGGGATCGAGCGTGACGCGGGCCTGCGGGAAGCGCTTGGCGATGGCGGTCACCGCGTCGATCTCGGCTTCACCGGCGAGCACGCCGCCCTTCAGTTTGAAATCGACGAAGCCGTAGGCCTCGTGCGTCGCCTCGGCGAGCCGCACCACCGCTTCGGGCGTCATCGCCTCCTGGTGGCGGAGCTTGAACCAGCCGTCCTTCTCGCCCTCGCCGGTGGCATAGGGCAGGTCGGTCTTCCTGCGGTCGCCGATGAAGAAGAGATAGCCGAGCGCCTCGACGGAAGCGCGCTGCTGGCCCTCGCCGAGCAGCGCCGCGACCGGGAGGCCGAGATGCTGGCCGAGCAGGTCGAGCAGTGCGGATTCGACTGCCGTGACCGCGTGGATCATCACGCGCAGATCGAACGTCTGCTTGCCGCGGCCGCCGGCGTCGCGGTCAGCGAAGGCGGTGCGCATCGTCGCGAGGATCGTGTTGCAGGCGCCGATGCTCTGGCCCACGATCAGGCTCTTCGCATCCTCCAGCGTCCGCCGGATCTTCTCGCCGCCGGGCACCTCGCCGACGCCGGTGCGGCCGGAATTGTCGGCGAGGATGACGATGTTGCGGGTGAAGAACGGCCCGTGCGCGCCGCTGAGATTGAGGAGCATGCTGTCACGGCCGGCGACCGGAATGACCTCCATGCCGGTGACGACCGGCGCGCCGGAGATCCCGGTGCGGGTGGCGTCGTGACTCATGTGCTCCTCCTTTGTCGTCTCTCGTTCTTGGCGCCGCTTCCCCTCATGGTGAGGAGGCGCAGAGCGCCGTCTCCAACCATGAGGCCCCAGCCGTGGCCTCATCCTTCGAGACGCCTGCTGCGCAGGCTCCTCAAGATGAGGAGAAGCGTCGCAGCTTCGTCTTTACTCCGCCGCCTGGCTCACCGCCGTCGTCGGCAGCGCCTTCACCCGCGCGGTCAGCTCGGCCATCTCGGCTTCGGTCAGGTCGGTCAGCGGCAGGCGGACCGGGCCGGAATCGCGACCGATGATCTTCATGCCGGCCTTGATGATCGAGACCGCGTAGCCCTTCTTGCGGTTGCGTATCGCGATCAGCGGCAAAATGAAATCCTTCAATCCGGCAAGGATGGTGGCGTGGTCGCGCTTGCGCACTGCGGCATAGAAGTTCGTGGCGAATTCCGGCACGAAGTTGAACACCGCCGAGGAGTAGGTGGTCACGCCCATGTCGAGATAGGGCAGAGCGAAGGTCTCGGCCGTCGGCAGGCCGCCGATATAGGTCAGGCGGTCGCCCATCTTGCTGTAGACCCGGGTCATCAGTTCGATGTCGCCGATGCCGTCCTTGTAGCCGACCAGGTTCGGGCAGCGCTCGCACAGCCGCGCCAGCGTATCCGGCTGCAGGATGGCGTTGTCGCGGTTGTAGACGATGACGCCGATCTTGACCGACTTGCAGATCGCCTCGACATGGGCGGCGAGGCCGTCCTGCTCGGCATGCATCAGATAGGGCGGCAGCAGCAGGAGGCCGTCGGCGCCGGCCTTCTCGGCACCGATGGCGATCTCGCGGGCGATCGCGGTGCCATAGCCGGTGCCGGCGAGCACGGGCACGCGGCCCTTGGTCTCCTCGACCGCGACCCGCACGACTTCAGGCACCTCGGCCGCCGTCAGCGAGAAGAACTCGCCGGTGCCGCCGGCGGCGAACAGGCCGGCGACGTCGTAGCCGCACAGCCAGTCCATGTTGGCGCGATAGGTGGCCTCGTCGAACGAATAGTCGGCCTTGAACGGCGTCACGGGGAAGGAGAGCAGGCCGCTGCCGATCTTCGCAGCCATTTCCGTCGGGGTCATCTTGCTCATCGCGCGGGTCCTTCACGAATGTCCTTGGGAACGGGCGCGGCAGGCGCCGGCGCGCATTCCCCCGGGCGATGTCGTAGGACCAAGTTCGATGCCGGTCCAAGCCAATGACGGTATTGATTGATGTGGATCGGGTATCAATCCTCGACCGGCTTGACGGCGAGATTGCCGGCCAGATCGACCAGTGCCGGCAGCAGCGGATTGTCGTGATCGCGCCGCCAGACCAGGAACAGCTCGGCCGGCGTCGGATTGCGCAGCTTCAGCGGCCGCAGCCGGACATCGGCGATCTTCAGGCTGGAGGCCGCTTCGGGCACGATCGCAAGCCCGAGGCCGGCGCGCACCATCGCCAGGATGGAATGGATCTGGCTCAGATGCTGCACGTAGCGCGGCAGCACCTCGGCGCGCATGAACTGCGACACCAGGAGATCGTGGAAATAGCGCGCCTCGGTCTGCGAATACATGATGAAGTTCTGGCCGTCGAAATCACGGATCGACACGCTCTCGGCGGAGGCGAGACGATGGCGGCGCGGCAGCGCGGCGCAGAGCGGCTCGGCGACGACGCGGCGGGTGGCGAATTCGGGGCGCGCGATCGGCGGCCGCAGCAGGCCGGCGTCGATCTGGCCGGAGGCGAGCGCCTCGATCTGGTCGCCGGAGACCATCTCCTTCAGCGACAGATCGGCTTCTGGAAGCTCGCTGCGGCAGGCGGCGACCAGATCGGGCAGGAAGCTGTAGGCCGCGGCCGCGGTGAAGCCGATCTTGAGCGAGCCGCTCTTGCCGCTGGCAATGCGCTGCGCCACCTGGGCGGCGCTCTCGGCCATCTTCAGGATGCGCCGTGCCTCCGGCAGGAAGCTGCGGCCCGCCGGCGTCAGCTTCACCGAGCGGCTGGTGCGCTCGAGCAGCACCGCATCGATGATGTGCTCCAGCACCTGGATCTGCCGCGACAGCGGCGGCTGCGTCATGTTGAGCCGGATCGCGGCGCGGCCGAAATGCAGCTCCTCGGCCACGGTGACGAAGCAGCGCAGCTGGTTGAGGTCGAACATCGATGCATCCTCGGCATGGATCGGGCAGGCGATCTGGGCTTGGTAGCATCGATTTGGGGCAGTGGGAATGTCGGCGGCCGCGGCGACCGCCTCACTGATACCGAGATCGGCCTGACCGCGGTGGCCGACCGCATCAGGACCTCGCTCCATCGCGGAAAGCATCAGGGAGCCCCGCTGTCCCAGACGTCTGGAACGAGATCACCCTAACCCTTGCACCCGCCACCGAGCCGCACCTTGGGGGCGCGGCGTGTCCGTGGCGAGCGCCAGGGGCCCGCTCACTTGGCGGATGCAGCCGCGCGGGCATCCGCAATGGCCTGCTTGAAAGCCTGGGCATTGGGGACGCCGGGGATGCGGAAATGGCCGATGATGAAGGCCGGCGTGCCGCGGAAGCCGAGGCCCGTGGCCTGCTCGTGATTGCGCGCGAGCACGGCGTCGATGTCGGCGTGCTTGGCCGCGAGGTCGGCCTTGGCGCGGGCCAGATCGATTCCGGCGCCGCTGAGCGCCGCATCGACCTTGGCTTCCGACAGCTTCTCGTGCAGCGAGATCAGCGCCTCGTGCGCCTCGGCGAACTTGTCCTGATATCTCGCCGCCAGGGTGAGGCGGGCCGCGTAGATCGAGGCGCCGCCGAAGATCGGCCAATCCTTGAAGACGAGCCGGACGTGACCGTCGTCGCGAACCACCTTGGCGAGCTCCGGGCTGATCTTGCGGCAATACGGGCACTGATAGTCGAAATACTCGACGATCGTGATGTCGCCCTCGGCGTTTCCGACAGCGGGGATGGCGGGATCGTGCAGGATGCGCGCTTCGCTCAGAATGTCGGTGTCGTCGTCCTCGGCGCGGGCCTGGATCGGCAGGATCGCCGTGGCGAGCAGCAGAAGCGTCGCGATCGATGCGGCGAAGGTCTTCGTGGTCATGTCTTGTCGTTCTCCTGATGAGGGGTGGTTGAGGCGGTGTCGATCGCGTCGAGCACGATCTGTGGAGTCAGTAGTTCGGGCAGCACGATGCCGGCGGGAGCGCCCGGGCCGAACACGGCGTTGAACGGCAGGCCGTAGCGGCCGAAGGATCGCAGATAGGTCGCGATCGCATCGCTGGGGGAGGTCCAGTCGCCCCTGACGGCAACGACACCCGACGCAAGGCGACCGCGCACGGCCGTGCTGTCGAGCACGAGCTTCTCGTTCACCTTGCAGGTGACGCACCAGCTGGCGCCGACATCGACGAAGACCGTGCGACCGGCGCGCACCTGTGCCGCGATCTCGGCGGGCACCAGCGGCTGCCAGGCGATTCCGGCCGGTCGGCTTCCGCCATCCGGCTGCTTAATGGAGGTGGCGGCGATTAGCGTTAGTCCGATCATGCCGGCGAGGCCGGCTCCAGCGATCGTTCGCCGCAACGGGAAACGGAGCGCCGCCATGATCAGCGTGGGGACCAGCAGCGCAGCGGCGAGGACGGCCGCAGTCGCCGCGCCACTGATGTCGGCGAGCACCGTCAGCAGCCATAGCGCGGTCGCCGCCATCGCGGCCGCTGCGACGGCGCGCAGCTTCAGCATCCAGCGGCCGGGCCGCGGGAAGAGTGCGGCAAGGCTTGGCGCTGCAGCCAGACACAGATAGGGCGCGGCCATGCCGAGCCCGAGCGTGGTGAACACCAGCAGGATCTGCGGCGCGGCCTGCGACAGCGCAAAGGCGACGGCGGTGCCGACGAACGGCGCCGAGCACGGCGTGGCCAGCAGCGTCATGACGAAGCCGTTGATGGCATGACCTGCCATCGTCCTGTGGCTCGCGGCGTTGCCAAGGCGGCCGGCGATCCACCACGGCAGGCCGATCTCGAACAGGCCGAGCAGGTTGGCACCGAATGCGGCGAGCACGATGATCATCGCGATGAGGAAAGCTGGCTGCTGAAACTGCAGGCCCCAGCCGACTTCGGCGCCCGCGGCCTTGAGCGCGGAGAGGACGGTGGCAAGGGTCACGAATGAGGCGACGATGCCGGCCGCCGTCGCCAGGAATGCCCGGCGCGGCGAGGGCGCGCGTGCGGGATCGTGATCGACCAGCGAAACGAGCTTCAACGATAACACCGGAAACACGCATGGCATGAAGTTGAGGATGAAGCCGCCGAGCAGGGCCACGCCGAGCATGGCCCAGATCGATGCCGCCGAAGGACGCGGTGCCGCTGTGGCTGCTTTGGCCGCAGAAGCGCGAGCAGCTTGATCGGCATCCACCGGAAGCATGGCTTCGATCGATCGATCGCCATCGACCAGGGTGACCCGCAGACGTTGCACCGGACCGGCCTGATCGAGGCCTTGCACCGGTACGGTGATCCGGACGCCGCCGTCCGACATCGGGCTCACCTGGGGACGGCCGCCGGACACGGCGTCGTTCCCATCAAGGAAGACGTCGGGCGCGTGCAGTGGCGGCGTCGCATGCGCCTCGAGCTGCAGGTGCGGCTTTGATTGCCGATCGATGCGCAACGCCGTGATGGAAAGCCCGGGCGCGCTCGCGCGCGGGACGCTCTGCCGCCATTCGTCGATCAGCGCCTGATCGTTCGGCCGGCGCGACACGGCGGGGATGTCGGCCTCGAGATGGGCCTCCTGCTGGGTGCAGATGACCGAGCAGACGAACAGCACGGTTTTCAGCGTGAGATGCGCGGGCGCCGCGCCATCCTCGAGCCGCACGCGCAACGGAAACAGCACGTGCTCGGCATAGCCGAACGTGTCGATATCCTGCTCGCTGAAGCGGCTCGGTGCCGGCCATTCGACGGTGACATCGGCGACGTTGCGCGAGCCGGTCCAGTCGAATTCGGGCGGCGCGCCGGCGTCGCCGGGCGAGCGCCAATAGGTGTGCCAGCCTGCATCCAGCCTGACATCCAGTCCGGCCCATGCCGCGGCCGGGCCGCCGTCTGCTCGCGTGACGTCGCCGACCAGCAGGCGCGTGTCGACGTTCGCCTGCGGTCGCAATTCGCCCGCGACAGCGGTCGTCGCCGCAAGATGGAGCAGGCCGAGCAGCCATGCGAGCCGGCCAAGATGACGGATGGACATGATGATCTCCCGCGCGCTGATCGTGCGTTGCGGTGGCAGTTGCGCTGCGCGACCCGGCGCAAGGCGCGCCTGGCAATGGGCACCTTAAGCCGACCTGCACGACGCACGATCGATGGTGGATATTCGTCCGCTCAAGTCACGACGTTACGCGGCCCGCGAGCCGATGACGACGGAAGGATCAGGCGTGGCGACAGGGGGGACGGTAGGGCGAGGACGCGTCGCATTGCGTCGTCAGCGCCTCGTCATAGGGGCGCCAGGACAGCGTCCGGGACGCGGCAACCGGCTGTGCCGCCCCACTGTCGCTCGCGGGGACGGCAGTCAGACCCGCCGCGGCAAACGGACACGTGTTGATCATGCCCGGGATGACGGCCTTCCTGCATGGCTTGGGCGCGCTGGTGGTCGTTCGGGACCATTGGTGCACACCGGCGCCGGCGTCGGCCGTTGCTACCTCGAAGGTTCCGAGCAGAGGCGCCAGACTCAAAACGAGCGCAATCAGCGCCGCCATCAGGCGGCGTGTCATCGCGGGCATCTCGAGCTCAGCACGTCTCATCGTGGATCATCTTCTCCAGTCTGGACTGGTCGCGCAGACCGACCGCTGTTGGCAACTGACATCTTCGTGACGCCGCGAACTTGCGGCCAAACCCGCATCGCGTGAGCAAAGCGAGCGGTTCTCAAAGTACGTTGATCGGTACCTTCAGGAATGTCTTTCCCGTCGCGTCCGCCGGAGGCAGATGTCCGGCGCGGATATTGACCTGCAGCGATGGAATGATCAGGCGCGGCATGCCGAGCGTCTTGTCGCGGGCCTCGCGGAGCGCGACGAACTCGTTCTCGGTCATCCCGTCTCGGGCGTGGATGTTGCGGAGCCGCTCCTCGCCGACGGTCGTTTCCCAGCGCACCGCGCGGTCGTCGGGGGCATAGTCGTGACACATGAACAGCCGGGTCTCGCGCGGCAGCGTCTCAAGGATCTTCCGGATCGAGCGGTACAGCGTGCGCGCATTGCCGCCTGGAAAGTCGGCCCGCGCCGTTCCCCCGTCCGGCATGAACAAGGTGTCGCCGACGAAAGCGGCATCGCCCATCACATGTGTGGCACAGGCCGGCGTATGGCCGGGCGTGTGCATCACGAAGGCCGTCATCTGCCCCACCTGATAGGTGTCGCCATCCTTGAACAGCCGGTCGAACTGGCTGCCGTCGCGACGAAACTCCGTGCCCTCGTTGAAGACCTTGCCGAAGGTCTCCTGCACGGTCAGGATATGCTCGCCGATGCCGATCTTGCCGCCGAGCTTGTCCTGGATGTAGGGCGCAGCAGAGAGATGGTCGGCATGCGCATGCGTTTCGATCAGCCACTCCGGCCTGAGGCCGTTGATCTTCACGTAGTCGATCAGCATGTCGGCGGAGCGGGTGCTGATGCGGCCGGCCGCGTAGTCGATGTCGAGGACGGGATCGACGATCGCGCAGGACGGCGATGACGGATCCTTCACCACGTAGCTGATCGTGCTGGTGTCAGGATCGAAAAATCCGGCCACCTTCGGCTGCATGCGGAGATCGATTGGATAGGAATCGATTCGATAGGACATGGCTGCTGCTCCACGATTTGGCTCCGGGGCGGCATCGCCGCCCACGGCGCGTTTGTCGTCCTGCGCGGTCTAAGACATCGAATTGGATTTCGTTCCGCATGTATTGATGCCGAGCATCGCGTAGGGCGGGCACCAGCCGATCAGTGCGGTGCCGAGCGGGATCAGGCCCAGAAGGCCCCACAGGGTGTGCGGTCCTACGACCGTCAGACTGAGGATCGCTAGTCCGACGATGATCCTGAGCAGCCGGTCGATCTTGCCAATGTTCTGTGTCATGTCGCGCTCCCCTTTGGCTTGCGATGATGCAGACGATAGAGCGGGACACAGCGCGGGTATGTAACTAAGTCACCAAGAGACGCCGGTTCCTAGCCATGCTGGGCCAGGTGGACAAGCGCCGGTCTGTTGGTGATCTCGACGATTCCGCGAGCCATTCGCAACCAGCCGCGCCGCGCGAATTCATTGAGCTGCCGGCTGATGACCTCGCGTGCGCTGCCAAGCTCGTTGGCGAGCTCCTGATGCGTTGCAGCGATCTGCTGCTTTGTCCCCGCGAGATCCAGAAGCTTCTGCGCGAGCCGCACATCGATCCGCTCGAACGCGACTTCCTCGATGATGCGGAAGAGATTGGTGACGCGGCGGCTGAACGCGGTGAAGACGAACTGTCGGAATTCGCGCGAGCTGGCGATCAGCCGGTCGAACAGCGCGCGCGGGATCGCCACGGCACGGATCCGGGTCTCCGCGATGCCCTCGGCCTGGTATTCCTCGTAACCCATCAGGCAGGCCGTGGTCAGCGCGCAGCTTTCGCCTGCCTGGACGCGGTAGAGCACGATCTCGCGGCCGGACTCGGACGTCTGCTGCACGCGGATGGTCCCGTCCAGCAGCAGCAGAAAGGAATCCGGCGCCTGACCGGGGCCGAAAATCCGGCTGCCTTCCGGAAGCTCGACGATGAGGCTGGCCTCGCGCAACTGCGCGAAGATCTCCTCCGGCAGTTGTCGCAACGGCGGGAAAGCGAGCGTCCAGTCCTGCTTCGACGACATTACCACATCCGGCTGCGCCCCATCGGCATCGCCCAAATTTGCCACAGGACCGCGAGCGGGTCGAGCGATGGGACACGCCGGATCGGCGCTAGCGCGTCCAGCGGCCGTCACAGCGCTCAGATGGCGCCTGCAACGCGCATCAGCATGCCCGCGATGCACGAGGCGGCGAGGACGACGAGCATTCCCATGTTGAAGCGGAAGATGGCGGTCGCCGCCGCGATCGACAGGACGACGGCCGGCAGATCGATGCTCGCCGGCAGCGGCGCGTCGAATGACAGGCCGAATCCATGGATCGGAAAGGTTTCGCGAAACAGGGTGTGCAGCGCGAACCAGATCGAGAGATTGAGGATCACGCCGACGACGGCGGCCGTGATCGCCGAGAGCGCGCCGGCGAGCGCCTTGTTTCCCCGCAGCGCCTCGATGTAGGGGGCGCCGACGAAGATCCAGAGAAAGCAGGGCGCGAACGTCACCCACGTCGCCAGCAGTCCGCCCAGTGTGCCGGCGAGCATGGGAGACAGCCCGCTCGCCCCGCGGAACGCGGCCATGAAGCCCACGAACTGGACGACCATGATCAGGGGACCGGGAGTCGTCTCCGCCATGCCGAGGCCGTCGAGCATCTCGCGCGGAGCAACCCAGTGATAGTACTCCGCGGCCTGTTGCGCGACGTAGGCGAGCACGGCGTAGGCGCCGCCGAACGTCACCATCGCCATCTTGCTGAAGAAGATCGCGATCTGACCGAAGACGTCGTTCGGCCCGAGCAGGGTCAGCAGGGCGAAGACGGGGACGAGCCAGATCGCGAGCCAGACGGCCGCCACCCGCAGCGCGCGCGACGCGTTCGGACGGACGTGATCCGGCACGGCTTCGCCGAGCATGCTGTCGATCGCGCCGGCGTTCTTGCCGCCGTGCTCGAGGGCTGCGAATTCCGGCCGGCCGAGGCGGGCTGCGACGAAGCCGATGACTCCGGCGGCAACGATGATGGTCGGAAACGGCGCCCCGAAGAAGAAGATCGCGACGAAGGCTGCGGCCGCCAGTCCGATCATGATCCGATTGCGTAGCGCGCGCTTGCCGACGCGGACGACGGCCTGGATCACGATCGCCAGCACCGCCGCCTTGAGGCCGAAGAACAAGGCGTCGACAAAGCCGACATGGCCATAGGCCGCGTAGATGTAGCTGAGGCCCATGATGGCGAAAATACCCGGCAGGATGAAGAGCGTGCCCGCGACGATGCCGCCGGTGGTCCGGTGCAGCAGCCAGCCGATATACGTCGCAAGCTGCTGCGCCTCGGGTCCCGGCAGCAGCATGCAGTAGTTCAGGGCGTGCAGGAAGCGGCTCTCCGAGATCCAGTTCTTCTCTTCGACGAGGATGCGATGCATGACCGCGATCTGCCCGGCCGGGCCGCCGAAGCTCAGACAGGCCACCCGGAGCCACACGAGAAGCGCGTCATTGAACGAGATGCCATGGGCGTGTTCGGCCGCAATCGGTTTTCGCGGTGCTGCGATGTCCGTCATGACTTCACCTTGCTGTTCGGCCAGTTGTGCGCCTCCTTCGTGGCGTCGCGGCACCAGCGGTAGAAGGCGTCATAGAGCAGAAGGCCTGCGCTCAACTGCTCCAGATCGTCGTCGTACATTCGGGACAGGCCGAGCGAAGCGGCAAGCAGTCCGGCAGCTTCGGGCGACAGATCGAGCCGCGCCGTATCCGCGGCGCGCACGATCGTGGCGAGTCGCTCCAAGGCCGGCGTCCGCAGGCCAAACTCATCGACCATGATGTCGAAGGTGCAAAGTTCGCCGCGATGGCTCCAGAAGACGTTCTCGACGTCGAAGGCCGTGGCCTGGAAGCGGTCGGCGACCGCTTCCACCTCGGCCGGGGTCACGAACAGGAAGACCGCGGCGGGGTCGACGAAGCGGCGGATCAGCCATGGGCAGGCGATGCGGTCGATCTTGGGACGTGATCGCGTGACCCAGACCGTGCGACCGCGGCCGTCCCTCGCGGGAATCCTGTTCGCGGGCACAGTCGGAAGCTGCGCCTCGCTCCAGCTGACGTACCCGCCGTCGAGGACCTCGGCCGCGATGTCGCTGCACCGGAGCCAGGCTGCGGTGCCTTCGCTCAGCTTCTTGCCTTTCTGGCAGACCACGACGACGGATTGGCCGGTGAAGCTCGGCGCCCACTGCTGGACGTCGAGATGCGAACGCCTGACGGCGCCGGGGATGAGGCGCGGGTCGGCGGCGAAATCCTCGTCGATACGCACGTCGACGAGCGCCGGCGCGGCCGCCGTGCCGATCAGTCGAGACAATTTTTCGGGTGAGATCGAAGTGTATGATGATGACATGCTGCGCCCTTGGTGACCAGGACGCGATTCTTGGGCATGTCGCCTCGCGGGGAGATCGCACATCCCCGTGCGGCAGAATAAAGCGCTCGGTTGTTCGGCTGTCAACCCGTCCCGTTGCTGGAACGATCGGGGACCGTCGCGATCGCTATCGGGGCCGACCCGCCTCAGATCAGCAAGGGAAGCTGGGCTTCCACGCCGGTGTCGTGCTGCTGCAAGGATGACAGCGAAACGCCGAGGAGGCGCACCGGCTTGGCCAGGGGCATCTCGCTCTGCAGGAGAGCAATGGACAAGCGTGCCAGGTCCTCCCGGCTCGCGACCAGGTTGGCGACGGACCTGCTGCGCGTCATGATTTCGAAGTCCGCGAACTTGACCTTCAAGGTGACCGTCCGGCCTCGGTTGCCGCTGGCTTCGCAATGCTGCCAGACCTTGTCGATCAGCGGCTGCAGCTCCGCCAGCATCGGTTCGAAGTCGGTCAGGTCGGTCGAGAAGGTGTTTTCGGCGCCGACTGATTTGCGGATGCGATTGGCGCGGACCGGGCGATTGTCGATGCCGCGCGAGATCCAATAGTAGTGGTGGCCGGCCTTGCCGAAGTGCTGCTGGAGGAAGGGCAGGGTCTGATTGCGGATGTCGAGCCCGGTATGAATTCCGAGCGCGTTGAATTTCGCGGCGGTCGCCGGGCCGATGCCGTGAAACCTGCCGACCGGCAGCCCCTCCACGAAGGCTGGACCCATCTCCGGCGAGATGACGTATTGGCCATTGGGCTTGCGATGGTCCGAGGCCAGCTTGGCGAGGAACTTGTTGTAGGAGATTCCCGCGGAGGCATTGAGTCCGGTCTCGGCCTTGATCTTGGCCCGGATCTGCAAGGCGATGTCGCGTGCCAGCGGAATGCCTTGCAGATTTTCGGTGACGTCCAGATAGGCCTCGTCCAGCGACAAAGGCTCGATGACCGGCGTGTACTGGGCGAAGATGGCGCGGATCTGCTGGCTGATGGCCTTGTAGACCTCGAAGCGAGGCTTGACGAATATCAGGTCCGGACACTGGCGTTTTGCCGTCACCGACGGCATCGCCGAGCGCACGCCGTACGCCCGAGCCTCGTAGCTTGCAGCTGCCACGACGCCGCGCTCGCGGGAGCCTCCCACGGCCACGGGCTTGCCGCGGAGCTCGGGATTGTCCCGCTGCTCGACCGACGCGTAGAATGCATCCATGTCGATGTGGATGATCTTGCGGGTTGCCGGCGGTGCGGCATCCTGTTCCGGACCGGAGCTTGGCATGGTCAAGCTCTATCAGAGCGAGGCGATGAAGTCTGCACAGCCGAGTGCTGGCTACCAGCAACGTCCCTTACAAGGACGTTGCAATGTCTATCGCCCTCGGCCTTTCATCGGCGACGACGGAAACACGCTCATGAGAAAAGGGATCGCCGACCGTGATCGAGACGAAGCAGCGCAGCCGGGACCTGTCGTCAAAGTCGCTCACGACGTTGCGACCATGTGCCTGAAGCAGCTGTGATGTTCGAGCTCACTTTCCTGGGGACCTCGGCGAGCGTTCCGTCGGCGGACCGCAACCATCCAGCCCTTCTCGTTCGAGCAGGCCGGCATCGTATTCTCGTCGATTGCGGCGAGGGGACCCAGCGTCAGCTGCTCCGCAGTGGGGCAGGCTTTCGCCGGCTCGATCGGATCCTGCTCACCCACGGCCATTTCGACCATGTCCTCGGCATTCCCGGACTGTTTTCCACCCTGCGGCTGCGCAGGAGCGCTGACACTATGCGCATACACGGCGGCCCCGACACGCTCGATGTGGTGGTCCGAATGCTCGCGGGGCTGTGGGGCGAGGGCCGCGCGCCGATCCCGCTCGAGCTCGTTCCGCTCGGGCGCGGGACGGTTCTCGATGCCGGCGAGTTTACGATCAACTGCTTTCCCGTCCGGCACCGCGACACCGACAGCTTCGGCTTCGAATTTGCAGGTCAAGTTCGCCGCCATCTGCTGCCAGACCGTCTGGCGGCGCTCGCGGTCCCTGATGGGCCCGTGCGGAAGGCATTGGCGGAGGGCCGGCCGGTCACGCTGGAGGACGGACGAACCATCGATCCGGAGGATGTTCTGGGGCCTCCGCAGGGACCGAAAAAGCTCGTCATCGTCGGCGATGCTGGAACGACCGAGGGTCTGCACGAGCATGTTCGCGACGCGGACATGCTCGTGATCGAGGCCACTTTTCTCCGGCGGGATTCGGCCATGGCTCGTGACTACGGCCACCTGACGGCCGCGGAGGCTGCCGGGCTCGCGGCGTCGAGCAACGTCGGGCAGCTCGTCCTGAACCACATCTCCGGCCGCTATCCCGACGAGGAGATCCTCGGCGAGGCGCGGGAGATTTTTACCAACAGCCATGTTGCGGTCGATTTCGATCGGCTGATGGTCTAGCTGCTCGCTCGGGCGCGTCTGCTATGTCGCACCTGAGCCGCTCTGCAAACGGCTCTGGGCGAACGCGATGTACCAGTCGAGACAACCGGGATTGGCCATGGCGTCGCGGTTGATGACCTTGTCGAGCGGCTGCCCGAGCAGGAGCTTCTTGATCGGCAGCTCCTGCTTCTTGCCGGACAACGTGCGCGGGATCTCGGCCACCGCAAAGATCTCGTCGGGCACAAAGCGCCGCGACAGGCCGGCTTCGACCGCCATGTTGATCTTCCGCTTCATCGCCGCATCGAGCGCGACACCGTCGCGCAGCACCACGAACAGCGGCATGTAGCTGTCGCGGCCGAGATATTCGAGATCGACGACCAGCGAATCCAGGATCTCCGGCAGCGCCTCGATGGCCGAGTACAATTCGCTCGTCCCCATGCGCAGCCCGTGGCGATTGATGGTCGCGTCGCTGCGGCCATAGATGATGCAGGAGCCATCCGGATTGACCTTGAGCCAGTCGCCATGTCGCCAGACCGGCCCGCCCGCGCGCGCCTCGAAGGCGTCGAAGTAGCTCGCGAGATAGCGCGCATTCCCCGAATCGTTCCAGAACTGCAGCGGCATCGACGGCATCGGCGCGGTGCAGACGAGCTCTCCGACTTCACCGATGACAGGCTCGCCCTGATCATTGAAGGCCTCGACGGCCGCGCCGAGTGCGCGGCATTGCATCGTTCCGGGCACCTGCGGCAATTCGCGATTGCCGCAGATGAAGGCGCCGGCGAAGTCGGTGCCGCCGGAGATGTTAGACCACCACATTTGCGCCTGCGCCCGGCTGCCATTGACCTGCGACAGCTCCGCAAACCGCCGATCGAACCAGGCCTGCGTGTCGGCACTGAGCGGCGAGCCGGTGGACCCGAGGCAACGCAGACGGGACAGATCGCCAGCGTCGGCCAGATCGATGTCCGCCTTGACGCAGCTCGCGAAGAACGCCGCGCCGGCGCCGAAGAAGGTCGACTTCGAGTTCGCCACGAACCGCCACAGCGTGGTCCAGTCCGGATGATCCTTCGGCCCGGCCGGGCTGCCGTTGAAGATGCAGCACGTGGTGCCGTTGAGAAGCGCGCCGACCTGGTTGTTCCACATGATCCAGCCGGTCGAGCTGTACCAGTGATAGCGCTCGCCGAACGAATTCGGCTGATAGGAGCAGCCGATGTCGTTGTGCAGCCCAAGCAGCGCGAGCGTGACGATGATGATGCCGCCGTGACCATGCACGATCGGTTTCGGCAATCCGGTGGTGCCGCTCGAATACACGATCCAGAGCGGATGATCGAAGGGAAGCCACTCCGGTTCGAAGGCATCGACGCCAGGGCCTGTTCGTGACAGGACATCCGAGAGATGGACGCCCCCGGCGACCGGCGCGCCGGCATCGTCGCTGTGCAGGACGACGTGACCGACCGTTGGCAACGACCGGCGCAGCTCCTCGACGACATCGCGGCGATCGTGCCGGCGGCCGGCATAGGTGACCGCATCGCAGGCGATCAGCACCTTGGGCTCGATCTGCTTGAACCGGTCGATCACGGCGGGCGCGGCCATGTCGGGCGCGCAAACGCTCCAGATCGCGCCGATGCTCGCGGCAGCGAGAAACGCGATCATGGCTTCGGGGATATTGGGCAGATAGGCGGCGACCCGGTCGCCTGGCGCCACGCCTTGCTCGCGCAGATGCAGCGCCAGGGCGGCTGCCTTTCGCCGCAGCTCCGGCCATGCCGTCTCCGTGAGCCTGCCGTCCTCGTGACTGCTCACGATCGCGGGCAGGCCCGCCGCATCGGCGGCTTCGACGTGACGAAATACCTGCCGGGCGTAGTTGACCGAAGCGCCTGGAAACCAGACCGCTCCCGGCATCGTGCGCTTGCCCAGGACGGTCGAAAACGCGGTCGGCGACTGCAGGTCATAATAGTCCCAGATGCTGCGCCAGAATCCGTCGAGGTCGAGGATGGACCATTGCCGCATCTTCTCGAAGCTTTCGAAGTGGAGGCCGCGATGATCCTTCAGCCACTGGCGATAGAGGGCCATTTGCGGAATATAGGGAGCTGTCATCATTGGTTCCGGCTGGTTGTTTGTATCGCGTCGACCGATGGGAGACGCCGAGGCGCTCATTTCGACTTCTGCTTCCGCCGCTTGTAGAGCGCGTTGAAGCCTCCGGCCATGAAGGTCACAAACCGCTCGCGGACGGCCACGAAATCGTCGGACTTGCACAGACCGCCGGACAGGCGGTCGATGCGGCCGGTCCTTGACAGGATCAGCGAATAGGCGCCGGAGGTGAACTGGAAGCTCCAGAACAGATCCTCGGGCCTGGCGTCGGGCAGCGCCTTCTGCAGCAGACCGATGAGACGCAGCACCAGCGGATCGAGATAGGTGTCCATCATCTCCACGCCATAGCCCGGCGCGTTGGCGACCTGCGCGAAGATGCGGCCGAAGTGCCGCCAGTTGTCCTCTTCGTTGACGTAGACGTCGAACGCGCCGTCATAATAGGCACGCAGCGCGCCTTCCACGGTCGGGCGATCTCCGACCTTGGCCTCGTAGGCATCCAGCCCGGCCGTGCGCACCGTGACAGCGTATTCCATGCGGCGTTCGAACACGGCGTCGAACAGCGCTTTCTTGCCCTCGAAGTAGTAATGGATCAGCGCAGGATGGATGCCCATCCTGTCGGCCACATCCTTGATCGTCACGCCGAAATAGCCGAGCTGCGCGAACAGCTCCTCGCTGGTGTCGAGGATGAGCTTCACCGTCGTCGCGCGCTGTTCCGCGCGCGTGCGGCGCCCCTCGGGCTTCGGCTCTGCTGGCATGCTCTCCGTGGTCCCTGATCGGCGCGCGCAGGAACGGCGCCGTTGTCATTTTGACGATGAGGGGGTGGGCGCGCCCGGTCAAGCGGGACTTCGGGCTTCCAACATTTTTATTTAGTGCTAAATTAATGAACTTGACCGGCGGCCGGCCGGACGGTAGGTCTCGGAGACCTGATGGATAGCGGTCGACGGTCGGGCGGCGGGCAGCGCGCTGCCAGTCTGGTCGCGCGCTGACATCATCAAGGACAATCGGCTGGCCATGGATCAGCCGCTCACGGGAGGACACATGATACGGATCGAATCGACGGCGGCTGCCGTGCTGATGCTCGGCGTGGCCCTTTCAGCCCCGGCGTTCGCGCAGAAGACATACGACGTCGGCGCCACCGACACCGAGATCAAGATCGGCCAGACCAACCCGCTCAGCGGGCCGGCTTCTGCTTTCGGGGCCATCGGCAAGGCGGAAGCGGCCTATATCCGCATGATCAACGAGCAGGGCGGCGTCAACGGGCGCAAGATCAACCTCATCCAGTATGACGACGCCTACAGTCCGCCGAAGACGGTGGAGCAGGTGCGCAAGCTGGTCGAAAGCGACGAGGTGCTGACCACGTTCCAGATCATCGGCACGCCGCCGAACGCTGCGGTCCAGAAATATCTGAACGGCAAGGGCGTCCCGCAGCTTCTGGCGGGAAGTGGAGCGTCCCGCTTCACCGACCCGAAGAACTTTCCGTGGACGATCTCCGCCAATCCGAACTACCAGTCGGAAGCGCACATCTACGCAAGATACATTCTGGAGAACCATCCGAACGCGAAGATCGGCATCCTGTATCAGAACGACGACCTCGGCAAAGATTACGTCAAGGGGCTGAAGGACGGGCTCGGCGCCAAGGCCGGCATGATCGTGAAGGAGCTGTCCTACGAGCTGTCCGATCCGACGATCGATTCGCAGCTGGTGACGCTCAAGGCGTCGGGTGCCGATCTGTTCTACAACATGTCGACGCCGAAATTCGCGGCGCAATCGATCAGGAAGGCCGCCGAGCTCGGCTGGAAGCCCGTCCACATCCTGGAGGTCAACGCGACGGCGGTCGGTCAGGTGCTCGTGCCCGCGGGGCTCGAGAATGCCAAGGACATCATCTCGGTCGCCTACGGCAAGGATCCGCTCGATCCGCAATGGGCCGATGACGAGGGCATGAAGCGCTACAAGGCGTTCATGGCGAAATACGCGCCCGGCGAGGACGCCAACAGCGGCTTTGCGACCTATGGCTACTCGACGGCCGCTCTGCTCGTCCACATTCTCAGGCAATGCGGTGACGAGCTGACGCGCGCCAACATCATGAAGCAGGCGACCAACATCAAGGGCTTCGTTCCCGATCTCGGGCTGCCGGGAATGTCGGTGACGACAACGCCCGACGATTACCGCATCAGCAAGCAATTCCAGATGATGAAATTCGACGGTCAGCGCTGGATCATCTCGGGTCCGATCCTGACCGACGACTTCAAGGCGGACTAATCCTCTCGTCGGCCATGGCCTGTCCGGGCGTCGCTTGCGCGCCAGGATGCCCTGTTGTCTCTCCGTCACCCGCGCCGGCCGGCGCCGAAAGCTGAACCCTGTCCGTCGGAGCGCCGCTCATGATCAGTGAAGCCGTCCGCCGCCGCCGGGGCTTCGATCCTGCGGCGCTTGCAGCGATCGGCCCGGCGCTCGCCGAATTCGTCGATCGCGGCGAGCTCGCAGGCATCGTGTCTCTCACCTCGCGCGGCGGCGAGATCGTTCATGCCGAGACGATCGGCTGGCGGGACGTCGAAACGAACAGCCCGATGCGCCCGGATACGTTGTTCCGGATCGCGTCGATGACCAAGCCGATCACCTCGGTGGCGGCGATGATGCTGGTCGAGGAAGGCAGGATCGCCTTGGCGGACCCCGTCTCCCAGTGGCTTCCGGAGCTGGCCGATTTACGGGTCCTGCGCGACGCCGCCGGCCCGCTCGACGAGACCGTGCCCGCCCAGCGCGCGATCACCATCGAGGATCTGCTCACGCACCGCTCGGGCATCGCCTACGCGTTCTTCTCGGAAGGCCCGCTCAAGGTCGCCTATGAGACGGCGCTCGGCGATCCCGCGATGAACCGTTCGACGCCGGACGAATGGCTCGCGGCCCTCGGTACGCTGCCGCTGGCCTATCAGCCCGGTGACCGCTTCCACTACGGACACTCGACCGACGTGCTCGGCTTCCTGATCGGCCGGGTCGAAGGCAAGCCGTTCCGGCAGGTACTGCAGGAGCGCATCTTCGCGCCGCTCGGCATGGACGACAGCGATTTCTGGTTGCCGCTCGCCAAGCGAAATCGCCTGGCGAGCCTGTACGGATATGACGAGACGACGGGGCGGCTCGCGAAGGTCGAGCCGGTCATGTATGACGAGCCGCCGGCCTATACGCCGGGTGGCGGCGGGCTGATCTCGTCCGCGCCGGACTACCATCGGTTCGCGCGCATGCTGCTCGGAGGAGGCGAGCTGGGCGGCGTCAGGTTGCTGCGGCCCGCAACTGTGGATCTGATGCGAACCAATCGGCTGACCGATGGGCAGCGCCAGATTCCCTTCGCCGGCATGCCGCTGTGGCAGACCTCCGGATTTGGGCTCGGACTGGCGATCGCCGAGGAGGCCGCTGGCAATCCCTATGCCTGTGGCGCTCCGGGCTCGATGACCTGGCCGGGCATCTTTGGCACCTGGTGGCAGGCCGATCCGGTCAATGATCTGATCATGATCTATCTGATCCAGCATCACGTGCCGGTCTCGGCCGGGGCAGGAGCCACGATTGCCACCGGTCGGGGCGCCGTCGGCCGCCGTGCTCTGCCCGTCTTCCAGCGTGGAACTTACGGCGCGCTGTCCCACATTGTGGAACAAGCGACATGACCGTCAAGTGCCGTCATCCCCGCGAGTCGGAAGCATATGTCCACGATGTGGACGCCACATTCCGCTCGATGAAACGTCCGATCGGCGGTGAGCTGCTTGCCGGCCCATTGCCGGAGCGGCAAACACGGCTTCATCTCATGCCGAGCTTGTCATCCGGCCGTTATTCTGCTCAGTGCTTCTTCAAATTGCGCGATCATGCGCATCGATCGATCGACTGAAGTCGACAGCCAGCGAGGAAACAAAACTATGCGCAAGTTAACTTTAGCCATTGCCCTGATCGTCCCGATGCTCGGTCATGCCGCGCAGGCCGAAGACACCGTCAAGATCGGCTATATCGATCCGCTGTCCGGCGGCGGTGCCAGCGTCGGCGAGGGCGGCCTGAAGACGTTCCAGTACCTGGCCGACGAGCTCAACGGCAAGGGCGGCATTCTCGGCCATAAGGTCGAGATCGTGCCGTTCGACAATAAGACCAATCCGCAAGAGAGCCTGGTCCAGGCCCAGAAGGCGATCGACGCCGGCGTCCGCTACATCACGCAAGGCAACGGATCGTCCGTCGGGCTCGCGCTGGAGGATTTCGTCAACAAGCACAACACGCGCAACCCCGGCAAGGAAGTGCTGTACTTCAACTATGCCGCCGTCGATCCGAGCATGACCAATGAGAAATGCAGCTACTGGCATTTCCGCTGGGACGCCAGCTCGGACATCAAGATGGAGGCGCTCACCAACTACATGAAGGACATCCCGTCCATCAAGAAGGTGTATCTGATCAATCAGGACTATTCGTTCGGCCAGTCGGTCCGCAGCGACGCGCGCAAGATGCTGGCGGCGAAGCGACCCGATGTCCAGATCGTCGGCGACGAGCTGCATCCGCTGCTGAAGATCACGGACTTCTCGCCCTACATTGCCAAGATCAAGGCGTCCGGCGCCGACAGCGTCATCACCGGCAACTGGGGCCAGGACATCGCGCTGCTGCTCAAGGCCGCCGCGGATGCCGGCCTGAAGGTCAACTGGTACACTTATTACGCGGGCGGCGCCGGCGGCCCGACCGCCATCAAGCAGACGGGCCTGGATCATCAGGTCTTCCAGCTGACCGAAGGCTTCGCCAATTCGGGCCATCAGGCTGCGATGGACTACGAGAAGGCGTTCCGCGCCAAGGTCAACATGTCGCTGTGGTATCCGCGGGCGGTCAACGAGATGCGCATGTTCAAGGCGGCGGCCGAGAAGGCCAACTCCATCGACCCGGTGAAGGTTGCGGCCGCGCTCGAGGACCTCAAGCTCGAGGTGCTGGATGGCGGCACCGGCTTCATGCGCAAGGATGATCACCAGTTCTTCCAGCCGATCTACGTCTCGTCCTTCGGCAAGCTCGCGGCGAACGAGCCGTTCGACGAGGAGAACACCGGTTGGGGATGGCACCTGGTCTCCAGGGTCGATACGCCCCAGGCGATGGTGTCGACGACGTGCAAGATGGCGCGGCCGTAACCGATCCGCGCTGGCTTCCCGCACGGCCTCACCGTGCGGGAAGCGGCGTCGGCCCTGCGTCGATCTGTTAGGGAATGAGCGGCGGGGCATCGAAGCCCCGGACATTCGCGGGTGCGCCGTGCTTGAACTCATCGTCATCTCCACCCTCAACGGCGTGCTGTTCGGCATGCTGCTGTTCCTGCTGTCGAGCGGGCTGACCGTCATCTTCAGCATGATGGGGGTGCTCAATTTTGCTCACGCCAGCTTCTACATGCTCGGCGCCTTCTTCGGTTTCCAGCTCACGAAATGGGTCGGCTTCTGGCCGGCCCTCCTGCTCGCGCCGCTCCTCGTCGGGGCCATCGGCATGGCGGTCGAGCGTTACGGTCTGCGCAACACGCACAAGCATGGCCACGTCGCCGAGCTGCTGCTGACCTTCGGCCTCGCATTCGCGATCGAGGAAATCGTCTCGATGATCTGGGGCAAGACGCCGCTCGACTATCGCGTCCCGGCGCTGCTGGACTTTCCCGCGTTCACGATCTTCTCGACCAACTATCCGGCCTACAAGCTGTTCATGCTGGCGGTGTCGGTGACGATCTTCGTGGCGCTGCTGATCGTGCTCAAGCGCACCCGGGTCGGCCTGATCGTCCAGGCGGCGCTGACCCATCCCCACATGGTGGGCCATCTCGGCCACAATGTCGGACGCGTGTTCATGGTGGTGTTCGGCGTCGGCAGCGCACTGGCCGGTCTCGCCGGCGTCATCGCCGGTCCCGCCCTGGTGACGCAATCCGACATGGCCGCGGCGCTCGGGCCGATCCTGTTCGTGGTGATCGTGTTCGGCGGCCTGGGCTCGCTGCCGGGCGCCTTCGTCGCTTCGCTGGTGATCGGCCTGGTGCAGACCTTCGCCGTGGCGCTGAACGGCTCGCTGGCAAGCGCCTTCGGCCCGCTCGATCCATCCGCCGGGCCATCGGTGCTCACCGACATCTGGAACGTGACGATCGCGCAGGTCGCGCCGATCGTTCCCTACCTGCTGCTGGTGCTCGTCCTGATCGTGCGCCCCGTGGGCCTGATGGGGACTCGCGAATCATGACCGCAGCAGTGACCTCCGCGTCTCATCTCGCGGCAGAGCCCGCCGGATCCCGTCTCCGCTTCTATGCCGTCTGGGTGATCGGCGTGGCCGTGCTGATCGTGCTGCCGCTGCTCTTCAATTCGGGCGGATCGCTGACCTCGTTCAGCCTCATCGGGATCGCGATCGTCTTCGCGCTCTCCTACAACATCCTCCTCGGTCAGACCGGATTGCTGTCGTTCGGTCACGCGGTTCACTACGGCCTGGGCGGCTTCGCGGCCTGTCACATGATGAATGCGGTGGTGGCGCATGGCTGGCCGATTCCGCTGCCCTTCATTCCGCTGTTCGGCGGGCTGGGCGGCCTCGCCTTCGCGATCATCCTCGGCTGGGTCATGACCAAGCGCGCCGGCACGGTGTTTGCGATGATCTCGCTCGGCATCGGCGAGCTCGTGGCGTCGTCGTCGCTGATCCTGCGCTCGGTGTTCGGCGGCGAAGCCGGCATTACCACGGACCGCACCGCTCTGCCGCGCATGTTCGGCTGGACCTTCGGGCCGCAGCTGCAGGTCTATTACCTGATCGCGTTCTGGCTGGTGCTGTCGGCGATCGCGATGTATGCGCTGACCCGGACGCCGCTGGGGCGGATCAGCAATGCGGTGCGCGACAATCCCGAACGGGTCCAGTTCATCGGCTATGACCCGCATGTCGTCCGCTATCTCGCCTATTGTTTTGCCGGATTCTTCGCCGGCGTCGCGGGCGGCCTCGCGGCGATCAGCTTCGAGATCGCGAATTCCGCCTATCTCGGCGCAATCCAGTCGGGCCTGGTGCTGTTCGCGACCTTCATCGGCGGGACGGCCTACTTCTTCGGTCCGATCCTCGGCGCGATCCTGGTGACCTATCTCCAGCTCGGGCTGACGAGCCTCACCAGCGTCTGGCAGCTCTATTTCGGCATCATCTTCATCGGCATCGTCATGTTCTCACCCGGTGGCATTGCCGGTCTGCTGATGATGCACCGGCCGCTGGTCCGTGCCGGAACGCTCGGAATGGTGATCCCGTCCTATCTCGTGGCCGTCGTGCCGACCGCGGCGTTCGCTTGCGGCGTCATCCTGACCATCGAGACGGTCGCGCGTTATTCGGGTGGTGACGCCATCAACCTGTTCGGCGTGGCCTTCAATCCGCAATCCCCCGTGACATGGGGCGTCGCCGCGATTCTGGTGGTCGCCGGCTTCTTCGTCGCGCGGTCGACGTGGCAGCGGATCGCCGGAGCCTGGGACGGGGCCGCCACCGTGGCGCGTGATCGGGGGTATCTGGCATGACCGCGGCCATCGAAGTCCGTGCCGTCGAAAAGCGCTTCGGCAATGTCGGCGTCATCCGCGATCTCAACCTGAGCGTCGCCCAGGGCGAGCGTCACGCCATCATCGGTCCGAACGGCGCTGGCAAGTCCACCACGTTCAACCTCATCAGCGGGCATATCAGGCCGACCTCGGGCGAGGTGCGATTGAACGGCGCGGTCATCTCGGGCCTGCGGCCGTTCGAGATCAACCGGCGCGGCCTGTCGCGCTCGTTCCAGGTGACCAACGTGTTCTCCCGCATGACCGTGTGGGAGAACGTCCGCTGCGCCGTGCTGTGGGCGACAGGACACCGCTACGCGTTCTGGAAGAACGTCGACAGCCTGCCGGAGGTGCGCGAGCGGACCGCCCAGATCCTCGATGACATCCACCTCACGCATCGGCGTGACATCCCCGCGGGGTTGTTGACCTATGCCGAGCAGCGCGAGCTGGAGATCGGGGTCACCATTGCGAGCGGTGCGACGGTCGTCATGCTCGACGAGCCCACGGCCGGGATGAGCCATGCGGAAACCGAGCGCGCCGTCTCGTTGATCCGGCGGCTCACCGAGGGGCGGACGCTGGTGATCGTCGAGCACGACATGAGCGTGGTATTCGGTCTCGCCGACCGCATCTCGGTGCTGGTCTACGGTCACATCATCGCGTCGGGCACGCCGGAGGAGATCCGTCGGGACCCGAAGGTGAGGGAAGCCTATCTCGGCGAGGAGGCCCACTGATGCTCGAAGTCAGGAACCTCCACGCCTATTACGGCAAGAGTCACATCCTCCAGGGCGTCGACCTCGACGTCGCTGCCGGCGAAGTGGTGAGCCTGCTCGGCCGCAACGGCGTCGGCCGCTCGACCACCGTGAAGGCGATCATGGGCGAGGTCAGTCCGCAGGGGACGATCCGCTTCAAGGGCCGGGACATTGCCGGCCTGCCGAGCTACAAGATCGCGCGCCTTGGGCTCGGCTATGTGCCCGAGCGTCGCGACATCTTTCCGAGCCTCACCGTGCGGCAAAATCTCGTGCTCGGCATCAAGGACACCCGGCGGCCGGGGAAGTGGCGCCTCCAGGACATGCTCGACATGTTTCCCAATCTCGCCGCGCGCGCCGATACGCCGGCTGGCGTGCTGTCGGGCGGCGAGAAGCAGATGCTGACCACCTGCCGGACCTTGATGGGTGACCCCGACCTGATCATGATCGACGAACCCACCGAAGGTCTGGCGCCGCTGATCGTACAACAGGTCGGCGACCTGATCGCCCGGATTGCGGCGGCTGGCGTCGCGATCCTGCTTGTCGAGCAGAAGCTCTCGATCGCGATGCGGATATCGAAGCGCGTCTATGTCATGGGCCACGGCCGCGTCGTGTTCGAAGGAACGCCGGATCAGCTCAAGGCCAACACCGCGGTCCGGCAGGAGTGGCTCGAAGTGTGAGGTGCAGCGGCATCCGTCGCAGATCACCGGCCGGCTTGCGGGACCAGTCGCTGTTCGATCACAGCTTCTGGCGGCCGTAGATCAGGAGCATCAGGATGATGACCGCGCCGTAGATCAGCTGGCGGCCGGCCTCGCTGATCTGCATCACCGACAGAATGGACTGCAGCAGGGTGATCAGCACGACGCCGGCGACGGTGCCGAGATAGCTGCCGCGGCCGCCGAGAATGTGCGTGCCGCCGAGCACGACGGCGGCGATCGAGGGTAGCAGATAGGCATCGCCCATCGACTGCGCCGCCTTCGAGGCATAGCCTGCGAGCAGCACGCCGCCGAAGGCGGACAGTGCGCCCGATAGCGCGAACGCCAGCATGGTGATGCGGCGTGTATCGATCCCCGAGAGATAGGCCGCGCGCTCGCGATTGCCGATGGCATAGATGGCGCGGCCGAACGTGGTCCGCGACAGCAGCCAGATCGCTGCGCCGCCGATGATCGCCCAGACCAGCACCGCATTGGGCAGGCCGGGCACGATCGTGCCGGTGGCGAGATAGCGCATCGCCTTGGAGGCGGAATCCTGCGGCGCGAAGCCGCCGGTGTAGGCCACCATCAGGCCTTGCGCGACTGCGTTGGTCGCCAGTGTGATGATCATCGAGGGAATGCGCAGATAGGCGACGCCGATGCCGTTCAGGACACCGATGGCGGCGCCGCAGAGGATGCCGCAGGGAATTGCGATGATGGCGCCCGTCGTGCCATGGGCGGCCGCCGCGCAAGCCATCATCGCGCCCGTCGTCACCACCCATGGTACCGACAGATCGATCTGCCCGAGCAGGATCACCAGCATCATCCCGGTGGCGATCACGCCCAGGAAGCTCGCGACCTTCAACTGCTGCAGCAGATAGTCCGGCGACAGGAAGCTGCGCGAATAGAGGCTGCCGACCAGCAGCAGCAGCAGGATGCAGCCGAACGAGGCCGCCACCGCCGGATCGATCCGGCGCAGCATGGTGATCCCGCGATGGGCCGGTTGTGGTGCCGTTGCGTCGCTCATCCGAACCACTCCAGCCGATTGCGCACCCGCACCAGTCCGAACGCGCCGATCGAGACCGCGAGCATCAGCACGAGGCCCTGGAACAGTGGCTGCCACAGCGGATCGAAATCGAACACGAACAGCAGATCGCCGATGGTGCGGAACGCGAGTGCGCCGAAGATCGCCCCGATCGCGCTGCCGCGTCCGCCCATCAGCGATACGCCGCCGAGCACCACGGCCGCGATCGAGAACAACGTGTAGGCATTGCCGCTCGCATAGGCGGCCTCGCCCGTGTAGGAGAAGAACGTCAGGAACAGGCCGCCGATCGCCGACAGCAGGCCAGCCAAGGTGTATGCGACGAACTTGGCCGCGCGGATCGGCGCGCCGGACATGTAGGCTGCGACCTCGGAGGAGCCGGTCGCGAACGCGGCGCGGCCGACGACCGAGCGGCTATAGGGCACCCAGATCAGCAGTGCCGCCGCAGCCAGTGCCACGAGGCTCGTGGGCAGCACGCCGAATAATCTTCCCGTCAAGGCATCCGCCAGCGTCTCGTTGACGGATCCGCCGGGATTGGGCCGCAGGAACAGCGCGATGCCGTAGTACATCGCCCCGGTGGCGATCGTGGTCACGATCGGCTGCAGGCGCCCGAAGATCACGATCGCGCCGTTGATCATGCCGCAGACGATGCCGGTGCCGAGCACGCCGGCGACGCCGAGCGCGGTCTCGGTGGCGGTGCCGACCACGATCCAGGACGCGAGGCAGTTGGTCAGTGTCAGGATCATGCCGACGGACAGATCGATGCCGGCGGTGATCACCACGATCGCCTGCGCCATGGCGACGAAGGCCAGCAGCGTCGCCTTGTTGGCCGCGGTCTGCACCATGTTGGCGCTGAAGCCGGCCGGATGATTGGTCGCATAGAGCACGAACATCGCGACGAAGATGCCGATCGCGAGCAGTGTGCCGCGCTGTTCGGCGAGCCAGTACCGCCACTCGGTCATGCCAGACTCGCTTCCGCTCGCTCGCCCTCGTCGACATTGAGCGCACTGCTGACCAGCGCGCGCTCGGTGATCTCGGCGCCCGCAAGCTGGCGCCTGATCGCGCCATCATACATCACCAGCACGCGGTCGCAGCAGCCGATCAGCTCGTCATAGTCGGTCGAATAGAGCAGGATCGCGGCGCCCTCGTCGGCAAGCCGGCGCAGCAGCCGGTAGATCTCCTGCTTGGTGCCGACGTCGATGCCGCGCGTCGGATCGTTGAGCAGGATGATGCGCGGCTTGTTCATCAGCCATTTCGCGATCACGACCTTCTGCTGATTGCCGCCGGAGAGCGCGCTGACGGCGAGATCGGGGGAGGCGGTCTTGATCTCGATCAGGCGGATCATCTCCTCGATCAGGGCCGATTGCCGCTGCCGGTCGATGATGCCAAATGTCGCGAACCGGTCGAAGGCGGCGGCCGAGAGATTGTCGCGCACCGACATCGGCAGCATCAGTCCTTCGGTCTTGCGGTCCTCCGGAATCAGCGCGAGGCCGATGCGCTCCGACTTGGCAGTGACGGGGCTGTCGATCGTCACCTTGTTGCCGTCGATCAGAATGTCGCCGCGGCAGTCGCGCAGCACGCCGAACAGCGCCAGCAGCAGCTCGCGCTGGCCCTGGCCGTCGAGCCCGCCGAGTCCGATGATCTCTCCGGCCTGCAGCGAGAACGAGATGTCCTTCAGCCGGTCGCCCCAACTGATGCTCCTGCATTGCAGCGCGGGCGGCCGCCCATCGGTCTTGCGCGGCGGCTTGTCCGGGAAAGCGTGCTTGTACTCGCGGCCGATCATCAGCTCGATCACTTCGGCATCCGTCCTGGTGCCGGCCGGGAAGGTCGAGATGCGGCGCCCGTTGCGGAATACGCTGCATTCATCGGCGAGCTCGGCGATCTCGTGCATGCGGTGGGAGATGTAGAGCAGCGCCAGCCCCTCGCTGCGCAGGCGCTTCAGTACCGTAAATACCTTGGTCACGTCGGAGGCGGTCAGCGCCGAGGTCGCCTCGTCGAGGATCAGGATCTTCGGCCGCCGCGACAGCGCTTTCGCGATCTCGACCATCTGCCGGCGCGACAGCGGCAGGTCCTTCACCAGCGCGCGCGGATGAATGTCGCCGGCGCCGGCGCGGTGTAGCGCCTCCTCGGCAAGCCGGCGCTGGGCGCGCCGGTCGATCATGCCGAACCGCGTCGGCGGATGCGAGATCATGATGTTGTCCGCGACCGACAGGTCGGGAATCAGCGACAGCTCCTGGAAGATGCAGACGACGCCGGCATCATTCGCGGCGGAGGGACCGCTGAAGGCGACCTCGCGCCCTTCGAGCGTCATCCGGCCTTCGTCCGGTGCGACCGCGCCGACCATCAGCTTGATCAGCGTCGACTTGCCGGCGCCGTTCTCGCCGAGAATGGCGTGGATGCGGCCGGGGTGGACCTCCAGGTCCGCACCGTCGAGAGCGATCACGCCGCCGTAGCGTTTGGACAGTCCTACGGCGCGAAACAGCGGCTCAGCCGCGATCATGCTTGCTTCCCCAGTCGTTTGGGCAATAGGGACGGGCTGGCCGCGAGAGAACCCGCGGACCAGCGATCCATCGGCCTATTGGTTTTCCTTCGACTGGCCCATGATCTCCTGCGCCGTGAAGTTGATGCCGCAGGTCGGGAAGGAGTTGCCGACGAAGAAGTTGTCGGACTGGGCCGGGAAGTAGTCCTGATCCTTCTTGAAGTTCGGATCTTCCACGACCGCGAGCGGCAGCTTGACCGATTGCGGCACGACCTTGCCTTCGAGTGCTGCGAGCGCGACCTTGATCGCGACCGCGACCTGCGCAGGTCCGGTGCCAGCCGACGAGCATTTCAGGCCTTCCGAGGCCTTGGTGGCGCAGAACTTGCGGAAGCCGTTTTCGGTCTCGCCGCCGAACGGCACCATCTTGTGCTTGGCGTCGAGCATCGCCTGCACGATGCCGGTGTCGCCGCCCTGGCCGGAGATCGCATCGAACGGGCCGTTGGTCGCGATCGCATCGGCCGTGGCCTTCTGGGCGACGCCGTCGTCCCATTTGCCGACGACCTCGGTGACCTGCCACTTCTTGCCGGAGCCGTCGAGAACGGAGTGGAAGCCGTTGTGCCGATCGGTGTCGACCGAGGTGCCGGCGACGCCGCGCACCTCGAGCACCTTGCCGCCGCCGGGCACGTTCTTGACCAGCCATTTTGCCCAGAGCTCGCCGAGGCCCTTCTGGTCGACATTGACGTTGATCGCATCTTCCGTCGCGAGAATGTTGTCGAAGGCGACGAGGATCACGCCGGCCTGCTTGGCGCGCTTGATCACCGGCCCGAACGCGGTCGGGTTCTGCGCGTTGACCACGATGGCGTCATAGCCGGAGTCGATGAAGTTGTTGATCGCCGAGATCTGCGCCGGGACGTCCTCGCCGGTGGAGACGACCTTGAACTCCTTCAGCTTGGCCTTCACCTCGGGCTGCGCCGCGTAGGCCTTCGCGGTCTGGATCATCTGGATGCGCCAGGTGTTGGCGATGTAGCCGTTCGCCAGTGCGATGCGGTACGGGCCCTTCTTGGCCGGAAACTTGAAGAACTTGGTGTCCGCGGTCCACGGCACCATGCATTCAGGCTCGCTCGCCGGTCCCTTGACCATCTCCGGCTCCGCCAGCGCCTTGCTGGCAAACGCGGTGACCAGCACCAGCGATGCACACGTGGCAAGGCATCGCGCCCTCATCGACTTGGACGACATTCGTGACCTCCCCTGTTGTTGTGGCGCCAGATCAATGACGCATGTGCGAGACGCCTCTTTGTTTCCGGAGGTTGTGCGAGCAATGCTCGTCGTCTCGACCCGCCAAGCGTTACTGATCAATGACAGCGCTGTCAATTACCGTCGCGCCGCTTTTGCCAAGCGGCCGGTCGCATGTCATGAATGTGGTTCGGACAAATCCGCGTGAATCATTGCTGCAAGGATCATGTCTCAGAAGCGTCGCACCACGCTGGAGGACGTCGCGCGCATCGCCAATGTCAGCGCTGTCACCGTGTCGCGGGCGCTGCGTCGGCCCGATATGGTGTCGCCGGAATTGCGCAAGCGGATCGATGCGGCGGTCGACAGGCTGGCCTATGTGCCCAACTTCGCGGCGAGCCGGCTCGCCTCGACCCGCACGCATTCCATCGGCATCGTCGTGTCGTCGCTCTCCAACGGCATCTTCGCGGACTACCTGCAGGCGATCTACGACGCCCTGCTGCCGCTCGGCTTTCGCCCCGTCGTCGTCAGCAGCCGCTACTCGGCGGAGGAGGAAGAGGGGGCGATCAGGACCTTGCTGGGCCAGAACATCGAGGCGCTGATCCTGGTCGGGGTGAACCAGACGCGGGCGGCACGGCGCATTCTCGAACGCTCGCGGATTCCGGTGGTGCAGACGTTCGAGCTGACCGACGATCCGATCGATCTGAATGTCGGACTTTCGCAGCGCCAGGGCGGCCATGCCGCGACCCGCTTCCTGATCGAGCTGGGACATCGGCGGATCGCCTATCTCTCGGGACAGCGCGACGACCGGGCCCGCGCCCGGCTCGAGGGGTATCACGCAGCGCTGGCGGAAGCCGGGCTGGACGGCGCGTCGCTGGTGGCCTGGCTCCCGGCCCAGGCGACGATCTCGCTGGGGCGGAAGCTGACCGAGGAGATGCTCGCGAGCGAAGCCCCCGACGCGATCTTCTGCTGCGACGACAACATCGCGCTCGGGGCGTTGTTCGCCTGCCAGCAGGCGGGGCTGGAGGTCCCGCGCCGGATTTCACTGATCGGCTTCAATGACCTGGAATTCGCGGCGGCCTCCAATCCGCCGCTGTCGACCGTGCTGACGCCGCGCGCCGACATGGGGCGCGTGGCGTCCGAACTGGTGCTTCAGGTGATCGCCACCGGCAGGCGGCCGAGAGCGCGGCAGATCGACCTCGGTTTCGAGATCGTCGCGCGCGGCAGCACCGGGCCGCATCTGGTTGCATCGTGAGAGCGGCGCGGTCTCAGGCCCAGCCGCCGTCGACGATGTAGTTCTGGTTGGTGCAGGCGCCGCTGTCGTCGGCGGCGAAGAACAGCACTACGCGGGCGATGTCGTCCGGCACGAGCTTGCGCTTGAGGCATTGGCGCCGCATCAGCTCGGCCTCGCCCTCGGGCGTCAGCCACATTCGCTGCTGGCGCTCGGTCATGATCCAGCCCGGAAGGATGGAATTGACCCGGATGTTGCTGGGGCCGAGATCGCGGGCGAGAGCGCGCGTCAGTCCCTGGATCGCCGACTTCGCCGTGGTGTAGCAGGGCATGTTGCCCTGGCCGAGCACCCAGCTCACCGAGCCGAGATTGACGATCGCGCCGCCTCCCGCCTGGATCATGTCCGGCGCAACCGCCTGGGCCGCGAAGAACTGATGCTTGAGGTTCACGGCGATGCGCTCGTCCCAATAGTCCGGCGTGACGTCCTCGATCGTGTGGCGGTCGTCGCGCGCCGCATTGTTCACGAGGATGGTGATCGGCCCGAGCGCCTCGCGGGCGCCGGCGACCGCAGCCCTCAGCGCGGCGATGTCGCGCAGATCGGCATGCGCGAAGTGCACCTTGGCCTCCGCAGGCAGGCTCTCCAGCACTTGCTGTGAGGCCTCCAGATCGATGTCGATGAATCCGACACGCGCACCTTGGCCGACGAAATTGCGGACGATCGCTTCCCCGATGCCGGAGCCGCCGCCGGTCACGAGAACGGCCCGATCCTTGAGGCTTGGGTAGATGGTGCCCTGCATTGGTTCCTCTCAGTTGCACCTGGGAGAGCGGCCGCGGCCGCGACGAGACGCATCCCGGACGCCGTCCGTGTTGTGCAATGCACGGCCGGTGCGTCCGGCTGGACCCCTCGATGTGCGCCTGCGAGCAACCCTCACGCCCGATGTCGATGCTGACGGAGCCGGGCGTTCCCCCTGCGACGTCCTTGTTTGCTATCCGGCATTCTGCGCCAGGACCGGCCGGGACGCCAGCACCTGTTGCGCCGCTCGGGTGCGACCATCGGGCGCCTTCTTCGGAGCTGGACCGGCCGCCGTCGGTCGAGCGCAAAACCCTTCAGAGGATTTCGGAGATCGACTGGCCCTGCAACTCGATGCTCAGTCCCTGCATGCCGAGATCGGTGATCTCGCCGCCCATCGCCTTCAGGCTCTCCTCGCGGATCAACGACATCAGCCCGCGCCGCAGCGCCAGGAATTCCGACGACATCATCATCGCTTGCTGGCGTGGGCGCTCGAGCGGGATCTGGATTTCGGCCTTGATCGAGCCGGGGCGCGCGGTCATGCAGTAGACGCGGTCGGACAGGAAGATCGCCTCGTCGATGTCGTGGGTGACGAACAGCACCGAGATCTTCAGCCGCTGCCACATGTTGGTGAGGATCTGCTGCATGATGATGCGGGTCTGCGCGTCCAGCGCGCCGAACGGCTCGTCGAGCAGCAGCACCTTGGGGCCGGTGGCGAGCGCGCGCACGATGCCGACGCGCTGCTTCATGCCGCCGGAGAGACGCTCGGGATAATGGTTCTCGAACGCCTCGAGACCGGCGAGGCCGAGCAGAGTCCGCGCCGCGCGTGCGCGCTCGAACTTCGCCATGCCGCGCATCTTCAGCCCGAACTCGACGTTCTCGCGCACCGTCTTCCAGGGAAACAGCGAATATTGCTGAAACACCATGCCGCGTTCGGCGCTGGGTCCGGTCACGGCCTGGCCGTCGACCGTGACGATGCCGCTGGTCGGCTTGAGGAAGCCCGCGACAGCGTTGAGCAGTGTCGACTTGCCGCAACCCGACGGTCCGACGATCGAGACGAACTCGCCGGGCTCGACATGGATCTGGGTGTCGGTGACGGCCTCGACGGCGCCGTCGATGGTCTCGTAGCTCAGGGCGAAGTTGCGGACCTCGATATGGCCCTGTCTCGTATCCGCTGCGGCTTGGCTCATCGCGACCTCCAGGGCATCACCAATTGTCCGGCTGCGCGGATCACGAGGCTCGAGCCGAGCCCGAGCACGCCGATCGCGATCATCCCGAGCGCGATGTCGGCATACTGGACCAGTGAATAGGCTTCCCAGGTGAAGTAGCCGATGCCGAACTGTCCCGAGATCATCTCGGCCGCGATCAGCGACACCCATGCGACGCCCATGCCGACGGTGAGGCCAGTGAAGATGTGCGGCAGCGACGCCGGGAAATAGACCTCGCGGAAGATCGACGCCTCCCGGGCGCCAAGGCATTTGGCGGCGCGCACCAGCACGGGATCGACCAGCGTCATGCCGTGCAGGGTGTTGACCAGGATCGGAAAGAACGAGCCGAGAAAGGTGATGAAGACAATGCTCTGCTCGTTGGTCGGCCACAGCATGATCGCCATCGGGACCCAGGCGATGGCCGGAATCGGACGCAGCACCTCGGCGACCGGAAACACGATCTCGTGCGCCAGCTTGAAGCGGCCCATGATCAGGCCGAGCGGCACGCCGACCAGCGCGGCCAGCGAGAACCCGATGAAGATCCGGCGGCAACTGAGCAGGATGTGCATCAGGAATTTCGGATCGTGGATCGCCTTGGTGAAGCTCGCATAGACCGCCAGCGGCGCCGGCACGTTGGTGAACTTCACGAAGAAGACGACGCGGTAGGTCGTCAGCAGGTGCCAGGCGATCAGGAACAGGATCAGCGACGCGGTGCCGATCAGCAGCGACTGCAGCCGGTCCTGGTTCAGCCGGAACCAGCGTGCCGCGCGGGCGGAGACGTGCGGCCGGCTCGGCGGGGGCGCGGTGCCAGGCGCGGCGGCCGCCGCAGCCTGGTCGGGCGACGTCATCAGGGCGGGGCTGCTCAAGTCTTGCCTCCCGCCACCGCCAGCTTCACGGCGTCATCAAGTCCCATCACCTTGCCGCCGATCTTGGCGGCATAGGCCTCGGCATCCTTCTTCAGCAGGAACGGCGCGATCTCGCCATTGGCGGCGGCGAAGAACGCCTGGTCGGCGAACAGCTTGATGCCGCGCGCGGTGTCGAAGACGTAGGCGACGTTGATCTTCTTGCCCTTGGCCTTGTAGTCGGCATAGGCGCCGAGCGTGCAGGTCGCGCTGCTGAAGGCTGTGATGCCCTCGCCGTCGATCCAGACCTCGCCGGCCTTGCGCGGCTCGGTGATCGGCCTGTTGCAGAACTTGTCCTCGCCGGAGATTTCGTAGTTCGCGGTGCTGGCGAGATCCTTGTCATAGTCCAGCTTCAGCTCGGCATAGGCCTTGCGGATGTAGCTGTCGTCCACCCACTTCTTCGGATCGAACTCCTTCATGCGGCCGAGGCTCTGCAGCACCTTGACGTCAGTCGCGGCGGCATCCACCAGCGCCGGCTTGATCGTCGGATCCGTGGTCATGTTGCCGCCGGGACCGAGGAAGATGTAGACGACCTCCTTGTTGATCCCGGTCCATTCCTGGATCTTTTCGGCCGCCGCTTTCGGATCCTGGCGCAGCCACTGGTTGGCGGCGATGACTGCCTTGACATAGGCGATGACGACCTCGGGATACTTCTCCGCAAAGTCGGTGCGGACGACGACGCCGTGGAAGGTCGGCAGGTTGGTCTGGACGCCGTCGAAGATCTTGCGCGCATAGCCGCGGAACGGCAGCAACTCGGCGAACGGAACGAAATCGGCGTGCGCGTCGATCTTCTTTTCCTGCAGGTTCGTCGAGCCGACCTCCGGCGTCTGGCTCACGAGCTGGAAGAAGTCCGCCGGATAGCCGGCGTCCTGAAGCGCCTTCAGCACCATGCCATGTGCGGCCGAGCCGAACGGCACGCTGACCAGCTTGCCCTTGAGGTCGGAGAGTTCATAGTAGGGCGAGTCCTTGTGAACGACGATGCCGTTGCCGGAGCCGGCGAGGCTGTAGGCGGCGACCGCGATCAGCCGGCTCTTGCTCTCGGGATTGTTCTCGAAGGTGAAGCCGTTCACGATCAGCGGGTAGTCGCCCATCATGCCGAACTGCAGCTTGTTCGCCATCATCCCGTTGGTGACGGGCGGGCCGGACGTGAAGTTCTGCCACTCGATTTCGAACTTGATGTTGGCGTATTTGCCGTCCTTGGGCAGATACTTCTCCAGCAGGTGAAGCTGCCGCACGATGGTGCCGGCAGTCACCGTGTTGGTCGTGGTGTCCTGGGTGCCTATGCCGATCGTGACCGTCTCTGCTGCGACGGGCTGCGCCGCAATCAGGGACAGACAGGTGACGGATAGTAAGAGCGCGTGACGGCAGCGGACCATTCTCATCCCCGTTCGGTTGGATGGCTGATGGCGCCATGATGAAGGCCGCGTCCACGAGCGCAAATCCGGAGTTCGGCAGCGGGTGGATTAGTTGCCGTCAAAATCCGGTTGCGTACTCCTTGGGCAATTTCGCTCATGACAGCCGCTTGCATGAGCAGGCCGGCTAATCCGCGGCCTGGCCGCGCATCTCGTCCAGGACGTCGGGCCGGCAGACCACGATCTGCGACCGCCTGGTACGGACGATATTCTTTTCCTGCATCCGCTTGAGGCTGATCGTCACCCACTGCCGCGTCGCGCCGACCATGTGGGCGATATCGGCATGGGTGAAGGCCGCGGCAATGACCTTGCCGTCGGGATCGTCGACGCCATAGAGGTCGACGAGATGCAGCAGCAGATGGGCGAGCCGCTCGGTGATCGAACGGGTCCCCAGCATCTGGGCCAGGGCGGAATAGCATTTTCCCTTGAAGCTCAACCCTTCGATCAGTCCAATCGCGAGATTGGGGATCTCCGCCACCAGCGTTCGCAGCTCCTTGCCGGGAAGCTGGATCACGCTGGCATTGCTGGCCGCGATGCCGGACCATTGATGCACGCCGGTGTCGAACACCTCGGGACCGCCGACGAAATTGCCGACATGCCAATAGGCCAGCGTGATCTCGCGCCCCTGCGGGGACGTGTAGAACACGCGGATGCGGCCGCTCTCGACCAGGAAAATGCCGTCGTGCCGGGCGCCCTGACTGAACAGCGTCTGGCCGCGGTTCAGGACCTTGCGGCGGCCCTGCTTCAGCACCTGCTCACGCTCGCGCAGGCTGAGCCTTTCGATCAGCGACGGCGGGCCGCCGATGGATTGCTGACTTTCGGTGAGCAGGAGCGACGAACTGGTCACCGCGCGTGCCGACGTCATGGGAGAGGGCACGGCTTCCGCAGCTGATTTGGCCGCCTGCAGCAACATGTCTTGCCTCCGCATTGATCATACTGATCAGAAGCGGAGCAATGTTCGTGCCATCCGTCGCCGCGTGAGGGCCTCAAACGGCAGCGAGTTCCCAGAGGTATGATTTCGGATAGATGCCACGATTGTGGCCGTCGGAAAACGCGATGTTCAGGCCGTAGCCGAGGTCACCGACCCCCACGATGCCGATCCCGGGAAATTGCGACGGGAAGCGGCCGTCGAGGCGGGCGCGCTTGCAATGCGCGCACATGCAGGACAGGCGCAGCCGTTCGGCGGACAGCACCGCGGGCGTGCCGCTCGCGTTCCGCAGCCACAATGATGTCAGGTCAGGACTGACCTCGCCGTTGACGATGTCGGCTGCAATCATGGCTCCTCCTGGTTGTACCGAGGCCGGTGCTGTCACGCTAGGGGAGACGGTTCGGAGCACCCAGCAACTAATTGCCTCGTTCGACGGATTGTCGAGCGCTGGTGCTTCGTTAGGCGCGCTCGGCTTTCCCCGGAACAATCTTCGCAACTAATCCACCGTCGCAGCACGTTCGAAATTGCCGGACGGCGCCGTTTCCGCGAGATCGTGCTCAGCAACCGCGACACGGCGCGTCCCGCGCCTCAGGAGACGACGATGAGCGCTTTTCAGACCGAGACGGTGTTGTCGGTCCGGCACTGGACCGATTCGCTGTTCAGCTTCACCGCCACGCGGGATCCGGGCTTCCGCTTCCAGAACGGGCAGTTCGCGATGATCGGACTGGAGGTCGACGGCCGGCCGCTGATGCGCGCCTACAGCATGGCGAGCGCCAATCACGAGGAGGAGCTGGAGTTCTTCAGCATCAAGGTCGCGGACGGGCCGCTGACCTCACGGCTGCAAAAGATCAAGGAGGGTGATCGCATTCTCGTCGGGCGCAAGGCGACGGGAACGCTGATCGCGGGCAACCTCATTCCCGGCAGGCGTCTGCTGCTGCTGTCGACCGGCACCGGGCTGGCGCCGTTCGCCAGTCTGGTCAAGGATCCCGACATCTACGAGACCTATGAGACCATCATTCTGGCCCATGGCTGCCGCCAGGTCTCGGAGCTCGCCTATGGCGAGCAGCTCGTCGACAGCCTGCGCGGCCATGAATTCTTCGGCCCCCTGGTCCGAGATCGGCTGCTTCATTACCCCACGGTGACCCGCGAGCCGTTCCGTAACCGTGGCCGCATCACCGATCTGATCGCATCGGGGCAGATGTTCGCCGACATCGGCGGGCCCGACCTCGATGTCGAGACCGACCGCATCATGCTCTGCGGCAGCCCGGCGATGCTGGCCGAGCTGCAGGCCATGCTGGAGGACCGCGGCTTCGTCGAAGGCAACCACAGCACACCCGGCCATTTCGTGGTCGAGAAGGCGTTCGTCGAGCGCTGAGCGCCGGCGGAAGAATTGCGTCCCGGCGACAACTAATTGCTATCGCTGGGCGCGCCGCTGAACAACTCTGACCCGGACCGGTGGTTTCCCGGCCAAGCAGGAGCTTAGAATGGCAATGGATGAGATCGTCGACGGCCTCTCGGAGGTGTCCTGCGACGTGCTGGTGATCGGCGGCGGTACCGCCGGCCCGATGGCCGCCCTGAAGGCAAAGATGAAGAATCCGAAGGCCAACGTCGTTCTGCTGGAGAAGGCGAACGTCAAGCGCTCCGGCGCGATCTCGATGGGCATGGACGGCCTGAACAACGCCGTCATCCCCGGCTACGCCACGCCGGAGCAATACACCAAGGAAATCACGATCGCCAATGACGGCATCGTGGATCAGAAGGCGGTCTACAAATACGCCAAGAGCTGCTACGGGATCATCGAAGAGCTCGACAGCTTCGGCATCCGCTTTCTCAAGAACGAGAACGGCGACTACGCCGTCAAGAAAGTTCACCACATCGGTACCTATGTGCTGCCGATGCCGAACGGCGAGACCGTCAAGAAGGCGTTGTACCGTCAGTTGCGCCGGGCGCGCATCCTGATTTCCAACCGCTACATGGCGACGCGGCTCTTGAAGTCGAGCGATGGCCGCATTGCCGGCGCCGTCAGCGTCAACACCCGCACCGCCGAGATGCTGGTGATCAAGGCCAAGGCTGTCATCCTGTGCATGGGCGCGGCGGGGCGGCTCGGCCTGCCGACGTCGGGCTACATGTTCGGCACTTATGAGAACGCCGCCAATTCCGGCGACGGCTATGCGATGGCCTATCACGCGGGCGCGGCGCTCGCCAATCTCGAATGCTTCCAGATCAATCCGCTGATCAAGGATTATAACGGCCCGGCCTGCGCCTATGTCGCCGGGCCCTTCGGCGCCTACACCGCCAACAACGAGGACCGCCGCTTCATCGAGTGCGACTATTGGTCGGGCCAGATGATGCTGGAGTTCTACAACGAGCTGCTGTCGGGCAAGGGGCCCGTGTTCCTGCAGCTCAAGCACCTGCACGACAAGACCATCGAGGAGATCGAGCACACCCTGCACAAGGTCGAGCGACCCACGCGCGGGCTGTTCCAGGAGGGCCGCGGCGTCGACTACCGCAAGGAATCGATCGAGATGCACATCTCCGAGATCGGCTTCTGCTCAGGCCACAGCGCGTCGGGCGTGTTCGTCGACGACAATGCCCGCACGACCGTGCCCGGGCTCTATGCGGCCGGTGACATGGCCAGCGTTCCGCACAACTACATGCTGGGCGCATTCACCAACGGGTCGTTCGCCGGGCTCGACGCGATGGAGTTCGCCGACAACCATGATTTCGGCGAAATCGATGCCGCCGAGGTCGCGCTGGAGCGCGAGCGCGTGCTGGCGCCGACCAAGCGCGAGGACGGCATTCCGCCGAACCAGATCGAGTATAAGACGCGGAGGCTCGTCAACGACTATCTGCAGCCGCCGAAGGTGACGCGGAAGTACGAGCTCGGCATGCGCCGGCTCGCCGAGGTCCGCGAGGACATGCAGGAGCGCATGATCGCGCGCAACGCGCACGAGCTGCTGCGTGCGCTGGAGGTGCAGTCGATCATGGATTGCGCTGATATGGCGGCCCATGCCTCGCTGTTCCGCGAGGAGAGCCGCTGGGGGCTCTATCACTGGCGCACCGATTTTCCGGACAAGGACAACGAGAACTGGTTCTGCCACACGCTGCTGAGCAAGCAGGACGGCCGCATGACCAGCGAGAAGCGGGCGGTGCAACCCTATGTCGTGCCGATCGCGGACGACGAGAAGGACCTCTACGACAAGCAGCGCATCCGCGCCAGCGCCTGACGATCAGACGGAGAACGAGACATGCCTCTTGCCACCTATCAGACGTCGGTTCCGGTCGTCGTCGACGACGCCAAATGCATCGCCGACAAGGGCTGCACGGTCTGCGTCGACGTCTGCCCGCTCGACGTGCTCAGGATCAGCGACATGACCGGCAAGGCCTTCATGGCCTATGATGAATGCTGGTACTGCATGCCCTGCGAAGCGGATTGCCCGACCGGCGCCGTCACCGTCAACATTCCCTATCTGTTGAGGTGATCATGTCGAGCCCGTTCGAAGCCTATGACGATCTCGACGACGCCGACGAGCGGCTCGGCGCCGCCGATCCGGCGGAGCGGCGGGTCGCGATCATCGCATTGGGACATTCCGGCGATCCCGCCGCGGTCGCGCATCTGGCGAAGATGGTCGCCGATCCCGACGCCGGCGTGCGCCAGCAGGTCGCCATGGCGCTCGGTGAGTTCGACGGGCCTGAGGCGGCGGAGGCGCTGGTCCAGCTGCTCGTCGATCCCGAGCGGATCGTCGCCTCGGCGGCCGCCGACAGTCTCGCCGAGTTCAAGGATCCCGCTTCGGCCGACGCCATCCTGCCGCTGGTGAAGCATGCGCATGCCTTCGTCCGCATGGGCGCGCTGCGCGCGCTGAAGGAGCTGCGGCGCAAGGACACGCTCAAGCCGGCGCTGGAGGCGCTGCAGGATCCGGATGCCGCCGTCCGCGTGCAGGCGATCGGCGTCATCGGCTTCCTCAAGCTCGAGGAGTCGATTCCGGCGCTGACGGCGCTGATCGGAGATCCCGATGCGCATGTCCGCCGCGCGGCGGTCAGTGCGCTCGCCTTCTCGCACATGAAGATCGCCGCGGAGACCATCACCCGCGCACTCAGGGATTCCGACTGGATGGTGCGGGAGATGGCGGCCGAGACGCTCGGGCTCAATGTCAATGGTGCCGTCGCCGCCGATCCGTTGATCGCCTGCCTGGCGGATGAGTTCTGGCAGGTGCGCCTGAAGGCGATCCGCAGCCTCGGACGCATGAAGGTGCTGCATGCGGTGCGGCCGATCGGCCAATGCATCACCCATGAGCAGGCCAATCTGCGCAAGGAGGCGGCGGCTGCGCTGGGCGAGATCGCCGCGCCCGACGGCGAGCCGTACCTCGCGCTGGTCGCCGACGACCTCGATCCAGACGTGCGCAAGAACGCGAGATGGGCGCTGCACCAGATCGCGGCGAGCAAGGCGAGAACCGGCGCGTAGTCGCACGCCGGCCACGAGCGTTCCCGACCGCCTGGCGAACCAGGCGGCAAGCCAGATGACGGGCCTTGCGACGATGATGTCGCGGCCGATCGCGCGCGAGCCCGCGGGGTCGCGCGGCGCACGTTCGCGTGCACCCCACGTCCGGTTCTGGACGGCTCCCGGATTGTCTGACAGAAACGTCGGACGCATCCATCGGGCATCATCACCGCTGCAGCGCAAACGAGGAGCGGCCGGCCGATCCGGCCATGGTCACACGCCTCCGTTGCCTCGGCTGTCGAACGGCCGCGTGGTGATGCGCCGTGCCGGGGTCTGACATGACCGCGGACGAGCTGCAAAGGAAGTCGGAGAGCTGCCATGAACGCCAATGTCAAACTGCCTGCCGCCAAGGGCGTCTTCATCGACAACAAGTGGCAGCCCGCGCAGTCGGGCCGCACCATCGCGATGCTGGCGCCGGCGACCGGCCAGGTGATCGCCTCGATTGCCGCCGGTGACGCAGCGGACATCGATCTTGCCGTAGCGGCGGCGCGCCGTGCGCTCGAAGGGCCGTGGGGCCGGCTCGCCGCAGTGGAGCGCGGGCGCCTGCTGTCGAAGCTTGGCCGCCTCGTCGAGGATCATGCCGAGGAGCTCGCGAAGCTCGAAGCGGCCGATACCGGCAAGCCGATGAAGCAGGCCAGGGCGGACGTCGTCGCCGTCGCGCGCTATTTCGAATATTACGGCGGCGCCGCCGACAAGGTGCATGGCGACACCATTCCTTTCCTGGACGGCTTCTTCGTCACGACCGTCTACGAGCCGCTCGGCGTCACCGGCCATATCATTCCATGGAATTATCCGGGGCAGATGTTCGGCCGCACCGTCGCGCCGGCATTGGCGATGGGCAACGCGACCGTGATCAAACCGGCCGAGGAGGCCTGCCTGGTGCCGCTGCGTCTTGCCGAGCTCGCGGCGGAAGCCGGCTTCCCCGCCGGTGCGATCAACGTCGTGCCGGGTCTCGGTGAGGAGGCGGGTGCGGCGCTGTCGGCGCATGACGGCATCGACTTCATCTCCTTCACCGGCAGCCCCGAGGTCGGCACGCTGGTGCAGACCGCGGCTGCGAGGAATCACATCGGCTGCACGCTCGAGCTCGGCGGCAAGTCGCCGCAGATCGTGTTCGCCGACGCCGATCTCGATGCCGCATTGACTTCGGTGGCCGCGGCGATCGTGCAGAACGCCGGCCAGACCTGCTCGGCCGGCTCGCGCGTGCTGGTGGAGCGCTCGATCTGGGACCGCTTCCTCGCCGACCTCACCTTGCGCTTCGAGAAGATCACGGCCGGTACGCCGGAGATGGACCTCGATCTCGGCCCGGTCATCAGCGCGGTCCAGAAGACGCGGATCGAAAACATGCTGGCGCGCGCCGAAAGCGGCGGGGCTAGGCGCGTGGCGACAGGCAGGATCGCCGAAGGCGTGCCCGGCGAGGGCTTCTACGTCGCACCGGCACTGTATCAGCACGTCGCGCGCGACTCCGAGCTGGCGCGCGAGGAGGTGTTCGGTCCGGTGCTGGCGGCGATGCCGTTCGACGACGAGGCCGACGCCGTCAGGCTCGCCAACGCCACCGATTTCGGCCTGGTCGCCGGCGTCTGGTCGCGCGACGGCTCGCGCGCGATGCGCGTCGCGCGCAAGGTCAAGGTCGGCCAGATGTTCGTCAACGGCTACGGCGCCGGCGGCGGCATCGAGCTGCCGTTCGGCGGCATGAAGAAGTCGGGCTACGGCCGCGAGAAGGGCTTCGAGGCGCTGTACGAGCTCGCCGCGATGAAGACCCTGATCGTCAAGCACGGCTAGATCAGTGGAGCCGGGGCTCCGGTCAATTCCGCCGCACGGACGCGACGACGCATGCCGTGCGGCGTTGTTGTCAGTCCGCGCGGCGAAGCGCTAATGACGTCAGGTGTTAAAAGGGAGACGAGCGGATGAGCGACGAAAAGGAATTGTTCGAGAAGGGCCTGAAGGTGCGCCGCGAGGTGCTCGGCGCGGCCTATGTCGATGGCAGCCTCGCCAAGGCCGACGACTTCATGATGGCGTTCCAGCACATCACCACCGAAATGTGCTGGGGCTATGCCTGGACCCGGCCCGGGCTCGATCGCCGCACCCGCAGCATCATCAATCTCGCAATGCTGACCGCGCTCAGCAAGCCGAGCGAATTGAAGCTGCACGTCAAGGGCGCGCTCACCAACGGCGTCACGGTCGACGAGATCAAGGAGATCCTGCTGCACGCAACCGTGTATTGCGGCATTCCCGCGGGCCTCGAGGCGTTCAAGGCGGCCCATGAGGTGCTGGTCGCGGAGGGCGCCATCGCCAAGAAGGACGGCGCATGAGCGCCCCGCAAAGGGTCCTGTTCGTCGGCATCGGCAACATGGGCTGGCCGATGGCCGCGCGCCTGCTCGGCGCCGGCTTTGCGGTTGCCGTCAATGATGCCGTGCCCGGTCGCGCCGAAGATTTCGCGCGCCGGGTCGGCGGCATCACGGCGGGGGATCTTGCGGAGGCAGCGGCAGATGCCGATGTCATCATCACGATGCTGCCGACCAGCAAACATGTCGCGGACGCGGTCGCGGCATTGCGCGCCGGCCTGAAGCAGGATCACATCCTGATCGACATGAGCTCCGGCGCGCCGGCGGCCACGCAGGCGATTGCGGCCGATCTCGCCCCGCTCGGCGTGACCATGCTCGATGCGCCCGTGAGCGGCGGCGTGCCGCGCGCGGTGACCGGCGAGCTCGCGATCATGGCCGGCGGCGATGCCGCCGCGCTCGACCGCGTCGAGCCGCTGCTGCGCGCCATGGGCACCACGATCCACCGCATCGGCGGTCTCGGCTCTGGCCAGGCGATGAAGGCGCTCAACAACCTCGTCTCCGCCGGCGGCTTCCTGATCGGCATCGAGGCGCTGCTGATCGGCCAGCAATTCGGCATCGATCCCGGCCTGATGACCGACGTGCTCAACGCCTCGACCGGCATGAACAACTCGACGCAGAAGAAGTTCAGGCAGTTCGTGCTGTCGCGCCAGTTCAACAGCGGCTTCGGCCTCGACCTGATGGTGAAGGACCTGTCGATCGCGCTCGAGGTCGCGCGCGCCAGCGGCGTCGCTGCACCGTTCTCCAATCTCTGCCGCGAACTGAGCGCCAGCGCGCAGGGATTGCTCGGACCGGGCCAGGACCACACGGCGCTGGCGAAGCTGAGCGAGGCGCTGGCCGGCGTCGAGCTGAAGGGCTGACTACCCCTGGCGCCGCAGGAAGCCGGTGATCGTCACCTTCTCCCAGATCCCGGCCGCGGCGAACGGGTCGGCGCGATTGAAGGCTTCGACCTCGGCGCGACCGGGAGCCTCGACCAGGAACAGGCTTCCGATCATCGTCGAGCCATCGTCGGAAACGAGCGGGCCGGACATCACGATCGTGACGGGCAGGCGGGCGCTGTCGCCGAGATAGGCCTTGTGGGCATCGTAGTTGGCAAGCCGAACCGGCAGCGCGTCGCGCTTGTCGAGCGCGTGAATCGCAAACAGCATGAGTTCTCTCCGCAAGTCGAAGCAGGACGGCGGCGTGCCGCCCTGCTTCCGGACTGATGGCTGATCCTATTTCGCGCCGAGCTTGCTGGCATCCTCGAAGCTCGGGCAGGTTCGCTGTTCCAGCGCCACGTCGAACGGCTGGTAATTGTCCTTGGTGATCACCGTCGGCTTCAGCACGATCTCGTTGATCACCGGCTGGCCGCGCAGCGAGCGGACGGCCATCATGGTGCCGAGGCAGCCCTGGGCGAAGCCGTTGTAGTCGCCGCTGGCGAGCAGCTTGCCGGACTTGATCGCGTCGATCGCCTCCTTGGTGCCGTTGATGCCGATCACCTGCGCCTTGCGGTTGGCGCCGTCCAGCGCCTCGATCGCGCCGACCGCCATCGCGTCGTTGGCGGCGAGCACGCCGTCGATCTGCGGGTTGGACTGCATCAGGTTCTCCATCACCTGCAGCGCCTGCAGGCGCTGATAGTTGCCGGGCTGCGACGCCAGCAGCTTCGCGCCGGGGTTCTCCTTGAGCGCGTCGTTGAAGCCGCGGACGCGGTCGACATTGGTCAGCGAGCCCTTGACGCCCTCGATGATGACGATGTTGCCCTTGCCGCCGAGCGTCTTGAGCAGGAAACGGCCCGTCTCCAGCCCGAGGCTGTAGTCGTCGGCGCCGACGAAGGCGATGAACTTGCCGCCGGCCGAGCGGTCGGTGATGTTGACGACGGGGATCTTGGCGTCGTTGATCTTCTCGACGCCGGGCACCATCGCCTTGTAGTCGACCGGCGTGAACACGATGGCGCTCGGCTTCTTCACCACGACGTCCTCGATCTGGCTGAGCTGCTCGGGGATCGAGTCCGGCTTGGTCGGGATGTAGTGCAGGACCTTGGCGTTGAGCACCTTCGCCATGTTGTCGGCGCCGACCCGCACCGTCTGGAAGAACGGATTGGTCTGGTTCTTGGTGAAGACGGCGATGGTCTCGCCGTCGGCGCGGGCCTGCGTCGCGCCCGCGGCGATCAGCAGTGACAGAGCCAAACAGCGCGTGATCCGATATTGCATGTCGTTTCCTTCCCTCGTTTTTTTGGTCGTCTTAGAGATTCATTGCGCCGGGCGCCTTGTCTTCATGTCGAGCCAGACGGCGATGATCACGATGATTCCGGTGACGAGCGGCTGCCAGTTGGCGCTGATCGCGAGCAGGTTCATGCCGTTCAGCACCAGCGTCAGGATCAGGGCGCCGATGAAGGTGCCGAACACGGTGCCGACGCCGCCGAACAGCGACGTGCCGCCGATCAGCACCGCGGCGATCGCCGGCAAGGTGAGGCTCTCGCCGATGTCGGCCTCGGCCGAGTTGAGCCGCGACAGGAAGATGATGGAGGCGAGCCCGGCCATGGTGCCGGACACCGTGTAGACCAGCAGCAGCCGGCGCGCGACCGGAATGCCGGACAGCCGCGCCGCGACCGGATTGGCGCCGATGGCGTAGATCTCCTGGCCCCAGATCGTGCGCTGCGCGAAGAACGATCCGATCGCGAGGAACACCAGCAGCAGATAGACCGGGATCGGCAGCCCGAGCAGATAGCCGCTGCCGATCTGGCGGAAGCCCGCGGGAAAGCCGTGGATGGTCTCGCCCGCCATGTACCAGTAGGTGACGCCGTTCAGCACCCAGAGCATGCCGTAGGTGGCGATGAAGGAGGGGATGCGCAGCGCCGTGACCATGAAGCCGTTGAGGAAGCCGACGCTGCCGCCCGCGAGCAGCCCGGTCAGGATTCCGAGCACGGGCGAGCCGGTCTGATGGATCACGGTGCCGGCGAGACACGCCGACAGCGCGACGTTGGCGCCGACCGACAGATCGAGGCCGGCGGTCAGCACCACCAGGGTGAGGCCGGAGGCGATGAAGAAGGTCAGGCTCGCCTGCCTGAGCACGTTGAGGATGTTGCCGAGGCTGAGGAAGGAGTCGCTCAGCACGGTCAGCGCGGCGCAGATCAACAGGGCGGCGAGCATCCGATAGAACACCTGCGCTGCATTCTGCGACAGGAGCGAGCGCGGCGGCGGCAGCGTGTCCTTGGCGATGTCGGTCATGACCGGCTCCGCAGGCCGTCGAGGAACATCGCGACGATGACCAGCGCGCCGACGCTGGCGACCTGCACCGAGGAGGGCAGGGACACCAGATTGAGCCCGTTGCGCAGCACGCCGACGGCGATGACACCGAGCACGGTGCCGAGCAGCCAGCCATTGCCGCGCTCGAACGAGGTGCCGCCGACCGCGACCGCCGCGATGGCGTCGAACTCCATCCCGAGCCCCGCGGTCGGATGTCCCGAATTCATCCGTGCGGTCATCAGCAGTCCGGCGATGCCCGCCATCGTGCCGCCGATCGCATAGACCGCGATCAGGAGCCTTGTCGGCGACAGGCCGGCATAGCGCAGCGCCTCGCGGTTGCCGCCGAGCGCGAAGATGTAGGTGCCGAACCTGGTATGATACAGCAGGCCGTGAAACACGGCGTAGGTGGCAAGCCCCATCACGATCGGCACGGGGATGCCGAGCAGCGTCGCCGCATAGATGTCGCGGACGCCGTGGGGAATGCCGACCACGCTCTGGCCGTCGCTCACGATCAGCGACAGTCCCTGTGCCATGCCGAGCGTGGCGAGCGTCGCCACGAACGGCGGAATCCCGACGACCGCGACCAGCCAGCCATTGACGGTGCCGAACGCGGCGCCGGCCAGCACCGCGGCGCCGAGGCCGAGCAGCACCGACTTGGTCGCGAGCGAGACGATGGCGACGCAGAGCGAGGTCAAGGTCAGCACCGCGCCCATCGACAGGTCGAGCCCTTCGGTCATGATGATCAGGGTCATCGGCAGCGCGAGCATGGTCAGGATCGTCGACTGCACCAGCACGTTGGAGAGGTTTGCGGCCGACAGGAAGCCGGGCGCGATCGCGCCGAACAGCGCGATCAGCAGCACCAGCACGATCGCCACGCCCGGAATGCGCTGCAAGGTTCGGATCGGCGAGACGATGGCGGTGTCACTCATCATGCATCCCCAGTCGCACGATATTCTCCTCGGTCAGCTCGCCCCGTGACAAATGCCCGGCGATGCGGCCCTCGCGCATCACATAGGCGCGGTCGCAGACGTGGCAGATCTCGATCTGCTCGGACGAGATCATCAGCGCCGCCGCGCCGTCGGCGACCAGACGGTCGATCAGCGCGAAGATCTCGGACTTGGCGCCGACGTCGATGCCGCGGGTCGGCTCGTCGAAGATGAACAGCCTGGCGCCGGCCGCCAGCCACTTGCCGATCACGACCTTCTGCTGGTTGCCGCCCGAAAGCAGCCCGACCGTCTGCCGCGCCGTGGGCGTCGCGATCCGCAACTGCCTGATCAGCCCGTCGGCCGTGCGCTGCGCGCCGCGGGGATCGTACAGCCCGCTCGGAAACAGCTTCTTCAGCGCCGACACCACGAGGTTGTCGCCGACCGAGCGCAGCAGCGCCAGGCCCTCGCTCTTGCGGCTCTCGGGGATCAGCGCGATGCCGCGGCGCGCGGCGACGTCGGGCTCGCCCGCGATCGGCTTGCCGTCGAAGATGATCTCGCCTCCGCTGACCGGATCGGCGCCGAAGATCGCGCGTGCCACCTCGGTGCGGCCGGAGCCGACGAGGCCGCACAGGCCGACGATTTCGCCCCGCCGCACCTCGATGTTGATGTCGGCAATCCCGCTCGGCGCGCTCAGTCCCCTGACCTCGAGCACGAGCTCGCCGGGCGTTTCCGCGAAATGGCGCGGATAGCTCATGTCGATAGTGCGCCCGACCATCATACGCACGAGCTGGTCGGGAGTGACGTCGGCGGGCCTGATATCGTCGATGCGGCGGCCGTCGCGCAGCACGGTAATGCGGTCGCCGAGCGCGAACACCTCGGCCATGCGGTGCGAGATGTAGACGATGGCGGCGCCGTCGGCCTTCAGCCGCCTGATCAGCGCGAACAGCAGCTCCGCCTCGCGGTCGGACAGCGCCGCGGTCGGCTCGTCCATCACCAGGATCCGCGCATTCTGGCTGATCGCCTTGGCAATCTCGACCATCTGCTGCTGCGCGACGCCCAGCGTGTCGACGATGACGGAGGGATCGATGTCGAAGCCGATGCCCTCCAGCACGTGCCGCGCATCGGCCAGGATCTTGCGGCGGTCGATGGTGCCGGGGATGCGGCCCTTCGGCTCGCGGCCGAGAAAGATGTTCTGCGCGATGTCGAGGAACGGCACCAGCGAGAATTCCTGGAAGATGACGGCGATGCCGAGCTTCTGCGCGTCGGCCGTCGATGATATCTCGACCTTCGCGCCCTTGGAGATGATCTCGCCGGCATCGGCGCTGTAGGCGCCGCACAGCACCTTCATCAGGCTGGATTTGCCGGCGCCGTTCTCGCCGAGCAGCATGTGGACTTCGCCCGGGTAGATCGCGAACGACACGTCGTCCAGCGCCTTGACGCCCGGAAACGACTTGCTGATGCCGCGCAGCTCCAGCAGCGGCGCGGGCGATGGAGCTGCGATGGCGGCCGCCGCGCTCATGACGGTGCTCCGCCGGCGAAGATCTTGCCCGGATTCATCAGGCCGGCGGGATCGAGCGCGGCCTTGATGGCGCGCATCACGGCGACGGCCCCGCCGAGCTCGTCCTCGAGATAGTCGATCTTGCCGAGGCCGATGCCGTGCTCGCCGGTGCAGGTGCCGTCCATCGCGATCGCGCGCGCCACCATGCGCGCCTGCAGCGCCTTGGCGCCGGCGAGCTCGCTGTCATCGCTGGGATCGACCAGGATCAGCATGTGGAAATTGCCGTCGCCGACATGGCCGACGATCGGCGCGAGGAAGCCGCTGGCGTCGGCGTCCCGGCGCGTCTCGGTCAGGCATTCGGCGAGCCGCGAGATCGGCACGCAGACATCGGTGATGACGGCGCGCGCACCGGGCCGCAGGCCCAGGCCGGCGTACAGCGTGTTGTCGCGCGCGTGCCACAGCCGGCTGCAGTCCTCGGCCGCCTTGGCCCAGGCGAAGCCGCGGCCGCCATGCTCGGTCGCGATCGCCTCCGCCGTCTGCGCCTGCTCGGCGACGGCCGCCTCGGAGCCGTGGAATTCGAGGAACAAGGTTGGCGCTTCCCGATAGCCGAGCTTGGAATAGGCGTTGATGCCGCGCATCATGACGTCGTCGACGAACTCGATGCGGGCGGCGGGGACCGCCGACTGGATCAGGGCGATCGCGGTGTCGACCGCGTCGTGCAGGGTCGGGAAGCTGCAGGTCGCGGCCGAGATCGCCTGGGGCAGCGGATGCAATTTCAGCGTGATCTCGGTGATCACGCCGAGCGTCCCCTCCGATCCGACGAACAGCCGCGTCAGGTCGTAGCCGGCGGCGGATTTGCGCGCACGCTTCGCGGTGCGGATCACCCGGCCGTCGGCCAGCACCACCTCCAATGCGAGGACGTTGTCCTTCATGGTGCCGTAGCGCACCGCCATGGTGCCGGAGGCGCGGGTCGAGCTCATGCCGCCGATCGAGGCGTCGGCGCCGGGATCGATCGGAAAGAACAGGCCGGTCGTGCGCAGCTCCGCATTGAGCTGCTTGCGGGTGATGCCGGGCTGCACCACGACGTCCATGTCGGCCTCATGCACGGCCAGCACCTTGTTCATGCGAGCGAAGTCGAAACAGACGCCACCCGCGGCCGCCGCGGCATTGCCTTCGAGCGAGGTGCCGGCGCCGAACGGCACGATCGGCATGCCGGCATCGGCGCACAGCCCGACGATGGCGCTGACCTCCTGCGTCGTCTCCGGGAATACGACGATGTCGGGCGGCATCGCGGGATAATACGACTCGCTGCGGCCGTGCTGATCCAGCACGCCGCGCGCGACGCTCGCGCGTGGTCCGATCAGGCACGAAAGCCGCTCGGCCAATGCGCCGGTGCCGACCCGCAACTCCATCGTTCCTCCCGTCCGCTTCCTCGACGACGACAGGACTCTTGACGGTCCTTGTCGTCCGCTCAGCTCAAGCCCGATCGCCGCGCTCCGCAAGCGCTTTCAGGCCGAAGTCGTAGTTGAGATGGAAATATCCCTCCGCCACCATGCGGCCATCTGGCGCACGGCCCGGCGGGCAGCGCGTGAAGTCGCGGATCAGGCTGTCCTTGACGCCGAACACGACGTCGGAATCGAGATACTGGTCGCCGGCGACGAACACATGGGTCACCAGCCGCTCGAAGCCCGGCGCCGAGATCATGAAATGCACATGCGCCGGCCGCCACGGATGCCGTCCCTGCGCCGCCAGCATGTCGCCGACCGGCCCGTCATCGGGGATCGGATAGGCGGCGGGCTTGATCGACCAGAAATGGAAGCGGCCGCCGGCATCGGTGCGAAAGCGCGCGCGCATGGCGAGATCGCCGATCTGCTCGAGCCGCTGCACGTCGTAATAGCCGTCATCGTCGGAGTGCCAGACGTCGACCACGGCGCCAGCGAGCGGCCGGCCGTCGGTGCGCGACACCGAGCCGGTGACGAGCAGCGGATCGCCCTTCATCGGCCCCGCGATGTCGTCGCCATTGGCGCGCTCCGGCGCGGCCTGGACGAAGAACGGGCCGAGCACGGTGGTCTCGGTGGCGCCTTCCGGCACGGGATGATTGATGGCGTCGACCAGCATGGAGACGCCGAGCGTGTCCGACAGCAGGATGAATTCCTGGCGCTTGTCGTCGCACATCCGGCCGGTGCGGGTGAGGAAGTCGATGCCGAACTCCCATTCCTGCTGGGTCGGACGGACCTCGCGCACGAAGGCATGGAGATGGCGCACCAGCGCCTCGCTGACCTGCTTGATGCGCGCATCGCTCGCGCCCGCCAGGCGGTCGAGCACGGCATCCGTGATCGTGGTCTCGTTGAAGTTGCGCACGAGGCGGCTCCTTTCAGACGGGCTCGCCGAGCCCGGACAGCCGTTCGACATGACGGACAGTGGCAAGGAAATCGGTCGTGGCCTCGCCCTGCGCGATCAGCGCGGCATAGGTCTCGCGGACCTGCGCCGCGAGCTGCAGCGGCACGCCGACGGCGTGACCGGCGCCGAGAATGAGATCGAGATCCTTGGCCATCTGCGCGCAGGAGAACGTCGCGGCAAAGTCGCGCGCCAGCAGCGGCGCGGTCTTGTACTTCACCATCGGCGAGGCGACCGCGCTGTCGTGCAGCACCTGCAGGATGTCCGGCCAGGCGATGCCGCCCTTGCGCGCCAGCGCCAGGCTCTCGGCCATCATCGCCGCGGTCGTCGCGATCATCAGGTTGACGGCGAGCTTGGCATAGCGCGCCTCTTCGGCCGCGCCGAGATAAGTCTGCGCGCGCGTGAAAGCCTGCAGCAGCGGCGTGATCCGCGCGAAGGCCGCTTTCGGCCCGGACACGAAGCAGGTCAGCTCGCCGGTGTGGGCGATGCTGGCATTGCCGGAGATCGGCGTGCGCAGATAAGCGACATCGCGCGCGCCGGCGGCCGCGGCGACTGCGCTCGAGGCGTCGACGCCCACGGTGCTGGTCTCGATCAGGATCGCGCCCGGTGCCATGGCCGCGATCACTCCGCCGTCGCCGAGCATCGCCGCGCGCAGCGCGGTGTCGTCGGGCAGGGACGCGATGACCACCGCATGTTCACGCGCCGCCTCCGTCGCGGATGTTGCAGCGACGATGCCGAGCGCGCGCGCCTCGCAGAGCCGCTCGGCGTTGGGATCGAACGCCGTGACGTCATAGCCGGCCTTGGCGAGCCGCGCCGCGATCGGCAGGCCGATCTTGCCGATGCCGATGAAGGCGAGGCGTTGGTCAGGAAGGGGCATCGATGCCGTCCGTCATTGGCTTGATCTGCCATGTGGTCTGGAGCCGGGCAGGGGGCGGCCGGGCAGGCCGTCGAAGATGAACGCCCCGGTCACGCGCCGGTCGCCGCAGCGATGGGATAGTCGACCTGGAAGCGGCCGATCCTGATGTCGCCGAGCTCCTCGCGCACGCGCAGGTGCTCGGGGTGCGAGGCATAGGCGTGCAGCGCGGCACTGCTGGCGAATTCGGAGAACAGGACGACGTCGCAGGCGTAGTCGACGTCGCTGACATCGAGACCAACCTCGATGTGGGTGAGGCCGTCGATCCGGCCCTTGAGGCCCTCGAACAGGGTCTTGACCTTGAGCCGGGCTGCGGCGCGCTCGGCGGCCGTCTCGGCGCGCAGCCGCCACATCACGATGTGCCTGATCGGCCCCGTCATTCGTGCGTCCTCACCTGTGCCTTGTTCTTGTCGGGCGATTTTGCCTTGCAGGAAATGGAAATAAAGCCCAAAAATTGTAACTCTGTTTTCCGCTCAGCGTAACAATTCGGTGCAACAATGGACCGTCTGCTCCAGCTCGAAGTGTTTTCCAGGACGGCGGAGCTGGGCAGCCTGTCCAAGGCCGCCGAGTCCTTGCGGATGTCCAACGCAGCGGCGAGCCGGCATCTCAGCGCGCTGGAGGAGCGGCTCGCGGTGCGCCTGATCGAGCGCAACACCCGCCGTCTCTGGCTGACCGAAGCCGGGCAGGAGCTGCTGCAGCGCTGTGGCACGCTGCTCAACGAGCTGGCCGAGGCCGAGGACGCCGTCAGCGACCGCGCGCTGTCGCCGCAGGGCATGCTGCGCGTCACCAGCTCGCTGTCGTTCGCGACGATCTATCTCGCGCCGATGCTGCCGGCGTTCCGCGCGATGTATCCGAAGCTGAACCTGCAGATCATCGCCGCCAACCGCTATCCGGATTTCATCGAGGCGGGCATCGACGTCGCGATCCGCACCCGCGAGCATGAGCCGGACTCGGGCATCGTCGTCCGCCGCATCGGGCAGATGCGGCGTGTGCTGGCGGCGGCGCCGTCCTATCTCGCCAGCCGCGGCCGCCCCGTCGTTCCCGCCGATCTCGTGCGCCACGACATGCTGATCTACAACCTTGCCAACGATCCCTATTCCCTGTCCCTGCGCAACGGAACGACGGCCCAGAGCATCCGGATCGCGCCGACGCTCGACAGCAATGACGGCCAGGTGATCAGGGGCGCGGCGCTGGCCGGGCTCGGCATCCTGATTCAGCCGCTCTACATCGTGCAGGGCGACATCCTGGCCGGCCGGCTGGTGCCGGTCCTGCTCGACTGGGAGCTGCCGCTCCTGACGATGAACATTGCCTACCAGAACCGCGTCAGGCTGCCGGCCAAGATCAGGGTGTTCGCCGATTTCCTCGTCGACCACATCCGGACCCATTCCGACCCTGGGATCTGGATCGAGCCGCCGAAGCCGGATTGAGCCGATGCCCCGCGTGCGGGGGGGGGGGGGAGGGGGTGTTCCGAAAAAAATAAATAGCTTGCTATTTTTCTGAAATCATGTTCTCTTGCGTGCAACCCGCCTCGAGCAGAGGGACGTACGCGTCGTCACGATACGTTGAGGTGGGCTGCGATGGACGTGACGGCTGCGCCAGACGAGCGCGGTTGGCACGGACGGCGAAGTCGTGTGGTCCTGGCCTCTCGACGCTGAGGTCAAGTCTGCGGTGGTTGCCTGACGGCACACGCGGGCGATGGGGGCAAGAAAGCCGATCCCCAGGGAGAGCACGAAGGACACCGTAAAGCCATCGCGCGGGGAAGGCCGGGTCTGTCCGGCTGTACCTGTGGTACCTGCCGCCTGCATTCTTTTGAGCAGGCGGGCCACGGGCCTCAGCCGAGGTCCGGCCTTCCTCGCGCCCTCTCGTTTCAGGGCGATATGATCGATGCATCACCTCGGGCACGGTGTGCCGTGGGGCGCGATGACGCGTGTCATGAGGCGGCGGAGCGGCCAACCAACCTTTCCGCTGTCGTCCCGGACAAGCGCGCAAAGCGCGCGCAGATCCGGGATCCATAACCCCAGGGAGGAGTTCGAGGCACGATGATGGACCGGCCGCCAAGCCAGAACCGCTGCAGAGTGGGTCCCGGGTCGGCGGCCGTCACCGCTTCCCGTCGCCGACCTTGCCTGGAACGACACCGATGATTTGGCGGCCCCTTGTGGCAACTTCCACGTCGGGCGCAGCGGCCGCATGGGGTCGATGAGGTTGCGCGCGGCATCGCCGGGTCCTCCAATCTCGTTGAGCAGTGCTCGCAAACGGCGAGGGGCGGAGGCCCGCATGAAACCCCGCCCGCGCTCCGTAAAAACTCGGGTCAAATTCTAAATATCAAGAATTATCAACGGCTTGTGACTGTCATCCGACTGTCATCGAACCTTTATAAAAGCCACACTGAGGCCCCGTAAAGCGGCCGGGGAAGCGCAATCGGGCGCAGATGGCGCTTCGCTTCCCGAGCATGGAGACCAGCTATGAATTTCGTCAAAGCTATCGTCGCTGCCGGCTTGGTCGCCGCATCGACGTCGGCGTTCGCTGCCGACATCACCGGTGCGGGCGCGACGTTCCCGTTCCCGATCTATTCCAAGTGGGCCGACGCCTACAAGAAGGAGACCGGCAACGGTCTGAACTACCAGTCGATCGGCTCCGGCGGCGGCATCAAGCAGATCCAGGCCAAGACCGTGACCTTCGGCGCCACCGACGCGCCGCTCAAGGCCGAGCAGCTCGAGAAGGACGGCCTGGTACAGTGGCCGATGGTGATGGGCGGCATCGTGCCGGTCGTCAACCTCGAGGGCGTGAAGCCGGGCGAGATGGTGCTGGACGGCGAGACGCTCGCCAACATCTATCTCGGCAAGATCACCAAGTGGGATGACGCCGCGATCAAGAAGCTCAACCCCAGCGTCAAGCTGCCGTCCGATGCGATCGCTGTCGTCCGCCGCTCCGACGGCTCGGGCACGACCTTCAACTTCACCTATTATCTCTCCGAGGCGAGCGCCGACTGGAAGAGCAAGATCGGCTTCAACACCGCGGTCGAGTGGCCGGTCGGCGTCGGCGCCAAGGGCAACGAAGGCGTGTCCGGCAACATCGGCCAGACCAAGAACTCGATCGGCTATGTCGAGTACGCCTATGCCAAGCAGAACAAGCTGACCTACACGGCCATGGTGAACAAGGCCGGCAAGACCGTGCAGCCGACCGTCGAGGCCTTCCAGGCCGCCGCCGCGAATGCCGATTGGACCAAGGCCCCCGGCTACTACGTGATTCTCGCCAACCAGCCCGGCGACAAGTCCTGGCCGATGACGGCTGCGACCTTCATCCTGATGCACAAGGAGCCGACCGACAAGGCCGCGTCCGCCGAGGCGATCAAGTTCTTCAAGTGGTCGTTCGAGAAGGGTGGCAAGATGGCCGAGGAGCTCGACTACATCCCGATGCCTGACAGCGTCGTGAAGCTGATCGAGAAGACCTGGTCTGCCGACATCAAGAGCTGAGCTGGACGTATCGAAAATTCCCCTCTCCCGGCCGCCGGGGGAGGGGTGCTACCGGGGTTGAGGCGTGTCCAAGGAACAGGGGGCGGAATTGGCAGAGATGGCGGTTCAGACCGAAGTCGGCGACATCGCGGCTGCTGCCGGGCCCTACGACCGGGCGCGCGCGCTCAGTGCCTTCAAGCTTGGCGACGTCACCTTTTACTGGATCACTCGGCTCGCCGCGATCTCGGTCCTGTTGATCCTCGGCGGCATCATCATCTCTCTCATCATCGGCGCCTGGCCGGCGATGAAGGCCTACGGCTTCGAATTCCTGTGGACGCGGCGCTGGGCGCCGTCGGCCGATCCGCCGGTGCTCGGGGCGCTCGGCCCGATCTACGGCACCCTGGTCACGTCCTTCATCGCGATGCTGATCGCGATTCCGGTGGGTCTCGGCATTGCGATCTTCCTCACCGAGCTGTGCCCGCAATGGCTGCGCCGTCCGATCGGCATTGCGATCGAGCTGCTCGCCGGCATTCCCTCGATCATCTACGGCATGTGGGGCTTCTTCGTTCTGGGCCCGTTCCTGGCCTACACGTTCCAGCCGTTCATGATCAATCTCTGCTCCGGCATCCCGGTGCTGCAGGACATCTTCGCCGGTCCGCCGTCCTATCTCAGTCTGTTCAACGCCTCGCTGATCCTGGCGATCATGGTGCTGCCCTTCATCACCTCGATCTCGGTCGACGTGTTCAAGACCGTCCCGCCGGTGCTGAAGGAAGCGGCCTACGGGGTCGGCTGCACCACCTGGGAGGTCGTGCGCAGCGTCGTCATTCCCTACACCCGTGTCGGCGTCATCGGCGGCGTCATGCTGGCGCTGGGTCGTGCGCTCGGCGAAACGATGGCGGTGACCTTCATCATCGGCAACTCGTTCCGGATCTCATCGTCGATCTTCGCGCCGGGCACCACGATCTCGGCCGCCATTGCCTCTGAGTTCCAGGAGAGCGACGGCCTGCACCAGTCGAGCCTGATCCTACTCGGCCTGCTGCTCTTCGTGCTCACCTTCTTCGTGCTGGCGAGCGCGCGCCTGATGCTCATGCGGCTCCAAGCAAAGGCGGGAAAATAAGCCATGTCCAGCGCAGATTCGCTCACCGCCGATACGCCGGTCAATCCGATCTATGCGCGCCGACGCCGCAGGGACATCGTGATCCGCGGCCTCTGCGTCGCCGCCGCGCTGTTCGGCGTCACCTGGCTGGCGCTGATCCTGTTCACGCTGTTCTATAACGGCCTCGCCGGCCTCAGCCTGCAAGTGTTTTCCGCCGACACCCCGCCGCCGGGCTCGAGCGAAGGCGGCCTGCGCAATGCCATCGTCGGCTCTCTGATCATGACGGTCATCGGCGTCGGCATCGGCGCGCCGCTCGGCCTGTTCGCCGGCACCTATCTGGCCGAGTACGGCCGCAACGACCGCCTGACCTCGGTGATCCGCTTCATCAACGACATCCTGCTGTCGGCGCCCTCGATCATCATCGGCCTGTTCATCTATGGCGCTGTCGTGGTGCCGATGGGCGGCTTCTCGGCGCTCGCAGGCTCGCTGGCGCTGGCGGTCATTGTCATCCCCGTGGTGCTGCGCACCACCGAGGACATGCTGCTGCTGGTGCCCAACCCGCTGCGTGAGGCGGCCTCGGCGCTCGGCCTGCCGCGATCGCTGGTGATCCGGCGCATCGCCTATCGCGCGGCGCGCTCGGGCCTGATCACCGGCGTGCTGCTGGCCACCGCCCGCGTCGCCGGCGAGACCGCGCCCTTGCTGTTCACTGCGCTGTCGAACCAGTTCTGGAGCCTCAGCCTCTCCAAGACGATGGCCAACCTGCCCGTCACCATCAACAACTTCGTCCAGAGCCCCTATGCCTATTGGAAGCAGCTGGCCTGGAGCGGAGCCCTTCTGATCACTCTGGCCGTGCTCGCCCTGAATGTCAGTGCACGCATTCTCGGCGCCGAGAGGAACGCAAAATGACCGACCTGTCCGTATCCGTCAGCCAGCCCAATCCCGCCGCGCTGAACGGCAAGGTTTTGCCGGAAGCCCCCGCCAAGGTGACCGCGCGCAACCTGAACTTCTATTACGGCGATCACCACGCGCTGAAGAACATCAACCTGTCGCTGGGGACCAACCGCGTCACCGCGTTCATCGGCCCGTCCGGCTGCGGCAAGTCGACCCTGCTGCGCATCTTCAACCGGATGTACGATCTCTACCCGGGCCAGCGCGCCGTTGGCCAGCTCATGCTGGACAACACCAACATCCTCGATCCCAAGCTCGACCTCAACCTGCTGCGTGCCCGTGTCGGCATGGTGTTCCAGAAGCCGACGCCGTTCCCGATGACGATCTACGAGAACATCGCCTTCGGCATCCGGCTGTATGAGAAGATCTCCAAGTCGGAGATGGACGACCGGGTCGAGAAGGCACTGCGCGGCGGCGCGTTGTGGAACGAGGTCAAGGACAAGCTCAACGCTTCGGGCCTGTCGCTGTCAGGCGGCCAGCAGCAGCGGCTGTGCATTGCGCGCACCGTGGCGGTCCGGCCGGAGGTGATCCTGTTCGACGAGCCGTGCTCGGCGCTCGATCCGATCTCGACCGCCAAGGTCGAGGAGCTGATCCAGGAGCTCGCCGAAAACTATACGATCGCCATCGTGACGCATAACATGCAGCAGGCGGCGCGCGTCTCCGACAAGACCGCCTTCATGTATCTCGGCGAGCTGATCGAGTTCGACGACACCAGCAAGATCTTCACCTCGCCGAGCGATCGGCGGACCCAGGATTACATCACCGGCCGGTTCGGCTGACGCCGACGACATTGACTTCAGGAGATCATCATGGCCAGTGAACATACCGCCAAGGCGTTCGACAGCGATCTGCAGGATCTCACCCGGCTGGTGTCGGAAATGGGCGGCCTCGCCGAGCGTCTGATCGTCGATTCCGTCGATGCGCTGGTGCGGCGCGACATCGCACTCGGCCAGAAGGTGGTCGCCACCGACGCCGAGGTCGACAAGCTGCAGCGCATCATCGAGGAGCGCGCCGTTCTTACCATCGCCCGGCGACAGCCGATGGCGGTCGACCTGCGCGAGATCGTCGGTGCGATGCGGGTCGCCACCGATCTGGAGCGCATCGGCGATCTCGCCAAGAACATCGGCAAGCGCGTCGCGGCGCTGGAGAGCGACTTCCATCCGCTCAAGCTGATCCGCGGGCTCGAGCACATGACCGACCTGGTGCAGTCGCAGGTCAAGACGGTGCTGGACGCCTATGCCGCGCACGATTTGCCGGCGGCGATGACGGTGTGGAAGGGCGACGAGGAGGTCGACGCCATCTGCACCTCGCTGTTCCGCGAACTCCTGACCTACATGATGGAGGATCCGCGCAACATCTCGTTCTGCATCCATCTGATGTTCTGCGCCAAGAACATCGAGCGCATCGGCGATCACGCGACCAACATCGCGGAGACCGTCTTCTATATGATCGAAGGCCAGCAGATCATGGACAAGCGCCCGAAGGGCGACATGACGAGCTTCGCATCGACGATCCCCGGCAACTGAGAGAGACGGTTCTGACATGGGCGCCCGAATTCTGGTGGTGGAGGACGAGGAGGCGCTGACGACGCTCCTGCGCTACAACCTCGAGGCCGAAGGCTACGAGGTCGAGACGGTGGCGCGCGGAGACGAGGCCGACACACGGCTGAAGGAGCGCGTTCCCGATCTCGTCGTGCTCGACTGGATGCTGCCGGGCCTGTCCGGCATCGAGCTGTGCCGCCGCCTGCGGGCGCGGTCCGAGACCCGGCAATTGCCGATCATCATGCTCACCGCGCGCGGCGAGGAGAGCGAGCGCGTGCGCGGCCTCGCGACCGGCGCCGACGACTACATCGTCAAGCCGTTCTCGGTGCCGGAGCTGCTGGCGCGCGTGAAGGGCCTGCTGCGGCGGGCGAGCCCGGAGCGGCTGGCGACCGTGCTGTCCTATGGCGACATCGAGCTCGACCGCGAGAAGCGCCGCGTGGCGCGCTCGGGACGGCCGATCGATCTCGGCCCGACCGAATACCGCCTGCTCGAGTTTTTCCTGGAGCATCCCGGCCGCGTGTTCAGCCGTGAGCAGCTGCTCGACAGCGTCTGGGGCCGCGACATCTATATCGACGAGCGCACGGTCGACGTCCATATCGGCCGCCTGCGCAAGCTGCTCAATCCGGGCCGCGAGCAGGACCCGATCCGCACCGTGCGCGGCGCCGGCTATGCGCTCGATGATCGCTTCGCCAAGAGCGAGCAGGTGTAAGGGGCGATCGGGCGTGAGGATGAAGCAGGTGTGAGGCGCGAGGGGGCCCGATTGAGGAGATCGCGGTCCGCTTTCGGCCACGCCGCCGCCGTCTTGATCGTGTCTGCTTCGTGGCCCGTCACGATGTTTCGGTCCCAGCGGACGCCCTTGATCAAGATCATCATCATATCTCTAGCCGTGCTGCTCGGCAGCGCGGCGGGCGCCGCGGCCGCCGAGCTCGAAGACGCGGTCGCCGCGGCGGGAAACGGACAGCACGCCGCGGCGATGCGCCGCCTGCTGCCGCTGGCCGCCAAGGGCGATGCGCGGGCGCAGTTCGACGTCGGCTTCATGGAGGCCTTCGGCTGGGGCCAACCGCGCAACCCCGCCGAGGCGCTGGCGTGGTATCGCAAGGCCGCCGATCAGGGCCTCGCCGTCGCCCAGCATTATCTCGGCATCGCCTATGTCAACGGCGAAGGTGTCGCGAGCAATTATGGCGAAGCCGGCCGCTGGTTCAGCCGCGCGGCAGCGCAGGGCTTCGCCCAGTCGCAATACATGCTGGGCCTGATGCTGCTCGACGGTCGCGGCGTGAAGCAGGACGTCGTGCAGGGCTACGCCTGGCTGGTGATGGCGGGTCGCAGCGGCGTGCGATCGGCCGGCCGCGACGTGCAGAGGGTCAAGCTGACCGAGCCGCAGCGCGTCCAGGCCCAGAGCGCCATTGCGGCCTGGCGGCCGAAGCCGGAATCGGCGGAGGCGGGCGTCGCCGCTCCGCGTCCGGAGCAACTGCTCGGGCTCGACCGCCACATCGGCGAGGTCGTCGATCCCACCTCGTGGCCGGCGTCGTCGATCGGCGTCGTCACCGTCGCGCAATACTCGACCGGCGGCTGGTGCACCGGCACTCTGGTCGCGCCGCGCGTCGTGCTCACCGCCGCGCATTGCGTGTTCAACGGCGTCGCGCAGGTCAGCCCCGGCAATGTCCGCTTCCTGGCCGGCATGAACAGGGGCACGCCGGCGGCATCGTCGGTCGCCGACAAGCTGATCGTGGCGCCGGACTTCGTCCCGACCCGGCACGACAGATGGTCGCTCGACCGCTCGCCCGCCGATTGGGCGCTGATCGTGCTGAAGGATGCGCTGCCGTCGAAGCCGGTCGCGGTCAAGGCGCTGACGCGCGAGGAACTGCAGGCTGCGACATCAGCCGGAACCATCTCCGAGATCGGCTACGGCCAGGAGCGCCGCTATTCGCCGACCGGCCAGCGCAATTGCAGCGCCGGCATGACCAGCGATGCCCGGCTGCTGACGGTGCATTGCCTCGCCAATTTCGGCTATTCGGGCTCGCCGATCCTGGCCGAGGTCGGCGGGCAGCCGACCGTTGTCGGCATCTTCTCGGCGTTCCACGAGGAGACCCGGCTGATGTTCGCCGCGCCCGCAAGCCAGTTCGAGGCCGTCGTGCGGCGCGAGATTGCGGCGCAGAGTGCCTCGGCGCGGTGAGGGGGAGGGGACGAGAGAGGTCCCGCCGCTGGTCACGATCTGTGCGCGACTGGATAGCGGGTTGCCAAGCGAGCGGGCGATCCGGCAAGTGCAGCCGATTTTTTCCTGTAGCTTTCGCCTGCAGCGGGGCTTTACCGAACTGGCCTGGCTCTTGCTATAGTTCGAGTATGACGATTGTTCCAATTGATCATCCTCGTGCCCCGCGGCTGCTGTGGTGGCGGTCGCAGCCCGGCAGGACCGTTGCGCTCGTCGCTGGGCTGGTCGCGGCCAATGCGGTGGCCTGGGCCTGGGCATTCGCGCTCTACGCCGACCGGCCCGCCATCGTCGGCACCGCGATGCTGGCCTGGTTGCTCGGACTGCGCCATGCCGTCGATGCGGACCACATCGCGGCGATCGACAATGTGGTGCGGAAGCTCGTGCAGGACGGTCGCGCCCCGCGCGCCGCCGGCCTCTATTTTGCGCTCGGCCATTCCAGCGTCGTCGTCATCGCCACCATCGTGGTGAGCCTGGTGGCCGGCGCAGATCTGTTGAGTGAGGACAGCGCCATCCGTGCGATCGGCGGCACCATCGGCACCTCGGTCTCCGCAGGCTTCCTGCTGCTGATCGCCTTCGCGAATCTGGTGCTGTTCGTGAACCTCTGGCGCCGCCCATCCCACCCCCATTCCGACATGGATGCCGCCGGTAGCGCCGGGCGGGGCCTGCTCATTCGTCTGCTGCGGCCGGTGCTCCGCGTCGTGTCCCGCGCCTGGCACATGTACCCGCTCGGCTTCCTGTTCGGCCTCGGCTTCGACACCGCCAGCGAAATCGGGCTGCTCAGCCTGTCGGCGACCGAGGCGGCGCGCGGGGCGAGCCTGGCGCATGTGCTCGTATTCCCGGCGCTGTTCGCCGCGGCGATGGCCACCGTCGACACCGCCGACAGCATGCTGATGGCCGGCGCCTATCGCTGGGCGCTCACGGATCCCGCGCGCAAGCGGCGCTACAATCTGGTCATCACCGGCGCCTCGGTCGCGATCGCGCTGGTGATCGGCGGCGTCGAGGCGGTCGCGCTGCTGACGCCCCGGCTTGGCTTCACCGGCGGATGGGCCGAGGTCGTCACCGCGCTTGGCGATGATCTCGCCAACCTCGGGATCGTCGCCATCGGACTGTTCGGCCTGATCTGGGCGGGTGCCATGCTGCTTGGCCGCCGTCCGGGCGGTTCCGAGGATGCGCCGGGTGAGGAGCTTGCCAGCGTTCGCGCCGGGGCGCTAAACCCGAGGGCGAAATAGGATCGAGCGCGCGGGTACGAATGATGGCCGGCTCGGACGAAATGACCAGGATGCTGTGGCTGCAGGGCGCGAGCTGCGGCGGCTGCACGATGTCGATCCTGGAAAGCGGTGCGTCCGGCTGGTTCGATGAGCTGCGCCAGTCCGGCATTGACCTCATCTGGCATCCCTCCGTCAGCGAGCAGACCGGAGACGAGGTCGTGGAGCTACTGGAGGCGATCCGCGACGGTCGCGAGCGGCTCGATCTGCTGGTGCTCGAAGGCTCGGTGGCGCGCGGACCTGGTCAGACCGGCCGCTTCAACATGCTCGCCGGCACCAACCGCTCGATCTATCACTGGCTGCTCGATCTGGCGCCGCTGGCCGACTACGTCGTCGCCGTCGGCAGCTGCGCGGCCTATGGCGGCATTCCTGCTGCCGGTATCAACCCGACCGACGCGGTCGGATTGCAGTTCGAGGGCAGTGACATCGGCGGCGCGCTCGGCGCGGGATTCCGCTCGAAACGCGGGCTGCCGGTGATCAACGTCGCAGGCTGCGCGCCGCATCCGGGCTGGATGATGGAAAGCCTGCTGGCGCTCACCTCGGGCGATCTGACGGCAGACGGCCTCGACGCAGTGGGACGTCCGACCTTCATCGCCAATCACTTGGCTCATCACGGCTGCTCACGCAATGAGTTCTACGAGTTCAAGGCGAGCGCTGAGACGATGTCGGAGCGCGGCTGCCTGATGGAGCATCTCGGTTGCCGCGCGACGCAGGCGGTCGGCGATTGCAATCAGCGCTCCTGGAATGGCGGCGGCTCCTGCACCAAGGGCGGGTACGCCTGCATCGCCTGCACCTCGCCGGGCTTCGAGAGCACGCAGAACTATCTGGAGACGGCGAAGCTCGCGGGCATTCCCGTAGGCCTTCCGACCGACATGCCGAAAGCCTGGTTCGTGGCGCTTGCCGCGCTGTCGAAATCGGCCACGCCGCGCCGCGTGCGGGTCAATGCGACGGCGGATCATGTCGTGGTGCCGCCTGGCCGGCCCAGTGACAAGCGCCGTCCATGACGCGGATCACGGTCGGGCCGTTCAATCGTGTCGAAGGCGACCTCGAGGTCAGGCTCGATATCGAGAGCGGCCGCGTCACCAGGGCGGAAGTGACGGCGCCGCTCTATCGCGGCTTCGAGCAGATCCTGGAGGGGCGGCCGCCGCTGGACGCGCTGGTGATCGCACCGCGAATCTGCGGCATCTGCTCGGTGTCGCAATCGATCGCCGCCGCCGCCGCGTTGCGCCAGGCCATGGGCATTGCGGCAGCGCCAAACGGCATCCTCGCGGCCAACATCGCCCATGCGGCCGAGAACGCGGCGGACCATCTGACGCATTTCTACATCTTCTTCATGCCGGACTTCGCCCGCGACGCCTACGTCGCGCACGCCTGGCATTCGGCTGCGGCCGAGCGTTTCGCGGCGACGAAGGGCAGCGCGGCTCGCGAAGCGTTGCCGGCGCGCGCGCGGCTGCTCGAGATCATGGGCCTGATCGCCGGCAAATGGCCGCACAGTCTCGCCTTCCAGCCGGGCGGGACCACGCGCGCGATCGAGCTCGGCGAGCGCGTGCGCCTCAACGCGATCGCGGCGTCGTTTCGCGGTTTTCTTGAACGCGCCGTGTTTGCCGACAGGCTGGAGAATGTGCTCGCCTTGTCGACGTCGGACGAGCTCGACCGTTGGCGCGAGGGCCGCGCCGGCGACTTCGCGCATTTCCTGCGCATCGCCGACGCGCTCGATCTGGCGCATCTTGGCCCGGGCTCCGGCCTGCTGATGAGTTTCGGCGCTTATCACGAATCTGACAGTGCGCACTTCCGCGCCGGGCTTCGCACCCGCGATGGAACGACCGAAGCGCTGCCGTCGAATCGGATCACGGAGGACGTGTCGCACGCCTGGATGCGTGCGACCTCGCTCGATCCGGCCGAGAGCCGGACCGAGCCCGACGCCGACAAGCCCGACGCCTATAGTTGGTGCAAGGCGCCGCGGCTTGCGGGAGAACCGGTCGAGGTCGGCGCTCTCGCAAGGCAGGCCATCGACGGTCAGCCGTTGATCTCCGCGCTGCTCGCGGGCGGTCGCAGCAATGTCCGCAATCGTGTCATCGCCCGGCTGATCGAGACCGCGCGCCTCGCGCTGGCGATCGAGCATTGGATCAAGGCACTGCGTCTCAACGAGCCGTTCTGCGACAACAGCGCCAGTACGGCCGACGGCAATTTCGTCGGGCTCGTGGAAGCTGCGCGCGGCAGCCTGGGCCACTGGCTCGCGGTGCGCTCCGGCCGCATCGAGCGCTATCAGATCATCGCGCCGACCAGCTGGAATTTCTCTCCGCGCGACGCGGATGGGATAGCCGGTCCGCTCGAACAGGCGCTGGTCGGCACCGAGGTCGGCGATGCCGGCGCTCGTGCGGTCGGCATCCAGCACGTCGTGCGGTCGTTCGATCCGTGCATGGTCTGCACGGCGCATTGAGCGCGCTGCACACAGGCAGGCAGCAAGCGGAAACAAGCTTGTCGGTGCAAAGCGCGTGATTTCCGATTATCGCGCGCGATCCGCTGTCGAAGCCTTAGCCGCTGCGGCCTCACTGCTTCAAGCATCTGGAATCATTATGATTCAAATCCAGGGATGATGCTGGCCCGCATCTTGCTGTCCTTCTCGCCAGAACGCGATCACACGATCGCCAACGCGATATCAGGGGGAGGACTCATGGGCGCGGCAACGGAAACTTTTTACAGCGTCATCCGGCGTCAGGGCATCACGCGGCGCAGCTTTCACAAATTCTGCAGCCTGACGGCGACGAGCCTCGGGCTCGGGCCGGTCGCGGCGAGCCGCATCGCCAATGCGCTGGAGACCAAGCCGCGCACGCCGGTCATCTGGATGCACGGGCTCGAATGCACCTGCTGCTCGGAGAGCTTCATCCGCTCGGCGCATCCGCTGGTGAAGGATGCCGTGCTGTCGATGATCTCGCTCGACTATGACGACACCATCATGGCGGCGGCCGGCCACCAGGCCGAGGCCATCCTCGAAGAGACGCGCGCGAAGTACAAGGGACAATACATTCTCGCGGTCGAGGGCAATCCGCCGCTGAACGAAGGTGGCATGTTCTGCATCGACGGCGGCAAGCCGTTCGTCGAGAAGCTGAAGATGATGGCCGAGGACGCGATGGCGATCATCGCCTGGGGCGCTTGCGCCTCCTGGGGCTGCGTGCAGGCGGCGAAGCCGAATCCGACGCAGGCGACGCCGATCGACAAGGTCATCACCAACAAGCCGATCATCAAGGTGCCGGGCTGCCCGCCGATCGCCGAGGTCATGACCGGCGTCGTCACCTTCATCACCACCTTCGGCAAGCTGCCAGAGCTCGACCGCCAGGGCCGGCCGAAGATGTTCTACTCACAGCGCATCCACGACAAGTGCTATCGCCGGCCGCATTTCGACGCCGGCCAGTTCGTCGAGGAGTGGGACGACGAGGCGGCGCGCAAGGGCTACTGCCTCTACAAGATGGGCTGCAAGGGCCCCACCACCTACAACGCCTGCTCGACGGTGCGATGGAATGGCGGCGTATCGTTCCCGATCCAGTCGGGTCATGGCTGCATCGGCTGCTCGGAGGACGGCTTCTGGGACAAGGGCTCGTTCTACGACCGCCTCACCAACATCAAGCAGTTCGGCATCGAGCACAACGCCGACCAGGTCGGCATGGTGGCCGCGGGCACGGTAGGTGCGGCGGTCGCAGCGCATGCGGCGGTCACGGCGGTCAAGCGTCTCGCGACCAAACGCGACGACGCCAAGGAAAACGCCAAGCAAGATCATTGATCGAATTCAGGACAGGCAACGATGGGCATCCAGACTCCCAACGGCTTCAATCTCGACAATTCCGGCAAGCGCATCGTCGTCGATCCGGTCACCCGCATCGAGGGACACATGCGGGTCGAGGTCAACGTCGATTCCGACAACGTGATCCGCAATGCGGTCTCCACCGGCACGATGTGGCGCGGTATCGAGGTGATCCTCAGGAACCGCGATCCGCGCGACGCCTGGGCCTTCACCGAGCGGATCTGCGGCGTCTGCACCGGAACGCACGCGCTCACATCGGTGCGCGCGGTCGAGAACGCGCTCGGCATCACCATTCCGGAGAATGCCAACTCCATTCGTAACCTCATGCAGCTTGCGCTGCAGGTGCACGACCACGTCGTGCACTTCTATCATCTGCACGCATTGGACTGGGTCGACGTGGTCTCGGCGCTCTCGGCCGATCCAAAGGCGACGTCGACCTTGGCGCAGTCGATCTCGAGCTGGCCGCTGTCGTCGCCCGGCTATTTCAGGGACCTGCAGACCCGTCTCAAGAAGTTCGTCGAGTCCGGCCAGCTCGGTCCGTTCAAGAACGGCTATTGGGGCAGCAAGGCCTACAAGCTGCCGCCTGAGGCCAATCTGATGGCCGTGGCACACTATCTGGAGGCACTCGATTTCCAGAAGGAGATCGTCAAGATCCACACCATCTTCGGCGGCAAGAATCCACATCCGAACTGGCTGGTGGGCGGCGTGCCGTGTCCGATCAACATCGACGGCACCGGCGCGGTCGGCGCCATCAACATCGAGCGGCTGAATCTCGTCTCGTCGATCATCGATCGCCTGATCGAGTTCAACGAGCTGGTCTATCTTCCCGACGTGGCCGCGATCGGCTCGTTCTACAAGGACTGGCTCTACGGCGGCGGCCTGTCCGGCAAGAGCGTGCTCGCCTATGGCGACGTGCCCGAGCATGCCAACGACTACTCGGCCAAGAGCCTGAAGCTGCCGCGCGGTGCGATCATCAACGGCAATCTGTCGGAGGTGTTTCCGGTCGATCATGCCAATCCGGACGAGATCCAGGAGTTCGTGGTTCACTCCTGGTACAAATATCCCGACGAGACCAAGGGGCTGCATCCCTGGGACGGCATCACCGAGCCGAACTACGTGCTTGGCCCCAACGCGAAGGGCACCAAGACCGACATCAAGGAGCTCGACGAGGGCGGCAAATATTCCTGGATCAAGGCGCCGCGTTGGCGCGGCCACGCCATGGAGGTCGGGCCGCTCGCACGCTGGGTCGTCGGCTATGCGCAGAACAAGGCGGAGTTCAAGGACCCGGTCGACAAGTTCCTGAAGGATCTCGACCTGCCTCTGACGGCGCTGTTCTCGACGCTCGGCCGCACTGCGGCGCGTGCGCTGGAATCGGTCTGGGCCGGACGGCAGATGCGCTACTTCCAGGACAAGCTGATCGCCAACATCAAGGCCGGCGACAGCTCGACGGCGAATGTCGACAAATGGAAGCCGGAGAGCTGGCCGAAGGAGGCCAAGGGCGTCGGCTTCACCGAGGCGCCGCGCGGCGCGCTCGCGCACTGGATCAAGATCAAGGACACCAAGATCGACAACTACCAGTGCGTCGTGCCGACGACCTGGAACGGCTCGCCGAGGGATCCCAAGGGCAACATCGGCGCCTTCGAGGCGTCGCTGATGAACACCCCGATGGCCAATCCCGAGCAGCCGCTGGAGATCCTGCGCACGATCCATTCCTTCGATCCGTGCCTGGCCTGCTCGACGCACGTCATGAGTCCGGATGGCCAGGAGCTGGCCAAGGTCAAGGTCAGGTAGCACGGGGAGCAGGGTCATGATGGATGCAGTTGCACGCCCGCCCGAGTCGGGGACGGACATCGCCGCGATCGCAGCCGACGCCGCCGGCGAGCATGCGGTCGGCCGGCCCACGGTCTATGTCTACGAAGCGCCCGTGCGCATCTGCCACTGGGTCAACGCGTTCGCGATCATCGTTCTGATGATCACCGGCTATCTGATCGGATCACCGCTGCCGACGGTGTCGGGGGAGGCGTCGGCGAATTTCGTGATGGGCTACATCCGCTTTGCCCATTTCGCGGCCGGACAGGTGCTGGCGGTGTTCTTCCTCGCCCGCATCTTCTGGGCTTTCGTCGGCAACCACCACTCCCGGCAGATCTTCTACATTCCGGTGCATCGCAAGCAATTTTGGAAGGAGGTGCTGCACGAGATCCGCTGGTACGCGTTCCTGGAGCGTGAGCCGAAGATGTATGTCGGCCACAATCCGCTGGCGCAGACGGCGATGTTCACCGGCTTCACGCTGTTCGTGACCTTCATGATCGTCACCGGCTTTGCGCTCTATTCGGAAGGCACCGGGATCGACAGCTGGCAGCACAAGCTGTTCGGCTGGGTATTCGCCATCTGGCCGAACAGCCAGGACGTCCATACCTGGCATCATCTCGGGATGTGGGCGCTGGTCACCTTCGTGATGGTGCACGTCTATGCTGCCATTCGCGAAGACATCATGTCGCGCCAGAGCATCATCTCCTCGATGATCTCGGGCGAGCGGCAGTTCCGCGACTGACAGGAGGGCCGGCATGGTCGATGAGCGCGGGCGCGACCGCATTCTGGTGCTCGGGATCGGCAACATTCTCTGGGCTGACGAAGGCTTCGGTGTGCGGGTGGTGGAGGAATTCCACCGCCGCTTCACCGTGCCCGACAACGTCACGATCCTCGATGGCGGCACGCAGGGGCTCTACCTCGTCAACTATGTCGAGGAAGCCGACAGTCTGATCGTGTTCGACGCCATCGACTACGGCCTCGTGCCGGGCGAGCTCAAGCTCGTCCGGGACGACGAGGTGCCGCGCTTCACCGGCGCCAAGAAGATGAGCCTGCACCAGACGGGCTTCCAGGAAGTGCTGAGCGCGGCCGACCTGCTCGGCCGTTATCCGCAACGGCTTGCGCTGATCGGCTGCCAGCCGCTCGACCTCGAGGATTGGGGCGGGCCGCTGACCGCGCCTGTCCTCGCGCAGATCGGGCCGTCGATCGAGCTGGCCTGCGCCCTGCTGGCGGAATGGGGCGCACCCGCCGTGCCGCGGCGTGAACCGCTCGCCGGCGACGAACGCCTGCTTGCGAACGACATCGACCATCACAGCTACGAGCTGCGGGCGCGCCCGGCCGAGTGACCGCGCCGCGAGGAAATCCGCCATGTGTCTTGGCCTGCCGATGACAATCCTCGAGACCGATGGCGTCTCGGCACTGTGCAGCTTCGACGGCGAGGAGCGCCGCGTCTCGGTGCTGTTGCTGTCGAGCCCGCCGGTGGGGGCCAAGGTGCTCGTCTATATCGACAACGCCGTTCGCCTGCTCGATGACGAAGAAGCGCGGCTGATCGGTGAGGCGCTGCGCGGCCTGCAGGCGGCCGTGAACGGCGAGAATTGCGATGACTTCTTCGCGGATCTGATCGGGCGCGAGCCGGAGCTGCCGGAGCATTTGCGGTAGCGGCGTGATGCCCTCGGGCAGCGCCGGATTGCTGATAACAAAATTTCCATAGATGAAGTAAGTTTGCAGGCTTTGTCTGGAAAGCACCTTTCCGATTTCTTGCGCAATCCTTAGTTGCAATAAAAACCGAATATGTTTCAATGTCTTGGATGCTACCGGCCCCGCGTGGGTGTCTGGCACGTCGATTGCTGGTCATGGGGAATATGGCAACGATAACTGGTCAGGGAGAAACACCGATGGAAATGCAGCAGCGTGACCCCGCGCGCGCGCGAGGCGGGTTGCCGGAGGTCGATACCGGCACCGTCGATGCCTTTCTCGCCGAGGCTGATTGCGCCGGGCTTGTCGCCGTGCTGCTGTCGGCCGGGGATCCCGCGCGATTTCCGGAGGCGCTGGACGTGGCCATCGTGCTGCCGGAGCTGATCACGGCGTTTCAGGGCCGGCTGCGTGGCGCCATCATCGCGCGCGACGCGGAGGCCGAGCTCGGGGCGCGATTTGGCGTGCGCGTGCAGCCGAGCCTGATCCTGTGCCGCGGCGCGGAGACGCTTGGCCTGATCGCCAAGATCCAGGACTGGTCTGTCTATGTCGACCGCATCTCGCGGCTGATCGACCGGCCGCAGGGCGCGACGGCGGCGGTCGTCGCCAGCATCGTCCCAGTCCATCAGCCTGCGGGAGTCGAGCGATGAAGCCGGGATTCTGGATCGCGCCTGAAGGAGCCGAGGAGCCGGTCAACATCTTTCCGATCGGCGAAGAGGCGCTCGATACCTCCCACAAGGGGCTGACCGCTTCCGGAGCGCTGGCCAAGCTGGCCTCGCTCGACTCGGAGGCGCTGGCGCGGAGCTGCCCGCGCGCGGTCGAATTGCTGTCGACGATTGCATCCGCCATCGCGGCGCAGACTGCCGGCGCACCGACGCAATTATTCCGTCTCGAAGGCCTCAACGATCTCGAGCGGCGGCTGATCGACGACGTGCTGGGCGAGGGCGAGGTCGCGGGCGTCGTGGCTCTTCCCGACGGGACGCTGGCTCAAATCCAGGAATCGGTGCTCGCCGGCATCTGGCGGGTGCGGCTGGAAGCGGATGAGCGCCACGACTACATCGAGGTCGGCGCCGTGCCGGAGATCGTGTCGCGCGCCGCCGCCGATCTGACCGCGGGTGACATCGTGATCGGCCCTGTGCCCGAGGGCACGATGAACGCGCTGCCGGTGCTCGCCGAGATCCGCGAGCGCGCGCTGTCCTGGCGACCGGGCCAGCGCTCGCAGACCATCAACTTCACGCTGCTGCCGATGAGCCCGGCCGACATGAGTTTCCTGCAGCAGACGCTCGGCAACGGCCCGATCCAGTTGATGTCGCGCGGCTACGGCACCTGCCGCGTGCTCGCGACCGGCATCCGCCATGTCTGGTCAGTGCAGTTCTTCAACGCCATGGATACGATCATTCTCGACACCCTCGAAGTCGGCGGCGTGCCGGTGGTCGCGCTCGCCGCGGCTGAGGATTTCGAGGATTCGGCCGAGCGCCTGACCCAGATCATCGAGGCCTATTTCACATGAGCGGCGGCTTCGAGAATTTCGGTGTCCGCAGCGATCTCGCTGATGACGTGTTGCTGGAGTGCGGCATCTGCTGGACGCGCTACGATCCGGCCGAAGGTGACGGCGTCGCGCAGATTCCGCCGGGGACGCCGTTCGCGGCGCTGCCCGACGACTGGCATTGCCCGAACTGCGATGCGCCGAAAGCCAAGTTCATGGTGGTCGAGCCATGAGCGCTGAGGCGGCCGGGCAGGGCACGTCTGACGTCACGCCGGTCGCGTGGGGCGAGCGTCTCGCCGGCTTCTATCGCGAGATCGGCGCGCGTGCGATGCGCGATCTGCCGATCTATCACGACGCGCTCGACGTCGAGGCGATTGGATTTTCGGTTGTCGAGGGCCGCATCCTCGGCATCGTCGTCACGCCCTGGTTCATGAACGTGGTCACTCCGGCCGCCCAGGGCTCCGCGGGATCCGTCGTCAAGATCGTGCTTCCGGCCGGCTCGTTCGAGTTCACGATCGGTGATATCGCCGGGATCGGGCGGATCGCGAGCTGCTCGCTGTTCTCGCCGATGTTCGAGTTCGCGGACATGGCCGCGGCGCGTGCGGCGGCGGAGGCCGCGCTGGCCGCGCTGATGGCGGCATCTGAGGACGAGCCGTTGTCCGAACGCGCCGAGAAGGCGTCGGGCACGATCGATCGCCGGGCGTTCCTGCGTGGGACCCTTTCCGAGGGCCGCGCATGACCCTCACGTTCCGCAACCGCATCGACGTGACGCTGTCGGTCGCCGATCGGCGGATCACAGGCGTCGACATTCAGCCGCGCACGCGGCCGCCGCTGGGACGGCTGTTCGCCGGCAAGCCGGCCGAGATGCTGCTTGCGGCCCTGCCGCGGCTGTTCTCGCTGTGCGCCGGCGCGCATCAGGTGGCGCTGCTCTCGGCGCTGGAAGCGGCGCGTGGTGAGCAGGCGACGCCGTCGACGTGTCATCGTCGGATCCAGGCCGTGCTGACGGAACGCTTCGCCGAACTCATGCGCGGTCTGCTGATTGCTTCAATGGCGGACAATCGCAGTGCCGCGCAGCCGGTGCAACGGCTCTTACAGGCGATCGCCTCGCTGCAGCCGCCTTCCGACGCTGATGCCCCGCAGCAATCTCGCGCTGCAACCTTGTCTCAAATCAAGATGGGCATGGTGGCTCTGGGCATAGGCTGGCCAGCGGAGCCGGTTCTGCCGGGAACTCCGCTTGCATCGATGATGGACGCGGCCCGGAAGGCCGCCGATGATGGAGGATGGAGCCACATGCCGGCCGAGCGCGACATCCTGTCGGCCGCCGATGATGGCGCCATCGTCACGCGATTGATCGACGTGGGATCTGCCTTTGCTGAGGCTCCCGAACTCGACGGCCGCGTTCCGGAGACCGGAGTCTGGGCCCGCTATGCGGAGCGCCATCAGTTGGCATCAGCCGGCCCCGTCGAACGCCTCTCAGCCAAGATCGCTGAGATTGCCGAGCTGCTCCGCTTGATCGAGGCGGGTGAGGCGGAGGCCGCCGCGGTCGACCCGCATGCCGTCGCAAGCTACGGGCTTGGCCCGCGGCGCGGCGCCGCCGCGGTCGAATGCGCGCGCGGCCGGCTGCATCACGCGATCGAGCTGGATGCGCTCGGCACGGTCTCGCGTTTCGAGTATCTAGCACCGACGGAATGGAATTTTCACCCGCGCGGTCCTGTCGTGAGGAGCCTCACGGGAGTTGCGCTGCGCGGCACCGCCGATCGCCACGCCGTCCATACGATGGTCGGATCGTTCGATCCCTGCGTCGGCTATCACCTGGCGTTCCGGGGGATGGCCGATGCATGAGATGGCGCTGTGCGAAGGCATCGTCGAGATCGTCGAGCAGGAGGCACGCAAGGGCGCCTTCTCCACGGTGAAGACCGTATGGTTGGAGATCGGTGCGCTCAGCCATGTCGCACCGGAGGCGCTGCGATTCTGTTTCGAGGCGGTGACCGCGAAGACCCTGTTGCAGGGGGCAGCGCTCGAGATCATCGAACAGCCGGGCACGGCATGGTGCCTGGGCTGCTCGCGCAGCGTCGAGATCGGCCAACGCTATCAGCCTTGTCCGGTCTGCGGCAGTCATCAGCTGCAGGTCACGGGCGGTGAGGACATGCGGGTCAAGGAGCTGGAGGTCGAGTAATGTGCACGGTGTGTGGCTGCAGTGACGGCAAGTCCTCCATCGAGACCGGTGATCATGATCACGATCACGGCGAGCATCATCATGCTCATGGACATGATCACAGCCATGATCAGTCCGGACATCATCACCATTACGGCCATCATGATCACGAGCATGGTCACCATCACGATGATCACCATCATGATCACGGTCGCGCGCATGATCATCATCATGATCATGCTGCCGACCACGTCGACTGTTCGGCCAATCCGGCCGGACAGGAGGTTGCCGGTCTCTCCAGCGGGCGCATCATCCAGATCGAACGCGACATTCTCGGCAAGAACAACCGGCTCGCGGCAGAAAACCGCGCGCGCTTCGCCGCGCATGACGTGCTGGCATTCAATTTCGTCTCCAGCCCAGGCGCCGGCAAGACCTCGCTGCTGGTGCGCGCCGTCTCCGATCTCAAGCAGAGCCGGCCCGTCGCGGTGATCGAGGGCGACCAGCAGACCTCCAACGATGCCGAGCGCATCCGCGCCACCGGCGTGCCGGCGATCCAGATCAACACCGGCAAGGGCTGTCATCTCGACGCGGCCATGGTCGGCGAAGCCTTTGGCCGGCTGCCGTCATTGCGCGGCGGGCTGCTGTTCATCGAGAATGTCGGCAACCTCGTCTGTCCGGCCGCCTTCGATCTCGGCGAAGCTTGCAAGATCGTCGTGTTCTCGACCACCGAGGGCGAAGACAAGCCGCTCAAATATCCCGACATGTTCGCGGCATCATCGCTGATGCTGATCAACAAGATCGATCTGGCGCCGGTGCTCGATTTCGATCTTGCGCAGACGATCGAATATGCCCGCCGCGTCAATCCGAAGATCGAGGTGCTGACGATCTCCGCGAAGACAGGCGAGGGCCTTTCTGCGTTCTACGCCTGGATCAGGAAGCAGTCTGAGCGGATGCGGGCGAGCGCAGCGAACGCGGTGCGGGGATGAGCACGCCCGGCCGGACATCGGCGGCGAACCATGCGCGCCTCAGGCTCCGCGTCCGCGGCGCCGTGCAGGGCGTCGGCTTTCGTCCCTATGTCCACGGCCTGGCCACGCGCCATCGGCTCGGCGGCTTCGTCGCCAATGACGCTGATGGCGTGCTGATCGAGGTCGAGGGCGACGAGGTCGCTGACTTCGTCGCGGCGCTGCCGCGGCAGGCGCCGCCGCTGGCCCGCATCGACGACATCGCTATCGAGCCGATCGTGGCCGATTGCAGCACGGGCTTCCGGATCGCCCAGAGCACGGGCGGGCGCGTCACGACGCGGATCGTGCCCGACGCCGCCACCTGTGACGCGTGCCTGGCCGAGCTGTTCGATCGCAATAGCCGCTTCCATCTCTATCCCTTCGTCAACTGCACCCATTGCGGCCCGCGCTTCACCATCGCCGAGCGCCTGCCTTACGATCGCGCGTCCACTTCGATGAAGCGCTTTCCGATGTGCGAGGCGTGCCGGTCCGACTACGAAGATCCCGCCGGGCGCCGCTTTCATGCCGAAGCGATCTCTTGTCCGCGCTGCGGTCCGCGGCTCAGCCATGGCATCGATGATATCGCAGCCGTGCTCGCGAATGGCAGGATCGTGGCCATCAAGGGTCTCGGTGGCTATCAGCTGCTGTGCGACGCCCGGGATGAGCAGGCCGTCCAGCGGCTGCGCGCGCGCAAGCAGCGCGATGGCAAGCCGTTCGCCGTGATGCTCGCTACGGTCGACGGTGCAACCGAGATTGCCGAGATTGATGCGCCTGCGCGCGCGCTGCTGAAGCAGGTGGCGCGACCGATCGTGCTGCTGCGCTCGCGCCAGCGCGTCGCGTCCTCGGTCGCACCGGGCCTTTCGAAGATCGGCGTGATGCTGCCGCTCGCACCGCTGCATCATCTGATCTTCCATGCGCTGGAGGCGCGCCGGCCGGCCGCTGATGGACCATGGGCGGTGGTCTGCACCAGCGCCAATCCAAGTGGCGAGCCGCTGCTGACCGACAATGACGAGGCGCGCGCGGACCTCGCCGACATTGCGGATCTGATCGTCACCCACGATCGCGACATCGTCATCCGCGCCGACGATTCCGTGCTTGCTGTCGTGGCCGGCGTTCCCCGCTTCGTCAGGCGCGCGCGCGGCTATGTTCCGGAGCCGATCCGGCTCGCGCGCGCCATGCCGCCGGTGCTCGCGGTCGGCGCTCAGCTGAAGGCGACGGTGACGGTGACGCGCGGCGACGAGGCATTCGTGTCGCAGCATCTCGGCGATCTCGACACCGGGGCTGCGATCCGCTTCTTCGAGGAGACGATCGCGCATCTCACCTCCATCCTGGACGTCGAGCCGGTCGCGATCGCGCATGACCTGCACCCCGACATGGCGTCGACGCGGTTCGCGCTGGCACACGGTCTGCCGACGCTGCCGGTGCAGCATCACCATGCGCATGCGGCCTCGGTCATGGCCGAGCATGGCGTGACCAGCCCCGCCCTCGCGCTGGTGCTGGATGGCTACGGCTATGGCAGCGATGGCGGCGCCTGGGGCGGTGAGCTGCTGTCGTGCGACGGAGCAGTCTTCCAGCGCCTCGGCCATCTCGCTCCATTGAAGATGCCGGGCGGCGACCGGGCCGCACGGGAGCCGTGGCGGATGGCGGCTTCCGTGCTGCACGATATTGGTCGCGGTGACGAAATCGGGTGGCGTTTTGCGACCCAGCCGCAGGCGCGAAACATGCCGATGCTGCTGGATCGTGCCGATGCCGCGGTCACCAGCAGTGCCGGCCGGTTGTTCGATGCCGTGGCCGGCCTGCTCGGTGTCAACACGGTGCAGAGCTACGAAGGCGAGGCGGCGATGAAGCTGGAGGCGCTGGTGCGGGAACCGGCGACGCTGGAGCGCGGCTGGACCATTGCCGATGGCGTGCTGTCGCTGCGGCCGCTGCTCGCGCATCTGATCGCGGGTGATCCCGGCGCCGTCGAAGCGGCGGGGCTGTTTCACGGCACGTTGGCCGAAGCCTGCGTCGAATGGATCACGAGCGCGTCGCGCGCGACCGGCATCGGCACGATCGTGCTGAGCGGCGGCTGCTTCCTCAATGCGCATCTGGCCGAACAGATCGTGCGCGGCTGCCGTTCCGCAGGCCTCGACCCGCTGCTGCCGCTGCGGCTGCCGCCCAATGATGGCGGCCTCAGCCTCGGGCAGGCCTGGGTGGCCGGCCTGCATCTCACGCAAAACAATATGGTGTCTGGAGGGACCGTCTGATGTGCCTGGCCATTCCTGCCGAGGTGATCAAGCTCTTGCCTGACGACATGGCGATCGTCTCGATCGACGGCGTCAGCAAGGAGGTCTCGATCGCGCTGATCGAGGAGATCGCCGTCGGCGACTACGTCATTCTTCATGTCGGCCATGCGCTGGCCAGGATCGATCCGGAGGAGGCGCGCGAGACGCTCGACCTGCTCCGGCAGATGGGCGAGGTTGTGGCGGAGGTCAGACCATGAAATATGCCGACGAGTTTCGCGACAAGGAACTGGCGACCGGGCTTGCGCGCGCCATCCGCGCCAAGGCCGATCCGGCGCGCGCCTATCGCTTCATGGAGTTCTGCGGCGGCCATACCCATGCGATCGCGCGCTATGGCCTCGAGGACATGTTGCCGGACAATGTGCGCATGATCCACGGCCCGGGATGTCCGGTCTGCGTGCTGCCGGCCGGGCGCATCGACATGGCGATCGCGCTCGCCGAACGCCCCGAGGTCATCCTCTGCGTCTATGGCGACCTGATGCGCGTGCCGGGCTCGCGCGGGTCCTCGCTGCTCAAGGCGAAAGCGCGCGGCGCCGACATCCGCATGGTATACTCGACGCTGGATGCGATCGCGCTGGCCGAGCAGAATCCTGGTCGCGAGGTGGTGTTCTTCGCCATCGGCTTCGAGACGACGACGCCGCCGACCGCCGTGATGATCCGGGCCGCCGAGAAGAAGCAATTGTCGAACTTCACGGTGTTCTGCAACCACGTGCTGACCCCGCCGGCGATGCGCGCGATCCTCGACAGCGACACGCCGATCGAGATCGACGGCTTCGTCGGACCGGCGCATGTCTCGACCGTGATCGGTACCGAGCCCTACGCGCCGTTCGCGCGCGATGACGGCAAGCCGGTCGTGATCGCGGGCTTCGAGCCGCTCGACATGATGCAGGCGATCCTGATGCTGATCGAGCAGGTCAATGACGGCCGTCACGAGGTCGAGAACCAGTATCGCCGCGCGGTGACCGGCAGCGGCAACCAGCGCGCCATCCGCGAGGTCGCCGAGATCTTCGAGTTGCGCGATCAGTTCGAATGGCGCGGGCTCGGCAGCATTCCGGCGAGCGCATTGAAATTGCGGCCCGCCTTTGCGCATCTCGACGCCGAGCTGCGCTTCGCGATGTCCGAGCTGGTCGTCGCCGACAATCCGGCCTGCGAATGTCCGGCCATTTTGCGTGGCCTGAAGAAGCCGGTGGACTGCAAGTTGTTCGGCACCGCCTGCACGCCGGAGACGCCGATCGGCTCCTGCATGGTGTCGTCGGAAGGCGCCTGCGCGGCGCATTGGACCTATGGCCGCTTCCGCGACCATCAGCGGAGGCTCGCATCATGAGCATTCACCAGCGCCGGCTCGACATCAAGAGCGGCTGCATCGACCTCTCGCACGGCGCCGGCGGCCGCGCGATGGCGCAACTGATTGCCGGCCTGTTCCACGAGGCGTTCGGCAACGAATGGCTGGCGCGCGGCAACGACCAGTCGGCGTTCGACGTCGCGGCCGGCCGCATGGTGATGACGACCGACGGCTATGTCGTCTCGCCGCTGTTCTTCCCCGGCGGCAATATCGGCTCGCTCGCGGTGCACGGCACGGTCAACGACATCGCCATGGCCGGCGCCAGGCCGCTGTATCTGTCGGCCAGCTTCATCATCGAGGAGGGGTTTCCGTTTTCCGACCTGAAGCGGATCGCCGATGCGATGGGCGAGGCGGCGCGCGAGGCCGGCATCGCGATCATCACCGGCGATACCAAGGTGGTCGAGCGCGGCAAGGCGGATGGCGTGTTCATTTCGACGGCCGGTGTCGGCGTGCTGCCGCAAGGCCTCGATCTCTCTGCCGACAAGGCCAGGCCCGGTGACCGCGTGCTGCTGTCCGGCAGCCTCGGCGACCACGGCGTGGCGATCATGTCGCGGCGGCAGAACCTCACCTTCGACACCGAGATCGTCTCCGACTCGGCCTCGCTGCACGGTCTCGTCGCCGACATGGTCGCAGCCGGCGGCGCCGGCATCCGGCTGATGCGCGATCCCACGCGCGGCGGGGTTGCGGCCACGATGAACGAGATCGCCCAGCAGTCGAATCTGGGCTTCCGTCTGCAGGAGGAAGCGATTCCGGTGAAGCCGGCGGTCGCGGCCGCCTGCGAGCTGCTCGGGCTCGATCCACTCCACGTCGCCAATGAGGGCAAGCTGGTCGCGATCGTCGCGCCTGAGCTGGCCGGCGCCGTTCTCGCCGCCATGAGGGCGCATCCGCTCGGCCGCGATGCGGCTGAGATCGGCGAAGCTGTGGCCGATGATCATCGCTTCGTCCAGATGGCGACGAGCTTCGGCGGCGGCCGCATCGTCGACTGGCTGTCGGGCGAGCAGCTGCCGCGGATCTGCTGAGACGCGCGATGGGCATCCAGGGAACGATACTGGTCGTGGACGACGAGGTCCGGTCACAGGAGGCGCTGCGGCGCGTCCTCAACCAGGATTTCGAGGTCTTGTGTGCGGGCAACACCAACGATGCCGAGAAGCTGCTCGAAGGCGAGATCGTGCATGCGGTGATCTGCGACCAGCGCATGCCGCAGGAATCCGGCGTCAGCTTCCTGAAGCGCGTGCGCGAGATGTGGCCCGACCCTGTCAGGATGATCATCTCGGGCTATTCGGATTCCGAGGACATCATCGCCGGCCTCAACGAGGCCGGCATCTATCAGTACATCACGAAGCCCTGGCAGCCGGACCGCCTGATCGAGATCGTCCGCGAGGCCGTGCAGCTCTACCGGCTGCAGAAGGAGACGGAGACCGCCGGCGTCGACGTGAAGGCCACGCCGGCCCATATCAAGAAGGTCGTGTCGGTCAAGCGCGGCGCCGCCAAACAGCTCTATGATTTCGACCGCATCGTGCATTCGGCCGCGAGCCCGATGCGCAACGTGATCGAGCTCGGCCGGCGCGCTGCCGACTACGACATCTCGGTCTTGATCACCGGCGAATCCGGCACCGGCAAGGAGCTGCTCGCACGTGCGATTCATTATGGCTCTGCGCGCGCCACCAAGGCCTTCGTGGTCGAGAATTGCGGCGCGCTGCCGGATGAGCTGCTCGAAAGCGAGCTGTTCGGCTGCAAGAAGGGCGCGTTCACCGGCGCCTATCAGGACCGCATCGGCCTGTTCGAGGTCGCCGACGGCGGCACCATCTTTCTCGACGAGATCGGCGAGACATCCCCCGCCTTTCAGGTCAAGCTGCTGCGCGTGCTGCAGGAGAGCGAGATCCGGCCGCTCGGCGCGCAGCGCGTGCGCCAGGTCGATGTGCGCGTGGTCGCCGCGACCAACCGGGATCTCGAGGCCGAAGTCGAGGCGGGCCGCTTCCGGCGCGATCTGTACTACCGGCTCGCCGCGTTTCCGGTGCACATGCCGTCCTTGCGCGAACGGCCGATGGACATTCCGCTGATCGCCGAGGGCGTGCTATCGGCGGTGAAGACATCGTTCAACCGGCCGCATCTGCGGTTCGCACCGGCGGCGCTTGACGAATTCTCCCGCTATCACTGGCCCGGCAACGTTCGCGAGTTGCAGAACGAGATCCAGCGCATGGCCGTGCTGGCCGATGCCGACGAACTGCGCTGTCCGCCGTTTGCCGGCCGGCGCGGCGGCCGCCGCGCCGCGCCCGCGATCGCCAATGGCAAGCTCAATGGTTCCGGGAGCCTGAAGGACAAGGTCGAGGATCTCGAAAAGACCATCATCGTTCACTGTCTGGAGAAATATGATGGTAACATCAGTCGCGTCGCCAGCGAGCTCGGCCTGTCCCGGGTGGGGCTCCGGAACAAACTGTCGAGATACGATCTGAAGAAACATGGCAAAGGCCACTCACTCTCCTGAGTCCGGGGCTGACACGCTGCTCAAGCTGATCGCGAGCAGCAGCACGCTCGAACTCGACAGCGAGCGCGAAGGCGTGTGGATCGAAGTGATCCGCAAGATGGACGAGGTCTATTCCGACCTGCTGCGCTACGAGGTCGATCTCGAGCACAAGAACGCCGAGCTCGAGGAAGCCCAGGCGTTCGTCACCAACGTCATCGAGTCCGTCTCCGACATCCTGGTCGTCTGTGACGCCAGGGGCACGGTACAGCAGGCCAACTCCGCCTTTCTGCAGACATCGGGACGGGCTTTGGCCGACATCGCAGGTCGCAACATCGCCGAGATGATCGATCCCGATCATCGGCCCAAGCTCGCTGCGCTGCTGACGCCGCGCAGCAGCGCCGATGTGGTCGACGGTGAATTGCGCTTTGCCGCGGCCGCCGGCGTCAGCTCCGACCTGTTCGCGATCAACAGCTCGCCGCGGCATGACCATCGCGGCCGCTTCATCGGCGTGGTGCTGACGGGGCGCCCGATCGGCGAGCTGCGCCGCGCCTATGAGGCCCTGCACAAGGCGCATCAGGAGCTGCAGCGGGCGCAGCGGCAATTGGTCGAGCAGGAGAAGATGGCGAGCCTCGGCCGCCTCGTCGCCGGCGTGGCCCACGAGCTGAACAATCCGATCAGCTTCGTCTACGGCAACATCCACACCCTGATGCGCTACCGCACCTCGCTGGTCGGCTATCTCGATGCCATCCACGAGCAGCCGGTCGCGGATGATGTCGCTGCGCTTCGCAAAGATCTCAGGATCGATGCCATCCTGGAGGATTTTGGCCCGCTGATCGATGGCACGCTGGAAGGCGCGGTGCGCATCAGCGAGATCGTCAAGAACCTACGCCGCCTGTCGTTCTCGAAGCTCGGCGAGGTCGAGCGCGTCAACATCGAGCGACTGATCAATACCGCCGTGCTGTGGGCGGGGCGCACCAAGCAGCATCGTGTCGACATCCAGATCGAGGTCGAGCCGGATCTGTGGATCTCCGGCAACGAAGGCCAGCTGCATCAGGTGATCGTCAACCTCGTGGAGAACGCGATCGACGCGATGCGATCGACCGACCTGCCGCGCCTTCTGGTCGCGGTGGCGCGCCAGGGCAGCGAGATCGCCTTTCGCATCACCGACAACGGCCCCGGCATCGACAAGGATCATCTGACCCACATCTTCGAGCCGTTCTTCACGACCAAGCGCGTCGGGGAGGGGACGGGGCTCGGGCTGTGGATCAGCTACGGCATCGTTCGCGAGCACGGCGGCGAACTGCTGGCCAGCAACGAGCCGCAGGGCGGCGCCACGTTCTCTTTCACCTTGCCGGCGGCTTGACGATGCGCGCAGGGGCTGCCGCCGACGCCGACATGGGATGCTGAGCGTCCTCATCTCCCTTGAACGTCCGAGGCGATGCCGGGATTCCTGACGCGGGGTTGCCGGACGTCGCCGGCAAAGGCCAAGTCCGACGTGATCAGGACGCCGTCGCGACCGGCACGGGCTCGCGCTGCTTCGACAGCCGCGCCAGCAGCACCGTGGCGGTCCGCGTGATGTGCTGCCGGGCAAGATCCTCGGCTGTCTGCGCATCGCCTGCGATCACCGCCCGCAGGATGTCCTCGTGCTGGTCCCAGATCCGCCGCGGAGTCTCGTCGCGCATCAGCACCTCGCCCATCAGGCGCCTCAGATGCAGCCAATGCGGCAGGGTGGTGTCCTGGATGACGGAGTTGCCGGAGATCTCGTAGAGGAATTCATGAAACCTGACGTCGGCCTCGATCAGCTTCTCGACCGAATGCTCGCGCTCGGCGCGCCGGCCCTGCTCGATCAGCTTCGGGCCCTCCTCGGCCGCGCGCTCGGCGCCGCGCGTCGCCGCGAGCCGGCAGGCGAGGCCCTCGGCGACCGCGCGTATTTCATAGAGGTTGCGGATGAAGTCGGTGTCGATCGGCGCGACTTCCAGGCCGCGGCCCGGCGCCTCGCGCACAAAGCCCTGATTGCGCAGCAGCAGCAGGGCCTGCTGCACCGGCTGGCGCGAGACGCCGAGGTCGCGGGCGAGATCGTCCTGGATGAGGCGGGCGGATTCCGGCAGCTCGCCGCCGACGATGTCGGAGAGAATGCGCTCGTAGACGCGTTCGGTCAGGCTCGGCTGTGTCTTCAGCGGTGGCACACGGCCTCCACGGGATCAGGTGTGATGTCCGGTCGCGCGTGTGAGACTGCCGTCCCGGAGCCCGGCGCTCGCATGGCGGACGAGGTCGGTCTGAATGGGGTCATACCGAGAGTTTCCGCGCGGCGAGCGTCCGCCGCTGCTTGGAGTTGCTGTCCTGCTGGATTTTGAGGTGATGGATGAACACACTGGCCGCGCGCGAAATGTGCTCGCGGCTCAGCCGTTCGGCCTCGGCGCTGCGGCCCTCGATCACGGCTGCAAGAATGTCCTCGTGCTCGTCCCAGACCATCCGGGACATGCTCTGCTCCTTCTGCAGCACGTCGGACATCACCCGCTTCAGGCATGGCCAATGCGGCGCCATCGTCTCGCCGATCAGCGCGTTGCCGGAGAGGTCGCCGAGGAATTGATGGAAGGCGATGTCGGTCTCGATCTTGCGGTTGACGAGCCCGCTCTTCACCGCCTCGTGGCCGGCCGCGATGTAGGCCGGGCCTTCGCGCGCGGCACGCTCGCTCGCGCGCTCGGCGGCCAGCCGCGCCGCGAGGCCTTCGAGAACGGCGCGCATCTCATAGAGATCCCGGACGAAGGCGGGGTCCAGCGGCGCCACGATCAGGCCGCGGCCCGGCGCGCTCTGCACCAGCCCGCAGCCGCGCAACAGGATCAGCGCCTGCTGAACCGGCTGGCGCGACACCCCGTAAGCCTGAGCCAGATCATCTTGGATCAGCCGCGAGCCCGGCGTGAGAACGCCACTGACGATCTCGTCAGTGATCGCCTCGACGACCTGGTCGACCAGAGAGGGAGCGGCGGGCACGATTCGCATGGGCCATCACATTTTGCCGGACATTAGCATGTCAAGTCCGAAAATCGATTTGCGATGCATTCGAATTCAGAGTACGAATTCAGAAAAGGCGCCGCACTAAGGCAAGTTAAAAAGCGGCCAAACAGGGGAGGGACTCCGTTGTCGGAAGATCCGACCAGTCGGGAGTGCGGTCAGGTCTGGTCCGTGCGCCCGGAGGGCAGCGTGCGCGCCGGTCTGATGTCGGCGGTGTCGCGCGCATTGCTGGTGGCGTCGGTTACGTCGTTCGGCGCGATGACGCCTGCGCTCGCCGCGGCCGGAGAAGGGTTGACCTTGTCCGATGCCTGGGTGCCCGCGGCGCCCGAGGTGGGACGCGACATCCCGTTGCTGATCACGATCAAGAACGACACGACCGCGCCGGAAGCCTTGATGCGCGTGCGCTGTCCGATCGCCAATTTCTCTGAGCGGCACACCGTCGATCGCGGCGAAGGCGCTCCGGCGATGCGCTCCATTCCCAACATTCCCATCGCTGCAGGCAGCACGCTGGTGCTGCTGCCGACCGCCTATCACGTCATGCTGCTGCAGACGCGGGAGCCGCTCGAGCCAGGCAGGCGCTTCACCTGCACGATCGTGTTCCAGAAAGCAGGATCCATCGAAACGGAGGTCGAGGTTCGCAAGTCCCCTTGAAGCGTGTTTGTCGCCTGCTGCTCTCCGCCTTCGGGCTCGGCGGAGCGGTATTCGCTCCAACTCATAATCAATAATGGGAGAAGGAAACGATGAGGATAAACGTCAGGTCAACCTTGCGGGCGGTGCTGCTGGCCAGCGCAGCCTTCGCCTGTTTCCAGCTTGCGTCGCCGGCGCAGGCCGCCGACGAGATGACCCCCGAGCGGCTGCTCAACGCCGACAAGGAGGCCGGCAACTGGCTCCACCATCATAAGAACTACTCGGGCACGCGGTTCTCGGTGCTGAAGGAGATCAACAAGGACAACGTCAAGAACCTGAAGGTCGCCTGGACCATGCATCTCGGCGGCGTCGAGGGCGGCGGCATCTGGAGCCACGGCGGTCTCGAAGGCACGCCGATCGTCGAGAACGGCATGATCTATGTCACCGACGGCTGGGGCTCGGTGTACAAGATCGATGCGCGCGGTGGCAAAGGCCAGATGGTCTGGAAGATGGATCCGAAGACGGATCACGACTGGGCCGGCGCGATCGCCTGTTGCGGCGTCGACAATCGCGGTGTCGCGCTGTGGGGCAACCTCGTCGTGTCGCACACGCTCGACGGCCGCCTGGTCGCGACCAACAAGGAAACCGGGCAGGTTGCCTGGCAGCGTCAGGTCGCCGATCCCGACAAGGGCGAGGTGATCACCGGCGCGCCGCTGATCGTGAAGAACATGGCGATCTCGGGCGTCGCCGGCGCCGAATACGGCATCCGCGGATGGATCGCGGCGACCGACCTCACCACGCAGAAGGAGGTCTGGCGCACCCACACCATTCCGGCCAAGGGCGAGCCCGGCAGCGAGACCTGGAAGGACAGCAACGACGCGGCGGCGGCCGGCGGCGGTTCGACCTGGGTCACGGGCACCTATGATCCGGCGACCGACACCATCATCTGGGGCGTCGGCAATCCCGGCCCGGACTGGGACAACGCCTATCGTCCCGGCGACAACCTCTACACCGACAGCTCGCTGGCGCTCGACGCGAACACCGGCAAGATCAAGTGGCACTATCAGCACACGCCGAACGATCCCTTCGACTATGACAGCGTCGCCGAGAACGTCCTGGTCGATGTGCCCGCGCCGAACGGCTCCACCCTGAAGCTCGCGCTCGAGGCCGACCGCAACGGCTTTGCCTATGCGATCGACCGCACCAGCGGCAAGTTCATTTGGGGGCTGCCCTTCGTCAAGAAGGTCACCTGGACCAAGGGGCTCGATGCCGAGACCGGCAAGCCGATCGAGTATGATCCGAAGAACCCGGTGCAGCGCTACAATGCGTCGGTGTCGCCGCATCGTGAGAACAAGGTCGCGGACATCTGCCCGGGCAACATGGGCGGCAAGAACTGGCCGCCGACCTCGTACAATCCGGACCTGAAGCTCTGGTACATCCCTGTCATCGAGAGCTGCAACCGGATCACCGTGGAAGAAGCGACCAAGGACAAGCTGAAGCCGCGTGAGTTCTGGACCGGCGGCGGACCGAGCCAGCCGTTCAAGATCACGGGCAGCGTGACCGCGATCGACGTCACCACCGGCAAGATCGCCGGCAAGATGGAGACGCCGTTCCCGAATCTCGGCGGCATGCTGTCGACGCCTGATCTCGTCTTCACCGGCCAGCCCTCGGGCGAGGTGATGGCGCTCGATGCCAAGACCCTGCAGAAGCTGTGGGAGTTCAACACCGGCGGCGGCGTCAATGCGCCTCCCGTGACGTTCTCGGTCGACGGCAAACAATACGTCGCGATCCTGGTCGGTCTCGGCGGCGCCTGGGACAAGTGGTTCATCGAATCCACGCCCGAGCTGAAGAAGATCCAGCCCGGCTCGATGCTCTACGTCTTCTCGCTGTGAAGTCGACAGCGGAGCGGAGGCATGTCCTCCGCTCCGCCCCTATCCCCTGTTCGACAAGAAGATCAGATGAAATTCAGTGCGATCACGTTCGCTGTGGCGTCGGCTGTCGTCCTCGGCTCCGCTTCGCTCGCGTCGGCGCAGTCCGCGGCGCCGACGGATCCGACCGAGGCCGGCAAGGCCGTGTTCAAGCGCGCGAACTGCGTCGGCTGCCACAAATGGCACGGCAATGGCGGTGGCGGCTATGGCGGCGACGCGCTGTCGCTGCGCAAGACGCAGCTCACCCGTGACCAGATCATCGAGACCGTGACCTGCGGCCGGCCCGGGACGGGCATGCCGTACTTTGCGCGCGACTCCTATGACACGGCGAAGTGCTACGACATGAGCCGCCAGGATGTCGGCGAGCGCATGCCGCCCGAGGGCGGCGTGTTCCTGCGGCCCAACGATATCCAGGCGGTCGCGGATTACGTGCTCGCGCACATCAAGGGCCGCGGCGAGCCGAACTACGACGAGTGTACCGCGTTCTTCGGGAACACGTCGCGGGTCTGCGACATCTACAAGACGAATGCCGCCAAGCCTGCAAGCGAGCCATCGAAATGAAGCGGTCAACCTGCGCTGCGATCTTCGCCACGTTCGTGCTGTCGTTCGTGATGCATGCGGCCTCGGCGCAGGCCGTACCGAACTACGATTTGCGCGACATCACCGTCGGCATGCCCGTCGGCGACCTGCCCAATGAGGGCTATGTCAATCTGACTTGCGCCAAGGATCCGAATCGCAAGCTCAATGCGTGGTCGGCGTGGCGCGACTGTCCAGCGGACGAGCAGGCGCGGCACGCGGTGCGCTTCGATTTCGATCCGGAGACCAGCCAGGACGGCACCAAGGTGGCCGGTCATCCCGTGCTGCTGACGGTCCTGGTCGACGACAAGGGCACCGTCACCGGCCTGACGATCGAGACCGATCCGAAGGCGCGGCTCTATATTCGCAAGAAGGCCTTCCTGCTCGGCAACCAGGTGAAGTCGCGCTATGGCGCCGAGGGCTGGGAGTGCAAGGAGCAGCAGCCGACAGCAGGCGAGCAGCCGGTCGGGGGCGTGTTCCTGCGCGAGGTCTGCAAGAAGACGGTGCCCGGCCGGACGCTGACGGTCGAGCGCGAGCTGTTCCGCAAGCCGGACCAGGACATCAAGAGCTTCGTCGATCAGACGCTGGTGCGGATCACGAAGGATATCAACTAGTCCGTCGCCGATCTTCATCGCGCTCCGCTGGAGGCGCGCGCCAGTCGGCGTCGTGAACCCGGCTGCCGGGAGGAAACGACGATGAGGGATCTCTTGAATTTCGGGCAGATGCTGTCGGCCCATGCGCGCATGTCGCCGGAGCGCACCGGTGCCCGCGATCTCGAACGTGCGATGAGCTTTGCGCTGTGGAACGAGCGCGCGTGCCGGCTCGCCAACGCGCTGCTCGGGCTCGGCCTTGCCAAGGGCGATCGCGTTGCGATCCTTGCCTACAATTGTGTCGAATGGTGCGAGATCTATGCGGCCACGGCCAAAGCCGGACTGGTGGCGCTGCCGATCAATTTCCGCCTCACCGCGCCCGAGATGCAGTTCATCGTGCAGAATGCCGAAGCGGCCGCCGTCATCGTGCAGGACGAACTCGTGGGCCTGGTCGAGGAGGCGCGCAAGGATCTCGGCATCGCCGACGACCGCTTCATCCACTTTGGCACCAAGCCGCGTCCGGCAGGCTATCGCGGCTACGAGGACATCATCGCCGCGGCTGCGGACCGCGAGCCGGATCAGCAGGTCGCGCTGTCCGATCCCTGGACCCTGATGTACACCTCGGGCACCACCGGCAAGCCGAAGGGCGTGCTGCGCAGCCATCGCAGCGCCGTCCTCCTGTCGATGGTCACCGAGATCGAGCTGAAGCTGAGCCGCAACGACGGCGCGCTGCTGGTGATGCCGATGTGCCATGCCAATTCGCTGAACTTCTTCGGCGCGTTCGGCTATATCGGCGGCGTCAATTCGATCTATTCGCGCAAGAGCTTCGATCCCGAGCACGCGGTGACGACGCTCGCCGATGGCGGCTCCACCTTCACCTCGCTGGTCCCCACGCACTACATCATGATGCTCGATCTGCCGCGAGGGGTGCGCGCGGAGCACGATTTCAGCGCGGTCACCAAGCTGATGATCTCCTCGGCGCCGGCGCGCCCCGAGACCAAGCGCGAAGTGATGGAGATGTTTCCGAAGTCCGGCCTCTACGAGCTCTACGGCGCGACCGAGACCGGCTGGGTCACCATGCTGCATCCGCACGAGCAGTTCACCAAGCTGGGTTCGGTCGGGCGCGAATGCGTCGGCGCCGCGCCGATCCGCATCCTCGACGAGGCAGGCCGCGAGGTGCCGGACGGCGAGGCGGGTGAGCTCTATTCGAGCAACGCGCACACGTTCGACTGCTACTGGCGCCTGCCGGAGAAGACCGCGGAGGCGTTCCGCGGCGACTATTGCTCGGTCGGCGACATGGCCCGCCGCGATGCCGACGGCTATATCCATCTCGCCGACCGCAAGAGCAACATGATCATCTCCGGCGGCGAGAACATCTATCCCTCCGAGGTCGAAGCGCAGGTCGGGGCCCATCCGGCCGTCAAGGACATCGCCGTGATCGGCCTGCCCGACGACAAATGGGGCGAGCGCGTCCACGCCGTGATCGTGCCGCGCGACGGCGTGACGGTGAAGGAGCACGAGCTGGTCGATTGGGCCAAGGAGCGTCTGGCCGGTTTCAAGCGGCCGCGGTCCTATGCTTTCATCACCGACGCCGAGATGCCGCGCAACGCCACCGGTAAGATCCTGCATCGCGAGCTGAAGAAGAGATTTTCGTGAGTTGGTCGCTGCAATGCGCGGCGCGTCTGATATGTAGCTGCGATGCAGGCTGTCCTCAATTCCGCTCTTCCCATCTTCGCGTTGATCCTCACGGGGTTCCTGTGCGGCTGGTTCAATGTGTTCGACCGCACCGCGACCGACAATCTGAATCGTTTCGCCGTGTACCTGGCGCTGCCTGCGCTGATCTTCACCGCGATGTCCAAGATCGGCGTCGAGCAGGTCAGCCAGTTCGGCTTCATCGGCGCGTTCTGCGGTGGCATCGCCGCGACCTTCGCGACCGGCTTCGTGATCAGCCGTCTGCGCGGCCGCCGCGCCGCCAATGCCAGCATCGAGGGGCTCGATGCCGGCTACAGCAATGTCGGCTTCATGGGCATTCCGACGTGCCTGCTGGTGTTCGGCCCGGACAGCGCGCCGGCCTCGATCATCGCCACCCTGTTCACGGCCTGTGTGCTGTTCCTGTTCGCGATCGTCGTCGTCGAGATGGATCTGCAGAAGGGCGCCACCCTGGGCGCAACGATCGCCAAGGTGGCGCGTTCGCTGCTGACAAGTCCGTTGTTCATCGCGCCCGTCGCCGGACTCGCGGTCGGCCTCAGCGGCTTCGCATTGCCGGCGCCGTTCATGAGCTTCACCAGCCTGCTCGGCGGCGCGGCCTCGCCGGCCGCTCTGGTCTGCATCGGCCTGTTCCTGGCGCAGGAGCGCGTCGTCACGCACGATGCGACATCAATCGCGATCCTGGTGTCGCTGAAGCTGCTGATGCAGCCCGCGGTGACCGCGCTGCTCGCCTTCCACGTCTTTTCGATGCCGCCTCTCTGGTCGCATTCGGCCGTCATCCTCAGCGCGTTGCCGATCGGCTCGGGGCCGTTCACGATCGCCAAACTGTATGGGCTCGAGGCGGGTGTCACGTCGGGCTCGATCCTCGTCTCGCACATCTTCGCCGTCCTCACCGTCTCGCTGCTCGTGGCCTGGCTCGCGCCGGGCTGATCGCAACTTCGTTCGCTGGAGTGGTCCGATGAAGATCTCCCCCGACAGTGCCGCCGACCTGATCGCCCGCCTGCTCAAGCGCCGCGGCGTTGCCCGCGTGTTCGCGCTGTGCGGCGGCCATATCATGCCGATCTGGATGCGGCTCGATGCCGAGGGCATCCGCATCATCGACGTGCGCGACGAGCGCGCGGCCGTGCATATGGCGCAGGCGCATGCGGAGCTGACTGGTGAGCTCGGCGTCGCCCTGGTCACGGCCGGGCCCGGCATGACCAACGCGATCACCGGCATCGCCAACGCCCACGTCTCGCGCGCGCCGGTGCTGGTGATCTCGGGCGGCAACCCGCGGCCGCAGGAGAACCGCGGCGGCCTGCAGGACATGGACCACACCCAGCTCGTGCGTTCGATCACGCGCTACGCGCGCACCGTGCGCGAGCCGTCGCTGGTGCTGCAGGAGCTCGACGAGGCGATCGCGCGCGCGTTCGGCGACGGCGGCGAGCCAGGACCTGCGTTCATCGATTTCCCGGTCGACACCTTGCGCGGCATCGTGCCCAAGGCGCTGCAACTGGAGGAGCATCTCGCGCCGAAGCCGCGGGCGGCGCCGCGGCCGGACCAGGCCGAGGTCGAGAAGGCGGTCGAGCTGTTGTGGTCGGCGCGGCGCGTGCTCGTCATCTCCGGCCGCGGCGCGCGCGGCGCCGGCCCTGAGCTGATCGCGCTGCTCAACCGGCTCGGCGCCGTCTATCTCGACACCGGCGAGAGCAGGGGGCTCGTGCCCGACGATCACCCCTCGGTGGTCGGCGCGATGCGCGGCGCTGTCATGGGCGATGCCGACGTGGTGCTGACGGTCGGCCGCCGGCTCGACTTCCAGCTCGCCTACGGCTCGCCGGCCGTGTTCAAGGACGCCAAATTCGTCCGCATCAGCGACACCGCGAGCGAGCTGCGCGACAATCGCCGCGGCGCAGCCGAAATCCTCGCATCACCTGCGGAAACTCTCCGGGCAATGGTTGCGCTCGCGGGCAATCGCGAGTCGGCTGTCGACAAGCAATGGGCCGGCAAGCTCCGCTCCGCGCATCAGGAGCGCGCGGCCAAGCTGCGCCAGAGCATGGCGACAGCGCCGGCCGGCAGCGACGGACGGTTGCATCCGAACCGCGTGCTGTCGGCCCTGCAGGAGGCGATCGGCAATGATGCCGTGGTCATCACCGACGGCGGCGATTTTCTCTCGTTCGCCCGCGTCGGCCTGAGCGCGCCGCTGATGCTCGATCCCGGCCCGTTCGGCTGCATCGGCATCGGCGTGCCCTATGGCATCGCCGCGAGCCTCGCCTTTCCCGACAAGCCCGTGGTGGTCGCGACCGGCGACGGCGCCTTCGGCTTCAACGCGATCGAGGTCGACACGGCCGTGCGCCACAAGGCGCCGGTGCTGATCGTCGTCGCCAACAACGGCGCCTGGCAGATCGAGGTGCACGACCAAACCGTGACCCATGGCAAGGTGGTCGGCACCAGGCTGCAATTCGCCGATCACGCCGCGATGGCGCGCGCCTTCGGCATGCATGCCGAGCGCGTCGAGACCGCGGAGCAACTCGGCCCCGCCATCCAGCGCGCGCTCGCGAATCGCCCGGCGCTGCTCGATGTGGTGGTGACGCCGGAAGCGGTGTCGTCGGATGCCAAGACCGGGCTCGCATGGGTGCCGGATCTGCAGCCGCTGGCGGCGTGGGACGAGGCGGAGCGCAAGTGGCGCGGCGCGTGAGGCCTCACACCTGCTGCAGCTGCCGCGGCGCGCTGAGCCACAGCGCGAGCAGGGTGCAGACTGCGCCGGACAGCAGGTAGCCGCCGGCCGAGAGCAGGCCGAGATGGGCGGCCAGCACGAGTGCCGCCAGCGGCGCGAAGCCGGCGCCGAACAGCCAGGCGAGGTCCGCCGTGAGCGCCGATGCCGTATAGCGATAGGTGCGCGCGAAATTGGCGGCGATCGCGCCGGAGGACTGGCCGAACGACAGGCCGAGCAGGATGAAGCCGAGCACCATGTAGATGGTCTCGCCGATCGGGCCGGCATCGAGCAGTTGCGGCGCGAAGCCCGAGAACACCGCGATCGCGATCGCCGAGCCGATCAGGAGCGACTTGCGGCCGATGCGGTCGGCCAGCATGCCGGACCCGACAATGGCGACGACGCCGAACACCGCGCCGACCGCCTCGATGACCAGGAAGCGCGCCGGCGTCTCCTTGGTGAACAGGAACACCCAGGACAGCGGAAACACCGTCACCATGTGGAACAGCGCGAAGCTCGCCAGCGGCGCGAACGCGCCGATCACGATGTTGCGGCCCTCGTGCCGGATCGTGGTCATGACGCGCGCCGGCTGCAATTCGCGCGACTGGAACAGCTCGTCATATTCAGGCGTCACCACCATGCGCAGCCGCGCGAACAGCGCCACGACGTTGATGGCGAACGCCACGAAGAACGGGTAGCGCCAGCCCCAGTCGAAGAAGTCGGCCGCGGAGAGATAGCCGACGAAGAAAGCGAACAGCACGCTGGCGACGATCAGCCCGAGCGGCGCGCCGAGCTGCGGGATCATCGCATACCAGCCGCGCTGGTGCTCCGGCGCATTCATGGCAAGCAGCGACGCCAGCCCGTCCCAGGCACCGCCCCAGGCGAGGCCCTGGCCGATCCGCGCCAGCGCCAGCAGCCAGATCGCGGCCGCACCGACGGTGTGATAGCTCGGCAGGAAGGCGATCGCGACCGTCGAGGTGCCCAGCAGGAACAATGCGGTGATCAGCTTGGCGCTCTTGCCGTAGCGGCGGTCGATCGCCATGAAGATCACGCTGCCGAACGGGCGGGCGATGAAGGCGAGCGCGAACAGCGCGAACGAATACAGCGTCTGCGTCAGCTCGTCGGCGAACGGAAACACGAGGCGCGGAAACACGATCACCGAGGCGATGGCGTAGACGAAGAAGTCGAAGAACTCCGACGTGCGCCCGACGATCACGCCGATCGCGATCTCGCCCGGATGCGCCTCATGCGTGCGGGAGAGATGGGTTTCGCCGTCGGCGGTCGCCGCTGCCTGTGTCATCGCGCTGCCTGCAGTCCTCTCGTACTCTATTTTCGCCACGTAATTGTCGTCCTCGGCGCCGCTCCGGTATTGGACAAATTGTCCAATACCGGCCGTGTCGTCCGATCGCTAGGTGAGGCCTCGTTCAGAGATCCGCCGTGCGACGAGGTTGAGCGTGCGTTACTGGAAATTCTTAGGCATGCTGCCGCTGGGGCTCGCGCTCGGAGGCTGCAATCTGGTCGTGCTCGCGCCCTCCGGCGACGTCGCCGCCCAGCAGCGCGATCTCGTGATCATCGCCACCGTACTGATGCTGCTGATCGTGATCCCGGTGATGGCGGCCACGGCCATGATCGCATGGCGCTACCGCCAGTCCAATAAGGCGGCGACCTACACGCCGGACTGGGACCACTCCACCCAGCTCGAGCTTCTGATCTGGGCGGCGCCGCTGCTGATCATCATCTGCCTGGGCGCGGTGACGTGGATGGGCACGCATCTGCTCGATCCCTATCGAACGCTCGGACGCATCTCCGCCGAGCGCGCGGTGACGCCGCAGGACAAGCCGCTCGAGGTCGACGTCGTCGCGCTCGATTGGAAGTGGCTGTTCATCTATCCCGAATACGGCATCGCCAGCCTCAACGAGCTCGCAGCTCCCGTGAACCGGCCGCTCGATTTCAGGATCACCTCGTCCTCGGTAATGAACTCGTTCTATATTCCGGCACTCGCCGGCCAGATCTATGCGATGCCGGGCATGCAGAGCCGGCTGCACGCCGTCATCAACAAGCCCGGCGTCTATCGCGGTTTCTCGGCCAACTACAGCGGCTCCGGCTTCTCCGGCATGCGCTTCGCTTTCCGTGGCCTGTCGGATGCGGACTTCGCCGGATGGGTCGACAAGGCCAAGGCGAGTGGGCAGGAGCTCAACAAGCAGGATTATCTTGCGCTCGAGCGTCCGAGCGCCAATGAACCGGTTCGCCACTATGCCTCGGTTGACAGCGACCTGTTCCGCGCCATCCTCAACATGTGCGTCGAGCCCGGCAAGATGTGCATGAGCGAGATGATGGCGATCGACGCGCAGGGCGGCATGGGCATGGCCGGCGTGCGCAACACGCTGCCGCTCGCCTATGACAAGTTCGCCGGCCGCGGCGCCGTGTTCGGCACCGAGCCGAGCTTCGTTGCCGGCGGCGTCTGCCTGCCGGGCGATCAGGTCACGCGGATGGCCGAGGACTCTTCGCCGACCGTGCTGGCGCCGCTGGACTGGACGCCATTGCAGGGGCGCGGGCTGGCGCGGCCCGGCCTGCTGCGGCCGTCCAAGGCATCCTTCATCACGGGGCCAACCTCAAAGTCGGATTCGTGAGGGTCCATCATGTTCGATACAGCAGAGCTCACAAAGATCATCTTCGGCCGGCTGACGCTGGAGTCGCTGCCGCTGCACGAGCCGATCATCGTCGGCACCTTCGCCATGGTCGCGCTCGGCGGTCTCGCGCTGTTTGGCGCGATCACCTATTTCCGGCTGTGGGGCTATCTCTGGAAAGAGTGGTTCACCACCGTCGACCACAAGCGCATCGGCATCATGTACATGGTGCTCGGCATCGTCATGCTGCTGCGCGGCTTCGCCGATGCGCTGATGATGCGCCTGCAGCAGGCGATCGCCTTCAATGGCTCCGAAGGCTACCTGAACTCGCACCACTATGATCAGGTGTTCACGGCGCACGGCGTGATCATGATCTTCTTCGTGGCGATGCCGCTGGTCACCGGCCTGATGAACTACGTCGTGCCGCTGCAGATCGGCGCCCGCGACGTGTCGTTCCCGTTCCTCAACAATTTCAGCTTCTGGATGACCACGTCCGGCGCCGTGCTGGTGATGTGCTCGCTGTTCGTCGGCGAGTTCGCGCGCACCGGCTGGCTGGCCTATCCGCCGCTGTCGAACCTGTCCTACAGTCCGGATGTCGGCGTCGACTATTACATCTGGGCGCTGCAGGTTGCCGGCGTGGGAACGTTGTTATCCGGCGTCAACCTGATCTGCACCATCGTCAAGATGCGCGCCCCCGGCATGACCATGATGAAGATGCCGGTCTTCACCTGGACGTCACTGTGCACCAACGTCCTGATCGTCGCCTCCTTCCCGGTGCTGACAGCGGTGCTGGCGCTGCTGTCGCTCGACCGCTACGTCGGCACCAACTTCTTTACCAATGATTTCGGCGGCGATCCGATGATGTATGTCAACCTCATCTGGATCTGGGGCCATCCCGAGGTCTACATCCTCATCCTGCCGGCGTTCGGCATCTTCTCCGAGGTGACCTCGACCTTCTCGGGCAAGCGGCTGTTCGGCTACACCTCGATGGTCTACGCCACCGTCGTCATCACCATCCTGTCCTATCTGGTCTGGCTGCACCACTTCTTCACCATGGGGTCGGGGGCCAGCGTCAACTCCTTCTTTGGCATCACCACGATGATCATCTCGATCCCGACGGGCGCGAAGATGTTCAACTGGCTGTTCACGATGTATCGCGGCCGCATCCGCTTCGAGCTGCCGATGATGTGGACGGTCGCCTTCATGCTGACCTTCGTGATCGGCGGCATGACCGGCGTGCTGCTCGCGGTGCCGCCGGCCGACTTCGTGCTGCACAACAGCCTGTTCCTGGTCGCGCATTTCCACAACGTGATCATCGGCGGCGTGCTGTTCGGCCTGTTCGCCGGCATCGCCTACTGGTTCCCGAAGGCGTTCGGCTTCAGGCTCGATCCGTTCTGGGGCAAGCTGTCGTTCTGGTTCTGGACGGTGGGCTTCTACTTTGCCTTCATGCCGCTCTATGTGCTCGGCCTGATGGGCGTGACGCGTCGCCTGCGCACCTTCGACGATCCGAGCCTGCAGATCTGGTTCGTGATCGCCGGCATCGGCGCGTTCCTGATCCTGCTGGGCATCGCGAGCTTCCTGATCCAGATCGCGGTCAGCATCCTGCGCCGCGAGCAGCTCGCCGACGTCTCCGGCGATCCCTGGAATGCGCGCACCCTGGAGTGGGCGACGTCGTCGCCGCCGCCGGCCTACAACTTCGCCTTCACGCCCGTCGTCCACGACAACGACGCATGGTGGGACATGAAGCGCCGTGGCTACACCCGTCCGCTCGCCGGCTTCAAGGCGATCCACATGCCGAGCAACACCGGCACCGGCGTGATCCTGGCAGCGCTGAGCACCACCATGGCGTTTGGCCTGATCTGGTACATGTGGTGGATGGCGGCGGGCAGCTTCGTCGCGCTGCTCGCGGTCGCGATTGGCCACACCTTCAACTATCACCGCAGCTTCCACATCCCGGCCGATGAGGTCGTCAGCGCCGAGCGTGCGCGCACCGAGCTGCTCGCGGCAGGAGCCAAGTCATGACGGTCGCGATGGGCACATTGAAGGCCGGCGAGCCGGTCTTCTACGTCGTCGACGAGCACGAGCACGCCGAAGGCAGCAGCACGATGCTCGGCTTCTGGATCTATCTGATGAGCGACTGTCTCATCTTTGCGATCCTGTTCGCCGTCTATGGCGTGCTCGGCGCCAAATATGCCGCCGGTCCGGCGCCGAAGGACCTGTTCGACCTGTCGCTGGTCGCGGTCAACACCTCGTTCCTGCTGCTGTCCTCGCTTACCTACGGCTTCGCGATGCTGTCGATGCAGCAGAATCGCGTCGGCGCGATGCAGGCCTGGCTCGTGGTGACCGGGCTGTTCGGCCTCGCCTTCCTCGGCATCGAGCTGACCGAGTTCGCGCACATGATCCATGAGGGCGCGACGCCGCAACGCAGCGCCTTTCTGTCGTCGTTCTTCACGCTCGTTGGAACCCACGGCCTGCATGTGACGTTCGGTCTGGTCTGGCTGGTCACGCTGATGGTGCAGGTCAGGACCCACGGCCTGATCGAGGCCAACCGCCGCCGGCTGGTCTGCCTCAGCATGTTCTGGCACTTCCTCGACGTGATCTGGATCGGTGTCTTCACCTTCGTTTATCTGATGGGAATGCTGCGATGAGCTCTGATGCACGCGCGCACGGCTCGGCCGACGACCATGCCGGCACGCGCTCCGGCCAGCTGATCGGCTTCGGCGCCTCCGTCGTCCTCACTGCGATTCCGTTTCTGCTGGTGATGAACGGCTCGCTCGACAGGCAGGCCACCGCGCTGATCATCATGGCGTTCGCGGCCGTGCAGGTCGTCGTTCACATGATCTTCTTCCTGCACATGAACACCAAGGCCGAGGGCGGCTGGACCATGATGGCGCTGATCTTCACCATCATCATGGTGGTGATCGCGCTCTCGGGCTCGCTCTGGGTCATGCATCACCTGACCACCAACATGATGCCGGTGCATGAGATGGGCCAGACGCCGTGATGTCGGCTCCTGCCGACGGGGCAGGGGAACGCGATGAGGCCGGCCGCGGGCGATCCGGCGCGCTGCGGCTCGCGATCGGCGCGGCGTGGGTTGCGTGCGTCGCGATTCTGCTGGCGCTGGGCGTCTGGCAGATCGAGCGGCGGGCCTGGAAACTCGACCTGATCGATCGTGTCGAGCGCCGCGTTCATGCCGAACCTGTGCCGGCGCCGGGCCCGGCGGATTGGCCGGCGATCAATCGCAGCGATGACGAGTACAAGCGGGTCACACTGAGCGGCCGCTTTCTCAACGATCGCGAGACGCTGGTGCAGGCGCTGACGGTCGAGGGCTCCGGCTATTGGGTGGTGACGCCGCTGCGGACCGTCGGCGGCACCGTGCTCGTCAATCGTGGCTTCGTGCCCGCGGATCGCCGCGCCCGCGCAAGCCGCAGCGCCGGGAACCCGGATGGCACGGTCAGCGTGACGGGATTGCTGCGGCTCTCCGAGCCGGGCGGCGGCTTCCTGCGCCACAACGATCCCGCGGGGAATCGCTGGTATTCACGTGACGTCGGGGCGATCGCGGCGGCGCGCGGTCTGTCCGACGTCGCGCCATTCTTCGTCGATGCCGATGCGACCCCGAATCCCGGCGGGCTTCCGATCGGCGGACTCACCGTGATCTCGTTTCCGAACAACCATCTGGTTTACGCGCTCACCTGGTTTACATTGGCTCTCATGCTGGCCGGCGCCGGGCTGCAGCGGCTCCGCCGCGCGCAGCGTGATCCGAAGCGCCGGCGGCGCAGGATGTGGAATGGGATCAGCGGCGGCAGGACATGGGTGGATGCGGGGTGACGTGTTGAGGGATCGAAGCTTCCCGTTCTGGCGGCGGAGACCGGACGTGGCCTCATGAGAAGCGAGGCGCCCAACCTGCCGTTCGGAGCCGTGGCCGCGATCGCCACACCCGAGATCAACGCGCCGCTGCCGACCAGGGACGCGACCAACCGCAAGAACATGGTGCTGCTGATCCAGCTGCGCTGGATCGCCGTGGTCGGCCAGATCGTCACCATCGGCTTCGTGACCACCTGGTTCGGCATCGCGCTGCCGGTGCTGCCGATGGTGGCGATCATCTGCGCGCTGGTGGCGCTCAACGTCGCCAGCCACATCTGGCTGCGCAGGCGCGACGACGTCGGCAATCGCCATTTGCTGATCGCCCTGATGCTGGACGTGGTGGCGTTGACATCGGAGCTCTATCTCACCGGCGGCGCGTCGAATCCGTTCACGTGCCTCTATCTGCTGCAGGTCACGCTGGGGGCCGTGCTGCTCGATGCGCGCTCGTCCTGGTCGCTGGTCGCACTGACGGTGCTCAGCTTCATCTGGCTCACCATCGAGTACCGCCCGCTGCAACTGCCGCAGCATCACGTCAGCGATGCCTTCACCCTGCACATCACCGGCATGTTCGTCGGCTTCGTGCTCGACGCCGTGCTGCTCGTCGTGTTCGTCACCCGGATCAACCGGAACCTGCGCGAGCGCGACGCCAAGCTCGCCGATCTGCGCCAGCACGCCGTCGAGCAGGATCACATCATCCGCATGGGCCTGCTCGCCTCAGGTGCCGCGCATGAGCTCGGGACCCCGCTGGCGTCGATCTCGGTGATCCTGAACGATTGGCGGCGCATGACCGCGATCTCTGCCGATCCGACGCTCGCGGAGGATTTCACCGAAATGGAAGCGGCGGTGCAGCGCTGCAAGTCGATCGTGACTGACATCCTGGTCTCGGCCGGCCAGGCGCGGGGCGAAGGCTCGGCGCCCACGACGTTGAAGGCGTTCCTGACGACGCTGGTCGCCGAATGGAGCGCGGCGCGCTCGGCGCGCAATCTGACGTTCCGCAACGAGTTCGGCTCGGATCCGACGATCGTCTCCGACGTCGCGCTGAAGCAGGCGATCGTCAACGTGCTCGACAACGCGTTCGAAGTCTCGCGCGAGTGGGTGGAGTTCGTCGCCGAACGGGACGGCGATCAGCTGCTGCTCAGCGTCAGCGATCGCGGGCCGGGTTTTGATCCGGCGATGCTGGGCCAGCTCGGACGTCCCTATCAGTCGAGCAAGGGCCGCCCGGGGCGCGGTCTGGGCCTGTTCCTGGTGGTCAACGTGATCCGCAAGCTGGGCGGCAGCGTTTCGGCCTGGAACCACCGGGGACGTGGGGCGACCGTACGGCTGTCGCTGCCGTTGTCGACGCTTGTGATTGGAGAGCGCGATGGCGAATGACATGTCTCTCCTGATCGTCGAGGACGATGACGGTTTTGCACGCACCCTGAAGCGCTCGTTCGAGCGGCGCGGCTACGAGGCCGTGATCGCGGCGTCGCTCGAGGACGTCGACCAGGCCGTCAAGGAGAAGACGTTCGGCTATGCCGTCGTCGATCTCAAGCTCGGCGGCGCCTCAGGCCTCGTCTGCGTCGAGAAGCTGCACGCGCATGATCCGGAGATGCTGATCGTGGTGCTCACGGGCTTTGCCAGCATCGCCACTGCGGTGGAGGCGATCAAGCTCGGCGCCTGCCATTATCTCGCCAAGCCGTCGAACACCGACGATATCGAGGAAGCGTTCCGCAAGGCGCAGGGCAATGCGCAAGTGGCGCTGGCCGAGCGTTCCACCTCGATCAAGACGCTGGAGTGGGAGCGTATCCACCAGACCCTGATCGAGACAGACTTCAACATCTCCGAAGCCGCAAGAAGGCTCGGCATGCATCGCCGGACTCTGGCGCGCAAGCTGGAGAAGCGCCCGGTGAAGTAGGATGGTCTGCTGTCGTTCGCAGCGATGGAAAGCAGCTAGTTCGGCAGAGCGTGGCAGGCTCCCTCTCCCCGTGAAGAACGGGGAGAGGGAGCGCACTACCGTCGTGGCGAGCACCTACTCTGCCGGTCGCTCATGCGCGCCTCAACCTACTCCCTCGCCAGCGCCGTTGCCGGATCGAGCCGCGAGGCGCCGCGGGCGGGCATGTAGCCGAAGCCGATGCCGATCGCCATCGACGTGACCGCGGCGCCGACCATGGCCAGCGGCGAATAGATCAGCTGGAAGCCGACGTCGAGCGCGTTGAAGACCGTGCCGAAGCCGACCGCGAGCGCCAGGCCCAGCGCACCGCCAAGCAGGCAGACCAGCACGGCCTCGATCAGGAACTGCATCAGGATGTCGCTGCGCCGCGCGCCGACCGCCATGCGCACGCCGATCTCGCCGACGCGCTCGGACACCGATACCAGCATGATGTTCATGACGCCGATGCCGCCGACCAAGAGCGAGATCACGGCGATGGCCGCCACCAGCAGGGTCAGAACCTGCGTCGTGCTCTCGACGGTCTTGCGGATGTCGTCGGTGTTGAGCACGAAGAAGTCCTTGGCGTTGTGCCGTGCCGTCAGCAGCGCCGTCGCGGCGCGCTCGGCCGCCGCCATCGGCGTCGCCTCGTCGACGCGGACGCTGATGCTGCGCAGCACCTGGTTGCCGAGGAAGCGCGCCTGCACCGTGGTGTAGGGCAGATAGACGATCGGCGTGGAGCTGGAGCCGAACCCGGCCTGCTGCTGCTTGGTGACGCCGACGACGCGGCAGGGCACCTTGCCGATCAGGATGACGCTGCCGAGCGGACTGACGTCGGAATCCGGAAACAGCGCCTTGCGCGCATTGTCGTCGATCACGGCGTCCTGGGCGTAGGATCGCACGGTGTCGGCATCGAGATAGCTGCCTTCCGCGAGCTCGGTGTTCTTGACGCGGAAATACTGCTCGCCGACGCCCGAGATCTGGGCGCTGACCTCGACGGCGCCGAACCGCAAGGTGCTGGTGGTCGAGACCGTCGGCGAGATCGCATCCACGTAAGGCTGCTCAGCCATGACCTTGGCATCCGCGAGCACCAGCGTCCTGATCTTGCTGGAACGGGTGTCGCCGAAATCCTTGCCGGGAAAGAATTCCAGCGTGTTGGTGCCGAGCCGGTTGATGTTCTCCAGCACCCGCGCCTGCGAGCCGCGGCCGAGCGCCAGCACCATGACGACGGAGGCGACGCCGATGATGATGCCGAGCATGGTGAGGAAGGCGCGCAGCCGGTGCGCATTCATGGCGAGCAGCGCCATCCGTGCCGCCTCGCGGAAGCGGTCGAGATGACTGCGCCACCATGACGGCGCCGGCGATCCGGCGTCCTCGGCCGCGGCGGCAGCCGCCGGCCCGGGCGAAAGTGGATTGGGCTTGTCCGAGATGACGCGGCCGTCCTGCAGCTCGATGATGCGGCGCGCGCGCTGCGCGACGCCGGCATCATGCGTGACGATGATGACCGTGCGGCCGGAGGCGCTGATCTCGTCGAGGATGCGCAGCACCTCCTCGCCGCTGGCGCGGTCGAGCGCACCGGTCGGCTCGTCGGCGAGGATCACGTCGGGATCGTTGACCAGCGCGCGGGCAATCGAGACGCGCTGCTGCTGCCCGCCGGAGAGCTGTCCCGGCCTGTGATCGGTGCGGCTGCCCATGCCGAGCCGCTGCAGCAGCGCCTCGGCCTTGCGGCGCCGGGCCGACGGGCCAAGCCCCGCATAGACGGCGGGCACCTCGGCATTCTCGGTGGCAGTGAGCTCGCCGAGCAAATGATAGCGCTGGAAGATGAAGCCGAAATGCTCGCGCCGCAGCGCCGCCAGCTCATCCGGATCGAGCGAGCTCATTTCACGTCCGGCGATCCGGTAGCTGCCGGACGTCGGACGGTCCAGACAGCCGAGGATGTTCATTAGCGTCGACTTGCCGGAGCCCGACTGGCCGATGATCGCCACCATCTCGCCGCGCGCGATCCGGAGGTCGACGCCGCGCAAAGCGTGGACCGTGCCTTCGCCGGACGCGTAGCACCGTCCGACATTCTGCAGGTCGATCAGGACCTCGGTCATCATGCGCCTCCGGGCGGCGGCGGCATCACGGTTTGCTTCGTGCCCTGCTCGGGCGCCGAGATCACGACCCGCTCGCCCTCGCGCAGGCCGGACTGCACCTCGGCCCTGATCTTGTTGTTGAGGCCGATCCGCACCGCGCGTTTCTCCAGCGCGCCTGCGCCATTGAGCACGCGGACGTTGTAGCTGCCGTCCGGATTGGCATTGCCCAGGGCCGACGAGGCGATCGTCAGCACGTTGCGCGCTTCGCCGAGCAGGATGTGGACCTCGGCCGTCATGTAGGTCATCAGCCGCCCCTCAGGATTGGCGACGTCGAACACGCCGTTGTAGTAGATCGCCGACGATGTGGATGATGACGACGTGCTGCTGCTGCTCGATGTCGTGGTCGAGCTCGAGGAGAAGCTCGAATCGCTCTTGATCGATTCCGGCGCCGGCTCGATCGTGCCGAGCGTGGCCTCGTAGCGGCGGTCGGGATCGCCGAGGATGGTGAAGTAGATGTTCTGTCCCGGCCGGACCCGGACGACGTCGGCCTCCGAGATTTCGACGCGCACCGTCATGGTCTCGACCTGGCCGAGCACGACGATGGTCGGCGCCGACTGCACCGCATTGACGGTCTGGCCCTGCTGGGTGACGATCGACAGCACGGTGCCGTCGATCGGGGCCGTGATCTTGGTGTAGCCGAGATTGACGCGCGCGGTTTCGATCGCGACCTCGGCCTCGACGATCTGTGCGTCCAACTGCGCGATCTGGGCCTGGGTCTGCTTCGCGGTCGCCTCGGCGCTGTCGTAGTCGGCGCGCGACGAGGCCTTCTGCGCCAGCGTGACCTGCTGCCGCGCCAGGTTCGCCTCGGCGAGCGCCAGGGTGGCGACTTTCTCGTCGCGTTGCGCCCGGACGTTGCGCAGACTCGCCTCGTTGGTGCGCAGCGTATTCTGTTGCGTCAGCGAGTCGATTTCCGCGATCAGATCGCCGGCCTTGACCTTCTGTCCCAGCTTGACGTTGAGCGCGACCAGCCGTCCCGACGCCTGGGCGCCGACCGCCACCAGCTTGACCGGTTTCAGCGTGCCGGTGGCGAGCACGGTCTGCTCGATATCGCCGAGGGTGACCGGCGCCGTCACCAGGTTGGCGTTCGGATTGCGTGTGAACCGGGTAACGAACAGGAGGGCCAGCGCGAGCGCGACGAGCAGGCTGATGATCAGCACAGCCCGGCGGCGCGGACGCTTCGGCTTCAGCACCGGCGGGACGCCGTCTTCCGTAGCGGACGGTCGGGGCATGTGGGGCAGGGGTGCGTTCATCGCCTTGACTTCGAAAGGGCTGCGGAAATTACCTGGGCGCGCCGACCTGTGCGAGATGCGGGCCGGTGCCGCCGTCGACGATTTCGGGAACCGAGCTGTCGACTGCGCCGGTCCAGCCGCCGCCGAGCGCCTTGGCCAGCGCCACGTAGTTCTTCGCCAGAGTGGCGCGACTCGCGAGCAGGCTGTCCTCGGCAGTGAATTGCGAGCGCTCGGCATCGAGCACGTCGAGGAACGTGCTGGAGCCGGTCTGGTAGAGCGAGCGCGACAGCCGTGCGGCCTCGCCATAGCGCCGCGCCGACTCGCTCAGGCTGCGGATGCGGATGCGCTCCTGGCCGAGGCTCACGATGGCGTTCTCGACGTCCTCGAGCGCGCTCAGCACCGCGCTGCGCCAGGCGACGTGGTATTCGTCGCGCTGCGCTTCCGCGACCTCGACGGCGGCCTGCAGCTTGCCGCCGTTGAAGATCGGCACCGACAGGCTCGGACCGATCGACCAGCCGATCGTCGAGCTCTTGCCGAGATCACCGAGCTTCAATGCCGTGGTCGAGACCGTGCCGGTCAGGCTGACATCCGGGTACAGCGCAGCCGTCGCCTGTCCGATCTTGGCGGTGAACTGCGCGAGCTGCCGCTCCGCCTTGCGCACATCGGGGCGCATGACCAGCACGTCGGCCGGGATGCCCTTGGGCAGCGGCAGGCGCGGCGACGGGATCGGAGTCACCAGCGACAGGCGGAGGTTCAGCGCCGTCGGGTCGCGGCCGAGCAGCACGCCGAGCCGATGCACAGCCTGCTGATAGCTGCTCTCATAGGTCGGGATGGTTGCTTCCGTGCTGGCGGCCAGCGCGCTCGCCTTGGCGGTGTCGACGGCCGAGGCCGAACCGGCATTCTGCTTGCGCTCGGTCAGCGCCGCGGTCTCGCGCTGCGAGGCCGCGGTGCGCCGCGCCAGCGCCGCGCGCGCCTGATAGGCGCGCGCATCGATGTAGTTGGAGGCGACGTCGCCGACCAGCGTCAGCAGGGTCGCGCGCAGATCGTCCTCGGCGGCGTCGACGCCGTAGCCGGCGGCTTCGACGGCGCGGCGGTTGGCGCCGAACAGATCCAGCTCCCAGCTCGAATCGAAGCCGGCCTGGTACTGGCTATAGGCGGTCGGAGCGATCGCGATGCCATTCGTGGTGCTGCCGGCGCTGCGGGTCTCCGTCGCCGTGCCGGTGCCGCTCACGGTGGGGAACAGCGCGCCGACGGCCTGGCGCTGCGTCGCCCGCGCCTCGCGGATGCGCGCCTTGGCGGCGGCGACGTCGAGATTGCCGTCGACCGCTTCGCTGATCAGCTGATCAAGCAGCCCATCGTGGAGGTTGCGCCACCACTGCGCGAGCTTCAGCGTCTGCGCCGGCTGGTTGCGGTCGCTGCTCCAACGTTGTGGCACGCCGAACTCCGGCGTCACGTAGTCGGGGCCGACGGCGCAGCCGGCGAGCAGCGGCGTGGCGAGGCAGAGTGCGAGCAGGACGGGCTTCACGGCGGCTGATACGATCGCGGTTCGACAGGAGGCCGCGCAGGCTGGTCGGCCACGCCGCAGGACTTCCCCGTTGATGTTTGTTTGATGCACAGAGCCTAGGCAGGTTAACGATTGCGCAGGGTTAAGTCGCGTGAAGAAATGTTTCCGCCTTAACAATACAGCTTACTTTCGCCACGATCGCGCGTCGCTTCGGGCTGTTCTTTTTGGCCAAAATCGACCATGTTCCGCGCATGATGTCGTCACACAATACCGTCGTGGCCGCAGACGCAAACATGCCGGCCGCCGCGCGGATCCTCTGCGTCGAGGATGATCGCGAGATCGCGGCGCTGCTCACCGAGCTCCTGCAGGAGCACGGCTTCGCGCCGCGCTTCGTGTCGTCGGCGGCCGCGATGAACGACCTCCTGCAGCGCGAGCAGGTCGACCTCATCATGCTCGACGTGATGCTGCCGGACGACGACGGCATGAGCATCTGCCGCCGCCTGCGCCAGATCTCGACGGTGCCGATCATCATGGTGACGGCGAAGGGCGAGGACATCGATCGCATCCTCGGCCTCGAGCTCGGCGCCGACGACTACGTCGTCAAGCCGTTCAATCCGCGCGAGCTGGTGGCGCGCATCCGCGCGCTGCTGCGCCGGTCGCAATTGCACCCCGCCGTGATCGCGGCGCGGCAGGCGCCGATGACCTTCGACGGCTGGCGCATCGAGCCGGCGACGCGCACGCTGTTCGATCCCGACCGCGTCAAGATCACCTTGACCAGCGCGGAGTTCGACATCCTGCTGGCGTTCTGCCGCAACGCCGGCCGCGTGCTGTCGCGCGAGCAGCTGATCGAGCTGGCGCATGGCGGGCAGGCCGGGCCGGTCGAGCGCAGCATCGACGTTCACATCAGCCGCATCCGCCAGAAGATCGAGCCCGGCGCCAGGAGCTGGACCCTGATCAAGACCGTGCGCCTCGGCGGCTACGTCTTCACGCCAAGAGTCGAGACCATTGATGACGCCTGATAGCAAGCCGTGCCCGCGCCTCGGCCTCACCACGCAGATCGTGACCCTGGCGTCGCTGTCGGTGCTGTTCGGCATGGTGCTGATGATCGCGGCGGCGCTGCTGTTTCTCGATCCGCCCGATGAGCAGGAATCGCCGGCCTACGGCATCGCGCGCGTCGCCGAGGCGGTGCACTTCGTCCGCGCCGCGAACGACCCCGTGGCTGTCGAGAGCAGCCTGTCGAGCCTGCGCAGCTCCGGCATCCAGGTCGAGCTGGTGCCGCTGAGCTCGCTGACGCTGCTCGCCAAGCCGGTCAGGGACGTGCCATGGACCTCGCGGCTGGCGCGCCGCCAGCTCAGCGTGCTGCGCGATGTCACCTTGCTCCACGGCGTCGGCTATGGCGCGGCGCCGCCGACCCAGATCATCGTCCAGGTCGACGGCGAGCGCGCGCTGGTGTTCGACGACGTGCCGCGGCTCGAATTCTGGTCGATGGTGCTGAAGCCGGCGGCGGTGTTCCTGTTCCTCATCCTGATCCTGGGCGTGCTGCTGTCGATCTACGCGGCGCGGGCGATCATCCGGCCGCTGTCGGAGATGGCGCGCGCGGCCGCCGCGTTCGGCCGCTCGCCGGGTGCGCAGGAGCCGCTGAGCCGGCGTGGCCCGCGGGAGATCGCCCAGGTCGCCGAGGCGCTGAACGAGATGCAGGCGCGCATCCGCGCGCTGCTCGACGACCGCACGCGGATGCTGGCGGCGATCAGCCACGACCTGCGGACGCCGCTGACGCGGCTTCGGCTGCGCTCGGAGCGCATCGCCCAGGGCGAGATGCGCGGCGCGATGCTGCGTGACATCGACCAGGTCAGTCGTATGCTCGACGAGACGCTGGACTATCTGCGCGACGACACCAAGGCCGAGCAGCCGGCGCGGATCGAGCTGTCGAGCCTGCTCGAGACGATCTGCTGCGACTTCGCCGATGTCGGCCACGCCGTCAGCTTCGATGGACCGTCGCGGCTGGTCTGCGAGGGCCGGGCCCGGGCGCTGTCGCGCGCCGTCACCAACGTGGTCGAGAACGCCGTCAAGCACGGCAGCGAGGTCGTGGTCAGCCTGTCGACCCTGGCCGACGGCATGATCGCGATCGAGGTCGCCGATGACGGTCCCGGCATTCCGCAGGCGCTGCAGGCGCGCGCGCTGGAGCCATTCGTCAAGCTCGACCAGGCGCGCTCCGCCGGCGGCTTCGGCCTTGGCCTGTCGATCGCGCAGGAGATCATGAAGAAGCATGACGGTGGCATCGCGCTGATGCCCAACGCGCCGCGCGGCCTGCGGGTGCGGCTGTCGCTGCCGCTGCGCGTCGCGATGCCCGCGGCGATCCCCGCCAAGGTGGCGTAGCAGGCGCCACGCGCCGGAAACCCCGCCGGCGCTGATCCCGGCGGGGCCTTTGCGCTTGCCGACGTCGAGGGATGGCGATCAGCTCACGCGCTTCCAGGTCTGGCCGCCGCAGAACAGGCCGCCGAAGGCGCAACCCTGGACCCGCAGCGTGTTCGGATTCTTCAGCACGACGGTGGAGTCGTAGTTGCCACCGCCGTCCGGATCGTGGATGCGGCCGACCCACTTGCTGTTCTTCGGCTTCATGTTGATCAGGATCTTCTCGCGCGTCTTCTCGGCAAAGCCGCAGATGTTGGCGCCGCACGGCTCGATCACGACGTTGCCCTTGCCGCCCTCGGTGGCCCACAGGCCGAGCGGCGAGTTCGGATCGGCTGCCGGCACCGGAGCCGGCTGAACTGCGGCAGGCGCCGCGGCAACCGTGACCGGCGCGGGTGCTGGCGCCGGCTGTGGAGCAGGCGCGGTCGTAGCGACCGGAGCCGGCGGCACCGGCATCTGCACCGTCGTGGATGGCGCGGCGGCAGCGGGCGCTGCGGGGGCCGGCTCGGCCGCGGCTGGCGTGGCGGCGACGGGCGTCGGCGCGTTGACGACCGGCGGAGCCGCCACGGGCGCCGCTGCGGCCGGAGCGCCGGTCGCAGGCGCGCCGCTCGCCTGCGCATCGTCATCGTCGAGCTTGGAGGATTTCAGCCCGCTGAGGTCGATGCCGGACACCTGCAGGCAGGACAGTGACTGGCAGTTGCGCGGCACGGTGACGCGGATCTTGTGCCCGTCGAAATTGAACGCGATCGAGCTGCCGGCCTGCGCGGCGCTGCTCGCGATCAGAACGGCTGCTGCGGCCAGATACACGGTCTTCATGAATGAGCTCCCTCGGACGGCGTCGTGAACCTGGGGGAACTCTTAGACGCGGGCGACCGCGCGATCTGTGACGAGGGTCACAGCCGGAGAGCCGAAGAGACGATGGGGCCGGGGCCGCACGCGGCCCGCCAATTGATCGATCGGATCGCGGCGATCAGATCATCCCGACGATGATCGCGCCGACAAATGCAAACACGACATACGTGACCACCATGCTCAGCCGATCGGCAAGGCTCATGGGACGGCTCCCGTTTTCGCATCGCTCGCGCACCTGGCGTGCGCTGGCTCTTGACGCCTGCGCTCCGCAGAGCGCGCGCCACACATACAAGATCGGCATCGGCAAAAAAGACAGCGCGGCTGTCGCTTCCCCGTAAAACGACTGCCTTTCACGTCGCGATGGTTTGCGTGCCGTAAAGGGACGGCATTGACAGGTCCTTAAGCAAATTGCCGCAAACCTCTGCATATGACGCGCGGAGTTCGTTTGTATCTCGTCGGCTCCATCGTCCTTGTCTCGCTTGCGGGTTGCGGCCGTGGATTTTTCCAGGAGCGCGAGCCGTGGCGGGCCGAGGCCGAGATCGCCTGCCTGAAATCGGGCGCGGTGAAGGAGAGCGCGGACATCGTCCGCATCGACCCGATCACCGGCCCCGGCATGTGCGGCGCCGACTATCCGCTGAAGGTGGCGGCGCTCGGCGAATCGACCGCGAGCTATGGCTTCGCCGACGAAAGCCTGCGTCCGCCGGCCGCGATCGGCGGCCAGCCGCGCTGGCCGATCAACCCGCCGCCGCAACGCTATGCCCCGCCTGCAACCTATCAGCCGCAGGCCGCGCCGCAGCCGGCATATCCGTCGTCGAACGCGGCCTATCCTGGTCCGGCATCGCCGTCCTACGGCGCCCCGCCCGGCGCGCCGCTGCAACTCGAGCCACCGGCCGGCGAGGACGACGTCGACCAGCCGGCCGACGCGTCCTATCCCGCCGCGCCCTATCGCGGGCAGCCTGCCGGGCGCACCGCCTATCCGCAGCAGGAAGCACCGCCGCGGCTCGGACCGTCGCGCGATCCGGTCGGCACCGTCGGCCCCGTCGCGGTGAAGCCGACCGCGACGCTCGCCTGTCCGATCGTCTCGGCGCTGGACCGCTGGATCGCTGAATCGGTGCAGCCGGCGGCGCAGCGCTGGTTCGGCACCAAGGTCGTCGAGATCAAGCAGATCTCGGCCTATTCCTGCCGCGGCATGAACGGCAATCCGAGTGCGCACATCTCGGAGCACGCCTTCGGCAACGCGCTCGACATCTCCGCCTTCATGCTCGCCGACGGTCGCCGCATCACCGTCAAGGACGGCTGGATCGGCCTGCCGGAGGAGCAGGGCTTTCTGCGCGATGTCCAGGGCGGCGCGTGCCAGCAGTTCACCACGGTGCTGGCGCCGGGCTCCAACGTCTATCACTACGACCACATCCATGTGGACCTGATGCGCCGCGCCAGCCGCCGCCTGATCTGTCAGCCGGCCGCGCAATCCGGCGAGGCGGTGGCGGCGCGCGCGCAGCAGCGGCGCTACGGCTACGGCCAGCGCGGGCCGGACGTCACCAGCTCGATCCCGCCGCGCAAGCAAGCCAAGTCGATTGGTCAGTTGATCAACGAGGAAGACGAATTCCGGGACGATTGAGTGGCAATGGCGAATAGCGCGTCGCATCTCCCGGCCCGACCATCTCCTCACTCTTTGCCATTCGCTTCGCGCTGTGCGCGGCTGTGGATTTCTTTCGCCGTCAGCCGCGCCTGAAGGCGCTCTGTCCCGCCCCGAAACGGAAATGCCGATGTCGCGCGCTGCGCATTAGGAGTCCGTTGACCAGTTTTGCCGTCCGCCATTGGCCGACACTAGACCTGCCACAGTCGCCAGGAACAAGGCGCGCGGGGTTCTGGTTGCTGCCGGATTGGGAGAGGCGGAGATGGCATCGTATCGCATCAAGGCGATTGGGGCGGGCTTCGAGGTCGGCACCGCCGAGCAGGCTGTGCTGGTCTGCCGCTCGCTGAAGACCGCACGCCGCGCCGTCGCCGATGCGCAGCGCCTGGAGCGGATGCCGCCGAAGCCGATCCCCTGGCGTGTGCCGCCGGAGCCGGCGACCGCCGCTGGCGGCGCGGACGATGCCGCGCGCAGCGAGGACAAGGACATCGAGATTCCCGTCGTGTCGGATGGCCCGCCTCTGTGCTGCTGACTGGATCATGATGCGATTCCACGGAATCGCATCATGATCTCATCTCCTTGTTTGAGCATGATCTCCGCGCAAACGCCTTCGGCGTTTGTCGCGAGGGAAAACCGGTTTCCACTTTTCCGGATCATGCTCTAACCGGCGCGGAAGCGGCAGAAATGGAACTGCTGCGTCGTGCCCCACGGCGTGCGATGCGCCTCGGTGCAACTGTTCTCGAGCGTGAAGGCAGGACCCAGCGTTGCGGCCAGGCTGTGGGCGTCGTAGCGCACGATCGGCAGCCCGCTGCACTTCTCCGGACCATCGGGCGCGAACGTGCCGATGATGACGGCCCCGCCGGGCACCACCGCCGCGCGCAGGCGGTCGACATAGGCGGCGCGGTCTTCAGGTGCGGTGAGAAAATGGAAGGCGGCCCGATCGTGCCAGACGTCGTAGCGCGCGTCCGGCGTCCAGGTGGTGACGTCGGACGCGATCCACGTCACCCCGGCCGCCGCGGCGCCGAGCCGGCCGCGCGCCGTCGCCAGTGCCGCGTCGGAGATGTCGAGCACGGCGAGCGCGCCGTAGCCGGCCGCGAGCAGCGCATCGACCAGCCGCGAGGCGCCGCCGCCGATATCGATGATCCGCGACGCCGCCGTCGCACCGGCCTCGCGGATCATCCGCAGCGACGTCGCCGGATCGTCCTGGTACCAACTCACCTCGGTCTCGGACTTGGTGGTGTAGACGTTCTGCCAATGGCTGGCGCGGTCGGGCATGGTATGGCCGTTTGGTGCAGAGGAGGCTCATCCTATCATGAGTTCGCAATATCGTCGCAGGCTGCGAATGCTGCACGAAGAAATCCGAGCGGTCTGAGATGTAACGCAGGCTCTTGCGGCGAGGACGGTGGGCTCCCTCTCCCCGTTCTTTACGGGGAGAGGGTTGGGGTGAGGGGCAGACGCACGGGAAGCGCAGGTGGATAGACCTGTACCCCCCTCACCCGGATTGCATCTGACGGATGCAATCCGACCTCTCCCCGCTTGCGGCAGGGCGATCGCATATGGTTTTCCCGGGCGGACCTTTCATGGCCTCATGGTTCGAGACGCGTCGCAAGAGCGACGCTCCTCACCATGAGGATCAACAGCTTTGCGGCGGAGAAAGGCCCTCATCCTGAGGAGCCCGCCGAAGGCGGGCGTCTCGAAGGATGGTCGCGGAAAGACTGCGCGCCCGGCCTCTTTCACCATGTGCGATCGCCCTGCCCGCAAGGGGAGGGGAGTCGACCGCTGTTGCGGCGATAGCGGTCGGCCTCAAAACGTCCCCGCCACCGTCACCCGGAACGTCAGCGGCTCGATCGGGTGCAGGACGCGGTCCATGACGCCGGTCTGGCAGACCTGGGCCGGCACCCCTGTCGGCGCGTTGCCGTAGCACGCCTGGTACAGCTGGTCGGTCGGCAGCAGCGAGCCGTAGCCGTAGGAGATCTGGTTGGCCCTGGTGTTGAGCAGGTTCAGCACGTCGAGCTGGATGCGCCAGCCATTGGCGTCGCGGAAGCCGATGCGGCCGTTGAACACGCTGGTCGCGGTCGAGCGGAAATAGTTGTCCTCGGTCAGCGGCGTCGCGCCGAGATAGCGCCAGCGCAAGGACCCGAACCAGCCGGTCTTCTCGCCGAGCGTGATGCCGGCGGAGGCGATCATCGACGGCGCATTGGGGATGTAGTTGCCCGGCGCATTGCCGAGCTGGGCCTGCGGGTAGCCGGCGAGCGAGGCGTAGACCGCCGCCTGGTCGGCATTGTCACCGACGAAGCGGGCGTGGGTCATCGCCAGATCGGCGTCGATGTCGATCCAAGATGCCGGGCGATAGTGGTTGGTGAGCTCGAAGCCGTAGCGCCGGCTCGGCCGGCTCGCCTCGGTGTCGCCGGCGTCGCCGGAGAACAGGATCTCGGAATCCTGGTTGAGCATGAACACGCTCAGCGACGAATCGAGTCCCGGAATGATGCGCGTACGCACGCCGACCTCGGCGCCCTTGGTGCGTACCAGCAGCGGCGAGGAGGCGAGCTTGTTGGTCGGATCGGCGGGATCCTCGGTCGTGGTCGCGCCACGGGCGTCGTTGCTGTGCATGCCGTAGCCGGCGCCAAGGAAGAACTCGGTCTTGTCGAACGGCCCGATCACCATGCGGAACTTCGGGCTGCCGAGGCTGGCTGCGGCATCGCCGGTGTTGTTGCCATTGGTCAGCGAATACACGTGGGTCTGATAATAGTCGCCGCGATAGCCGACCGTGGTGCGCAGCCAGTCGGTCCAGCGCACCGTGTTTTCGACATACAGCCCGACGCTGCCTTCGCCGACCTTGTCGGCGCGAACGACGCCGGTGCTCAAGGGATCGATGTCGGAGAGCAGCACCCGCTGGCGGGTGTTGGTCAACGCCAGCGCGATGTCATCGTAGCGCGTCTGGACGCCGAACGTCGTCTCCATTGGCCGGCCGGCAAAGCTGCCGTTCAAGGTGCGCGATGCGTTGGCGCCGAGCATCAGCCGGTCGTCATGCTGGTGAAACTGGTCGCCGTAGGTCGGGTTGCTGAGCGCGTAGGTGAAGTTGTTGTAGAGATCGAGCTGGCTCTTCACCGCATAGGCGTTGGCCTTCCAGGAGCCGGCCTCGTCGGTGCCGGCGATGCGGCCCGACAGCGCGAAGCGGTTGGTCTTGCCGCCGTCGGTCGGGTCTTCGGAATCGTAGCGCCCGAGTGTTCCCGAGGTGATGGCGCGCTCCGGCACCTGGTCGGTCGAGGTCCAGCGGTTCGCATAGGCCATGCCGGTGATCGAGAAGCCGTCAGTCGCCGTGCCCTGCGAGTAGCGCACCAGGCTGTTCAGCTTCTTGGCGTCGTCGGGCGTGGTCCAGGGACCGTCATAGCGGCCGGCCTCGCCGGCGATCAGCAGATGGCCGTCGCCGACATGCACCGAGTCCATGCCGAAGAAGCGGCGATAGCCGAAGCTGCCGGCCGTCATCTGTGCGATCGCCTTCGGCACGCTGTCCACCAGGCCGATATGGACGCTGCCGACCGAGGCGAAATCGCCTTCGTCGGCGAAGTAGGGGCCCTTTCGGACGTCGACCCGGCCGATCGTCTCCGGCATCAGCCAGTTGAGATCGGCATAGCCCTGGCCATGCGCATGGGTGCGCATGTTCACCGGCACGTCATCGACGAACAACGCGAGATCGGTGCCGTGATCGAGATTATAGCCGCGCAGAAAATACTGGTTGGCTTTGCCTTCGCCGGAGTGCTGCGTGACGATCAGGCCGGGCACGGCTTCGAGCACCTCGCCGGGCCGCGTGGCTGGGCGGGCGTTGATCTCCTCGCCTGATATGACGACCTCGCTCGCCATGCCCTGCGGGTGCGGCGCACCGGAGCCGGCACTGGGCGTGCCGGATGGGGGCGTCGCTGCCGCGGCTGTCGCGGCCGGCGTCGCTCCGATGCGCGGGCGTAGTGCATCCGAAACCGGCCGCTGTGCCGTGCGTCGCGCCTGCGGCTTGGGCTTGGCGGTCCGTTTGGGCGCATCCACATCGACTGTCGGCAGCTCTGCGGGGGGCCGTTCCGGATGTGCCTGTGCCTGATGCGCCAAGGCCGCCATCAGCACGCCAACACTCGCCCCACACCACCGCATCGTCACGCCCCTAGAACTCGCCACAGGGCATGCATCATCAACTGCCGCGCGCCTTCGATGGCCCGCGACATGCTCGCTTGGATCGCCCCACTGTCGAATGTTAAAGAACGCTAAGGTGACACCGGTATGATGTCAACGTGAATACATCATACTCATGCGGTGGATAGGCGCTTGCCGCGCAGCTCAGGGAGACGGGACATGCAGCGCCTGACGATCACGATCGACGACGACCTGCTCGCCGAGGTCGACGCCTTCATGGCCCGGCGCGGCTACGACAACCGCTCGGAAGCGTTTCGCGATCTGCTGCGCAGCGGCCTCGAAACCGCCGATACCGGCGCCAGTGACGGCCGTTCCTGCATCGCGACCCTCAGCTACGTCTACGACCATGCCGCGCGCGAGCTGCCGAAGCGGCTGACCCAGGAGGCGCATGACCATTCCGGCCTCGCCCAGGCGACCCTGCACGTCCACATCGACCAGGAGAGCTGCCTCGAGGTCACCGTGCTCAAGGGCGAGCGCCGCGAGGTCAAGGCCTTCGCCGACCACGTCATCGCCGAACGCGGCGTCCGCCACGGCCACGTCGCGATGATGCCGATCGAGGCGGCGCATGATCATGGACACGCGCACAGCCATTCGCACAGCCACAGCAGCAGCCACAGTCATTCGCATTCCCAAGCGACGAAGAGCGGGAAGAAGTAGGAGCGGGTTCAGCGAGTTTCCTGGCGATCAGAACACCTGGGCGTCGGTGCCAACACCGCCAGTCCCAACGGGATCCATAACCACAAGGGGGAGTTCGAGGAACGATGGCCGCTCCATCCCGCCTAGCCACATCCGCCACGGCGTATGGATCCCGGGTCGGCGTCCGCCAACGCTGCCACGTTGGCGGCCTTGCCCGGGATGACACTGTTTATTTGGTGGCAGCGCGGGCAACCCGGGACGACGCGGAGTTTGGAGCGGACGGCCCTCCGCACCCTCCGCCGTCATGGCCGCGCAGGCGGGGATGCAGTAAGCCGCGGCCTATCGGCCCCATCACGTCCGCCTCGGCGTGCTGGATCGCCCGGTCAAGGCGGGGCGATGACGGCGCGTGTGTGGCGTGGCGCCCGCTCCATCGTCATTGCGAGGAGCGAAGCGACGAAGCAATCCAGAGTCGCGCGTGACGCCCTGGATTGCGTCGCTTCGCTCGCAATGACGCTGGAGCTACGTTCGCGAACTCCAGAAACGGCGTGCGCGTGGATACTGATTTCTTCAACCACATCAAGCTGATTTGCCCTGTCCAGTCCCACACTCAAAAATATTCTGCTTCCATTTTTCCGAATTTCATGGTTGTCTCCCTCCATCCCGCCTCGATCGAAGAGGGACGTTTCGCGGTCGTCACGAGCGTTGGAGGCGGGGAGCGGTGGCCTGTCGGCGCGCAGCGCGCTGGAATCGCGAGCGGACGAACGCGACCGACAGGACGGTGAAGTCGTATGGTCCTGGCGCCCCGATGCTGGCGTCAAGTTGGCGACGATGCGTGAGCATCGCGCTGATGACGGTGGCTACAAGCCCGGACACCGGGGAGAGTACGTATAAATCGTAAGCCCATCGCGCAGGGAGGGCCGGGTGATCTCGGCTGAACCTGTGGTACCTGCCGCCTGCATTTTTTTCCGCAGGCGGGCCACGGGCGCGGCCAGCGCCCGGCCTTCCCTGCACCCTCCGATCGATCAGAGGGTGATCCGATTGCAGAGCTCGGGCGTCACCAGCCGCGAGAAGGAGAGCGCATGTCTCATGCTGACATATCTCGGGCTGACATGTCTGGCGCCGATATCTGTCGTGCCGACATCGGCGCGCGCATGGATGCGGTCAGCGGCGTCTCAACTCTTGATGCTGTAGGTCGCGAGGAACATGCGGACAGCGCTCGCCACCACCTTGTGCGTCTCGTCGGGCGAGGGGGCGGGGGCTCCCTGAAAGATGAAGGGCAGGAACAGCGTCGCCTGGCACATCAGCTGGAATTGCGATGCGGCGAGGTGGCAATCGTCGATGGCGAGCTCCCCGGCATCGACGCGGGCCTGCAGATAGGCGGCGAGCCGGCCGATCGTGCCCTCGATGACGCAATCATAGTAGCGCCGTCCCACCTCAGGCATGCGTTCGGCGATCGCCATCACGGTGCGGATCGCCGATCCGCCGCCGGGGCGGCAGACGACCGCGATCCAGGCGGTGCCGAACTCGTACAGCACGGTCGCGGCATCGCGGGCGGGATCGAAGCTGAAGTTCGAGGCACCTCGATGCACGCTCTCTTCTTCGACGATCGCCTCGAACAGGCGGAACTTGTCGGCGAAGTAGACGTAGAGGGTGCCTTTGGAGACGCCGGCGACGCGCGCGATCTCGCCCATGCTGGCGCCGTCGAAACCCAGGTCCATGAACACTTTGCGGGCGCCCTGGAGGATCTGCCGGCGCTTCGAGGAATCGTCGTCCGACGTCGCATGGGTGGTGGTGTGGTCCGGCTCAATCATTGGTTTAGGCTGTTCCCGAAGATTTGGCCGGTGCCAACGTCACAAAAGCATCTGCGCGGATATGTTGCGGTAGCGAAGATATAGATTGACCGAACGGTTCGGTCAATGGTAGATGTGGATTGACCGAACGGTTCGGTCGGAATTTTCGGGGCCTGGGCGGCCCCGCTGTCATGGGTGGGAGTCTCTGATGGCCGCTGCGAGAGATCAGGCTGTACGGGCGCGCCGTCCGGACGCTGATGAGGCGCCGGAACAGACGAGTTCTGAGCCGGTCCGGCCGCAGGCCAGCGACACGGCGCAGCGCAAGCCTGCTGATGCCAAGCCGGCCGACCTGAAGGCCGACGTCAGCACCGAGGCTCCGCCCGAACGGCCCGCGCCGGCCGGCGCTCCCGCCGACGCGAAGCCGCAGGCCGTAGCCGCCGCGGCTCCGAAATCCGGCAAGCGCAAGCGGGTGCTGGCCAGCATCGGCGTGCTGCTCGCGCTCGCCGCCGCCGGCTATGCCACGCACTATTATCTGGTCGGCCGCTTCATGGTCTCGACCGACGATTCCTACGTCCGCGCCAACAACACCATGCTGGGCGCGCGCGTCTCCGGGCACATCCAGGAGATCGTGCCGCGGGACAATTCCGTGGTTCGCAAGGGCGACGTGATCTTCCGCATCGACGACGGCGACTACAAGATCGCGGTCGACGCCGCCCGCAGCAAGATCGCCACGCAGGAGGCGACCATCGCGCGCATCGGCCGCCAGGTCGCCGCGCAGCAGAGCGCCGCCGAGCAGGCGCAGGCCAATCTCACCTCATCCGAAGCCGCGATGAAGCGGGCCGGGCTCGACTATGAGCGCCAGCAGGCGCTGAGCAGCAAGGGTTTTGCCTCGCACGCGACCTTCGAGCAGTCGGAAGCCGCGCGCGACCAGGGCATGGCGGCGGTCCGCGCCGCCCGTGCCGCGTACGACGCCGCGCGCGACAATGTCGAGGTGACGAAGGCGCAGCAGGTGGAGGCCCAGGCGCAGCTCGCCGAGCTCAAGACATCGCTCGCCAAGGCCGAGCGCGATCTCGAATTCGCCACCGTGCGCGCGCCGGTCGACGGCACCTTCTCCAACCGCCTCGTCAACACCGGCGACTTCATCGCGGTCGGCCAGCGGCTCGGCAACGTCGTGCCGCTCGACGAGGTCTTCATCGACGCGAACTTCAAGGAAACCCAGCTCCGGCGCATCCGTCCGGGCCAGCCGGTCACGATCAAGGTCGACGCCTATGGCGCGCGCGGCTTCAAGGGCGTGGTCGACAGCATCTCGCCGGCCTCGGGCTCGGTGTTCACCCTGCTGCCGCCGGATAACGCCACCGGCAACTTCACCAAGATCGTGCAGCGCCTGCCCGTGCGCATCCGCGTGCCGAAGGATGTGGCGCGGCAGAACCTGCTGCGCGCCGGCATGTCGGTCTACGTCACCGTCGACACCACCGACGCCAAGGATGCCGACACCGACGCCGACCTCGACGCATCGGCGACGGTGCAGGGGAAGTAGTTGGACAGGGAAAGTATTTTGAACTGATGCGAGGGCACGAGCTGTCGCGTCATCGGAAGTCAGCTCCCTCCCTCCTTGTGGGGGAGGGCTGGGGAGGGGGGTACTCCGGGCGAGACCGCCGTTGTGGGCCCCCTCCCCCAGCCCCTCCCCACAAGGGGGAGGGGAGCGCACCGGGAATGCGGCGCGGTCCTCGATCCAAGCGGACTAACTGACCATGGCCACCGCCACCACAGCCAACCCCACCATGAGCGCGCCGGCGGCGCCGTCCGACCGCATCGCGCCGCGGCGTCTGATCGCGTTCCTGATCATGGTGTTCGGCATGTTCATGTCGATCCTGGACATCCAGATCGTGTCGGCGTCGCTGACCGAGATCCAGGCGGGTTTGTCGGCAAGCTCCAGCGAAGTGTCATGGGTGCAGACCGCCTATCTGATCGCCGAGGTGATCGCGATCCCGCTGTCCGGTTTCCTGTCGCGCGCGCTCGGCACGCGGCTGCTGTTCGCGATCTCGGCGGCGGGCTTCACCATCTCCAGCTTCCTGTGCGGCTTCGCCTCCTCGATCGAGCAGATGATCCTGTGGCGCGCGCTGCAGGGCTTCCTCGGCGCCGGCATGATTCCGACCGTGTTCGCCTCGGCCTACACGGTGTTTCCGCGCACCAAATTCCACATCGTCGGTCCGATCATCGGCCTCGTCGCCACGCTCGCGCCCACCGTGGGCCCGACCGTCGGCGGCTACATCACCGACGCGATGTCCTGGCACTGGCTGTTCTTCGTCAACATCCCGCCGGGCATCCTGATCACGATCGGCGTGCTGGCGCTGGTCGATTTCGACGAGCCGCATTTCGAGCTGCTCGACCGGTTCGACTGGTGGGGCCTGTTGTTCATGGCCGGCTTCCTCGGCTCGCTCGAATACGTGCTGGAGGAGGGGCCGCAATATGAATGGCTGCAGGACACCTCGGTCGCGATCTTCGCCGCGGTCTGCGCGGTCTCGGCGGTGTGCTTCTTCTGGCGGGTGCTCACGGCGGACGAGCCGATCGTCGACCTCTTCGCGTTCGGCAACCGCAACTTCGCGGTCGGCTGCCTGCTGCAATTCTGCATCGGCATCGGCCTCTATGGCCTGACCTACATCTATCCGCGCTATCTCGCCGAGGTCCGCGGCTACAGCGCGCTGATGATCGGCGAGACCATGTTCGTCTCCGGCGTCACCATGTTCCTGATGGCGCCGGTGGTCGGACGCCTGATGCTGAAGATCGACATGCGCCTGATGATCGCGTTCGGCCTCGTGATCTTCGCGATCGGCTCCTACCAGATGACCGGCATCACCCGCGACTACGATTTCTGGGAGCTGTTCCTGCCGCAGGTTCTGCGCGGCGTCGGCATGATGTTCGCGATGGTGCCGACCAACAACATCGCGCTCGGCACGCTCGCGCCCGACCGGGTCAAGAACGCCTCCGGCCTGTTCAACCTGATGCGCAATCTCGGCGGCGCCGTCGGCCTTGCCGTGATCAACCAGGTGCTGAACGATCGCACCGACCTGCACATCTCCCGCCTGCACGAGCGCGTCAACTGGGGCAACGCCACTGCGGTGGAGACGCTCAACATGCTGCAGCAGAAGCTGCAGGGCATGGGTGACTCGGCGCTGATGGCGATGAAGCAGCTCTCGCAGATCGTGCACCGCCAGGCCGTGGTGATGGGCTATGGCGATGCGTTCTTCATGCTGACCTGCTTCTACATCGCGCTGAGCTTCATGGTGATGCTGCTCAACAAGCCGAGCTCGCCGATGGCCGGCGGCGGCGACGCACATTGACGTGAGCGGCCCCGCGCGCGCCGCGGGTTGCCAAATCATACCCTCGATGGTATGGAACAAGAATTGTCGCTCGAACCGGGGAGATTTGCATGACCACATCGCATCTGCAGATCGCGTGCACCCGTTCGATGCCTGTCCTGGTGTTCGGCCGCTCGCTTTGAGCACCACCGCCTAACTTCCCAACGCCTGATTACTCATCCGCAGACCGCGCGCCGCGTCACGTCTGCATTATTTGGAGCCGGCTGGCGCTGCGCGCGCGGCCGGATGATGCCATGACCGTCGACGTCTCCGGCCTGAAGGCCGACAAGCGTCCCGCCGCCATCCGCGTCGTGATGCCGTTCGTGTTCCGCCACTGGCGGAAGCAGCCGCGCATGACCCTCGGCATTGCATGCGCGCTGCTGGGCGCCACCGCCGCCGACCTGTTCATGCCGGTGTTCTCCGGCAAGCTCGTCGATGCGCTGACGCTCGGCCCGGCAAACGGCGATGCGCGACATGCCGCGCTGGTGGCGTTCGCCGGCATCGTCGCGCTGGGCTTCGCCTCGATCGTGCTGCGATTGTCGGGCCTGCAACTGATCGTGCCGTTCACCCTGCGCATCATGTCCGACGTGGCGCGCGACGCCTTCGTGCGCGTGCAGCGGTTCTCGACCGACTGGCACGCCAACAGCTTCGCCGGCTCCACGGTGCGCAAGATCACCAGGGGCATGTGGGCGCTCGATCTCTACAACGACACCATCCTGCTGGCCCTGCTGCCGTCGCTGTCGGTGCTGCTGGGCTCGATGGTGCTGCTCGGCCTGCATTGGGGCGCGCTGGGTGGGGTCATCGCCGTCGGCGCGGTGCTGTACGTCGCGATGACGGTGGCGTTCTCGACCCGCTACATCGCGCCCGCGGCGCGCATCTCCAATGCCTGGGACACCAAGGTCGGCGGCACCCTGGCGGACGCGCTGAGCTGCAATGCGGTGGTGAAGTCGTTCGGCGCCGAGGCGCGCGAGGACTCCAGGCTGATGCGCGTCGTCAGCCGCTGGTCCCGGCGCGTCAACCGTACCTGGCTGCGCTACAACACCACGGCTGCGACGCAACTCGGCGTGCTCTTGTGCCTGCGCTCCTCGGTGATCGGCGGCGCCGTCCTGCTGTGGATGGCGGGCAGGGCCTCGCCGGGCGACGTCACCTATGTGCTGACCAGCTACTATGTGATCCATGCCTATCTGCGCGACGTCGGCATGCACATCAACAACTTGCAGCGTGCGGTCAACGACATGGACGAGCTGGTGGCGATCCATGGCGAGCCGATCGGCATCGTCGATGCCGCCGATGCCAGGCCGATCGCCGTGACGGGCGGCCACATCGTGTTTGATGCGGTGACGTTCCATTATGGCGGCCATCGTGCGCCGCTGTACGATCGGCTGTCGGTGGACATCCGGCCGGGCGAACGGATCGGCCTCGTCGGGCGCTCCGGCTCCGGCAAGACGACCTTCGTCAAGCTGGTACAGCGGCTGTACGACGTGAGCGGCGGCCGGATCCTGATCGACGGGCAGGACATCGCCCATGCGAAGCAGGACTCGCTGCGCAGCCAGATCGCGATCGTGCAGCAGGAGCCGATCCTGTTCCACCGCTCGCTGGCCGAGAACATCGCCTATGGCCGGCCGGGCGCCAGCCAGGCGGAGATCGAGCAGGCGGCGCGGCTTGCGAACGCGCATGAGTTCATCACGCGGCTGCCGAAGGGCTACGGTACGCTCGTCGGCGAGCGCGGCGTCAAGCTGTCGGGCGGCGAGCGGCAGCGGGTGGCGCTGGCGCGCGCGTTCCTGGCGGATGCGCGCGTGCTGATCCTGGACGAGGCGACCTCGAGCCTGGATTCGGAATCGGAGGCGCTGATCCAGGAGGCGATGGAGCGGCTGATGAAGGGCAGGACCGCGATCGTGATCGCGCATCGGCTGGCAACTGTGCGCAGCCTCGACCGCATCCTGGTGTTCGATCGTGGCCGCATCGTCGAGCAGGGCAGCCACGCCGCGCTGGTCGGCAAGCCTGGCGGACTCTATCGCAGCCTGTTCGAGCGGCAGGCCATCGAGTTCGGCCAGCTCTCGGCGGCGGGATAACACAAATGGTGAGGGGCCCGGCGCTGTCGGCGCCGAGCCCCTCATGAACATATCAGCCGGCCTGTAAGCCGGGTTCTGTAGGGCACCGCCACACTTGCGCATGACGATACGCGACGGCCATTCCTCTGGGATCGCGCTTGCGCGTGACCTCGGGCAACCTACCCGGACGGCGAGCCTGACATCGCTCCCGCGGACGTCATCGCCTGACACAAAGTGCCTGGGCGATTGTCTCCGCGTGGCCGTCCCTATTCGGTTTTGCTCCCGGTGGGGTTTACCATGCCGGTTCCGTTGCCGGCCCCGCGGTGCGCTCTTACCGCACCTTTTCACCCTTACTTGCCTCCCTCGCGGGAGGAAGCGGTTCGTTCTCTGTGGCACTGTCCCTGGGGTCGCCCCCGCCGGACGTTATCCGGCACCGCATGTCGATGGAGCCCGGACTTTCCTCCCCGGCGGCCTTTCGGCGCTTGCCGGAGCGGCCGTCCGGCCGACTGATGCGGCCTGAATGGGGCTTTCCGAGCAGCACGTCAAGCCATCGCCATGCCGGCGAAAAATATTATCCTTCGCGTGTCGTTCCATGTCGGCGCCGTTCGACTGGATGTCGGCGATCCAGCCGAACATGAGGAGCAAGTCCGATGCAGTATCTGTTGATGATCTATCTGAACGAGGTCGAATACGCGAAGATGGAGAAGGCGGCCGAAGGGAAGATGCTGGCGGAATATCAGGCCTTCACCCAGTCCATCATCTCGAGCGGCAACTACAAGGGCGGCGATCGGCTGCAGCCGACCACGACGTCGACCACCGTGCGGGTGCGGGACGGCAAGATCCTCACCACCGACGGTCCGTTCGCCGAGACCCGCGAGCAGCTCGGCGGCTACTACATGATCGAGGCCAAGAATCTCGACGAGGCGATCGGGATTGCCGCGCGGATTCCCGGCGCCCGGCTCGGCTCGATCGAGGTGCGGCCGGTCTGGCAATACAATCATTGAGACCGGTGCGGCTCGCTGCCGAGAAGGTCACCGATGACGCCCGATGCGATCGACAAGGTGTTCCGCGATGAGGCCGGCCGCGCACTCGCGACCTTGATCCGGCTCGTCGGTGACTTCGATCTGGCCGAGGACGTGCTGCAGGATGCGTTTGCTGCGGCGCTGCTCAAATGGCGGGGGTCCGACGCTCCCGCCAACCCGCGGGCGTGGCTGGTCAATGTCGCCCGCAACAAGGCCATCGATCGCATCCGGCGGCGGAGCAATTTTCGCGACAAGGAGGCGGAGATCGTTCATGCGATCGAGCGTGATGCCGCCAGCGACGACGCCGACGCGCCGGCCGATCTCGACGACGACATGCTGCGGCTGATCTTCATCTGCTGCCATCCGTCGTTCGCGCCGGAGGTCCAGGTCGCGCTGACGCTGCGCACGGTCTGCGGCCTCACCACCGCCGAGGTCGCCCGCGCTTTTGTCACCGGCGAGGAGGCGATGGCGCAGCGCCTGGTCCGCGCCAAGCAGAAGATCCGTCTCGCCGGCATTCCCTACGAGGTGCCGGGACGCGAGGCGCTCGAGGAGCGGCTGCGCGGCGTCCTGACCGTGATCTATCTGGTGTTCACCGAGGGCTATCTCGCGACCTCCGGCACGGAGCTGATTCGCGAGGATCTCGCGCGCGAGGCGATCCGGCTGGGTCGGCTGCTGCTTGGCTTGATGCCGGAGGCGCGCGACATCAAGGGCCTGCTCGCGTTGATGCTGCTGCACGATGCGCGGCGCGCCGGCCGAACCGATGCGGCGGGCGACATCGTCCTGCTGGAGGAGCAGGACCGCTCGCTGTGGAATCGCGAGCAGATCGCCGAAGGGCTGGGGCTGGTCGAACAGGCGCTGGGCATGAAGGGGCTGCCGCAGTCCTACACGGTCCAGGCGGCGATCGCCGCGCTTCATGCCCAGGCGTCCAGTTACGCTGAAACGGACTGGCGGCAGATCGTGGGCCTCTACGAGGTTCTGCTGCGGATCGCGCCTTCGCCTGTGATCGAGCTCAATCATGCAGCCGCTGTCTCGATGGTCGACGGCCCGGCGCGGGCGCTGGCGCTGGTCGATGCGCTGGCCGCCCGTGGCGGATTGAAGCAGTACGATCTGCTGCCGGCAGTGCGGGCGGACCTCCTGCGGCGGCTCGGCCGGCGCGACGAGGCAAGCGCAGCCTATCGCGAGGCGAGCGCAGCGACGCAGCTCGCGCCGCTCAGGCGTCTCTATGCACGCCGGCTCGGGGAGCTCGACGCGGAGGCCTGACGCGTCAGGCGCGCGGCGCCTGATCCTCGGCCGGAAGGCTCGTCAGCAGCGCATGCAGCGTCCACAAGGTCGAGCGGTCGGCGATGCCGTCGATCTTTTCGGGGCGGAAGTGTCGCTGGAACGCCGTGACCACATCCATGGTGATGCCGTCGAATTTGCCGGTGATCGGCACGCCATAGCCGTATTTGGCGAGCGCCTTCTGCAGGCCCTTGACGTCGTCGCCGATGCTGCCGAGCTTCAGCGTCTCGCCCTTGGTGATCGCCGCCGGCTGCACCCAATGGCCGACGCCGGAATTCGCCAGCGAATGCCACGGGAATTTCTCGCCCGGATCCTTCTTGCGCGCGGGCGCGACGTCGGAATGCCCGAGCACGCGATGCGCCGGGACGTTGCGGCGGAGCATGATGCCCCGGCACAGCGCGATCACCGCCGCGATCTGCCGCGGTGGGAAATCCGGATAGCCCCAATCGTGGCCGCGATTGACGATCTCGACGCCGATCGAGCAGGAATTGATGTCCTCCTCGCCGCCCCATGACGAGAGACCCGCGTGCCATGCGCGCAAGGCCTCCGGCACGCACTGGACGATGCGTCCGTCCTCGAGCACGACGTAATGCGCGGAGACCTCGCTGCCGGCGGTACACAGCTTGGTGATCGCCCCTTCGACATCCGGCATGCCGGTGTAGTGCAGAATGATCATGTCCGGCTGGCGCCCGCCCTTGCGCTCGCCGAAATTGGCCGACGGGATGACGTCGGAGGCGACCGACGAGTCCGGCGTAAAGACCGGCAGGTCGGCAACGCCTTTGGGGATCGGCAGCGCACGAGAACGCTTCGATTCCGGCTTGTCGGAGGGATTGGGCATGAACGACTCGAAGCGGACGGCGGCGGCGATGGCTCAAACCGGATATGGGCAGGCACTACTCTTTTACATGTCCCAGCCGCAATCGAAATCGCATGCGAGCCCTCGATATTGAGCCGACCGTTGTATCGCGACGGCACGTCCGCCGACCGGCGCGCCGGCTCTGCTTCGCACTCCAAGTGCCTAACATCCGCCATAGACCGTCAACGGTTTGTTAACGCTAAACGCCGTTACTGAGTGGTGAAGAGCCAAGCCGGCTTTCGGGACGGCAAGCCGCCACGATGCAAGGTCCTGCACGGCAGATTACGATCGAAACCGGTTCCGGGGCGCTCCGGCGCCGTGCGATCGCTGTCGGATCGAGGGTCTCGACGTGGCCGGATCGTGCTGCTGATGTCGTGACGGCTCCACGGATGACGGAGCGTCCCGAGAGATGGCTTGGCGAGTTGACGGGGCGCGAGGATCGAAGGCGCGATGGGCTCGCTGCCGACCAAAATCAGTCTGAAGCAACGGCGCGCTCGCGGAGCGGCCGCGTGAGTACGGCTGACCAGCGACACGTCCCGGTGCTCGGCCCCGAAGCGGTCGAGATGCTGGCGCCGCGCGACGGCGGAACCTACGTCGATGCGACCTTTGGCGCCGGCGGCTATACGCGCCTGATCCTGGCGACGGCGGGAACACGGGTCATAGGGATCGATCGCGACAGCACTGCAATCGCCGGCGGCGCTGGTCTCCTCGCCGAAGCGGGCGATCGCCTGAAACTGGTCGAGAACCGCTTCTCGGCATTGGCCGACATCTGTGCATCGCAAGGCCTCACGCATGTCGACGGCGTCGTGATGGATGTCGGCGTCTCCTCGATGCAGCTCGACTCCGCCGCGCGCGGCTTCTCGTTCAGGTTCGACGGCCCGCTCGACATGCGGATGGGCGGCACGGGACCGACGGCCGCCGATGTCGTCGCCCACGCTGCCGAGCGCGCTCTGGCCGACGTCATCTATATCTTTGGCGAAGAGCGGCACTCGCGCGCCGTGGCGCGGGCCATCGTGGCCGCGCGCAAGGAACAGCCGATCACGACGACGCGGCAGCTTGCCGACATCGTCGCGCGCGTGGTGAGATCCAAGCCTGGCGACATCCATCCGGCGACGCGCACGTTCCAGGCGTTGCGCATTCTCGTCAACGAGGAGCTGGACGAGCTCGAACAGGCGCTGTCGGCCGCGGAGCGCGTGTTGGCACCGGGCGGCCGGCTGGCGGTCGTCTCGTTCCATTCGCTCGAGGACCGCATCGTCAAGACGTTCCTCGCCGAGCGCAGCAGAACCGGCGGCGGCTCGCGCCATTTGCCCGAGATCGCGCAGGAGGCACCGAGCTTCCAGCTGCTCAACCGCAAGCCGGTCGTGGCCGCGGAAGCCGAGACCGAAGCCAATCCGCGGGCGCGGTCCGCCAAGCTGCGCGGTGCCGAGCGTACGGCCGCGCCGGCGCACGCTTCGGCATCTTCTTCGCCCTGGCCGCGCCTGGCCGATGTCCTGCGAGGAGGCTGACCGATGCGCCTCCTGCACCTCGTCGTGATTTGCTCGCTGATCTTCGCGGCGGCCTATGTCTATCGCATCAAGATGGACTCCACGGCACGGGTCGAGCGCGTGCTGCAATTGCGCGCCGAGATCCGCGAGCAGCGCGAGGCCATCGCAGTGTTGCGCGCGGAATGGGCCAAGCTCGACGCGCCGCTGCGGCTGCAAGGGCTGGTCGAGCGGCATCTGCCGCTGAAGCCGCTCAACGCCACGCAATACGACAGCCTGAAGAATCTGCCGGAGCGGCCCCCGCGATTTGCGCGACCGGACAATCCGGATCCGATCGGATCGATGATCGATGCGATCGACGCGATCAACGAAGAGCCCCCCGTGACCGGGTCAGTGCGTCGCCCGGAGGATCAGCAATGACCGATCAGCTTCGGCCCGACGTCAAGCCGCAGGAACCCTGGCGGCAACGTCTGGTGCGCACGCTGCTGTATGGGCGCGATGTCGATCGGACTGCCAAGGCGCGCGCGCGCGTCGGCCTCGCGATCATTGCCTTTGCCGCCGTCTACGCGGTGATCGGCGGCCGCCTCGTGATGTTCGCGATCGGCTCGGATGGTCCGAGCGCGCGGCGCGCCGCGCAGCAGGACGCCATCGCCACCGCGCGCCCCGATATCGTCGACCGCAACGGCGCCGTTCTCGCCACCGACGTGAAGACGCCGAGCCTGTTCGCCGAGCCGCGTCGCCTCATCGACAAGGACGAGGCGATCGAGCTACTGACGGCGACCTTGCCGGATCTCGATACGGGCGAGGTCCGCGACCGACTGATGTCGCGCAAGGGCTTCGTCTGGTTGAAGCGCGAGATGACGCCGAAGCAGCAGCAGGACATTCATCGCCTCGGCCTGCCGGGCATCGGCTTCCTGCGCGAGAACAAGCGTGTCTATCCGACCGGCAACGAGGTGGCGCATCTGATCGGCCTGGTGAACATCGACAACCAGGGCATCGCCGGCATGGAGAAGTGGCTCGACAATCAGGGCCTCGCCGACCTGCATCGCGCCGGCTTCGCCACCGACCGACTGCAGCGGCCGGTTGAACTGTCGGTCGACCTACGCGTCGAGCATGCGCTGCGCGACGAACTGCTCAAGGCCAAGGAGAAGTTCAAGACCAAGGCGGCCTCCGGTCTCGTCGTCAATGTCAGGACCGGCGAGATCATCGCCATGGTGTCGCTGCCGGATTTCGATCCCAACAACCCGAAGGAAGCGCACGATCCAGACCGGATCAACCGCCTCACCACGGGTGTCTACGAGATGGGCTCGACCTTCAAGGCGTTCACCCTCGCGATGGCGCTCGACACCGGCAAGTATGATCTCAACTCGCTGTGGGATGCGCGCGGGCCGCTGCACTACGGCAAGTTCGCCATTCACGACGACGAGCCGAAGGGCCGCTTCCTTACCATGAAGGAGGTGTTCACCTTCTCCTCCAACGTCGGCGCCGCCAGGATCGCTTTGACTCAGGGCGTCGAGGGCCACAAGGCATTCCTGCGCAAGATGGGCCAGTTCGACCGGTTGCGCACCGAGTTGCCGGAGAGTGCCTCGCCGATCCTGCCCAAGCGCTGGAGCGAATTGAACACGATCACGATCGCGTTTGGTCACGGCATGGCGGTGGCGCCGCTGCAGGGCGTGATGGGCGTCAGCGCGCTGGTCAATGGCGGCTATCTGATCCCGCCGACCTTCATGAAGCGCACCGAGGCGGAGGCGATGCAGGTCGCCAAGCGCGTGATCAAGCCGGAGACCTCCGAAAAGATGCGCTATCTGATGCGTCTGAACGCCGAGATCGGCACCGCGCGCAAGGCTGACGTGAAGGGCTACTACATCGGTGGCAAGACCGGCACCGCCGAGAAGGTGATCAACGGCCGCTACGCCAAGAAGAAGGTGCTGACCCTCTTCACCGCAGTGATCCCGGCGGACAAGCCAAAATACCAGCTGCTGATCATGCTGGACGAGCCGCAGCCGTTGAAGGAAACCTATGGCTTCATCACCTCGGGCTGGAACGCGGTGCCGACCGCCGGCAACGTGATCTCCCGGATCGGGCCGCTGCTGGGAATCGAGCCCCGGTTCGACCTGCCGCCGTCCGACCGCCAAATTCTTGCGGCATCGCGGCTGACACAGTAAGCCGTCGTCGAATCGCAGGCTTTGGAGCTGCCGCCATCCCCGGGCGGGGCCAGGACTGGCACGGAACCAGGATGAAACTTCACGACCTCCTGGGCGATCAGGCGACGCTCGACGCTCCCATCGCCGCAGTCGAGATATCCGGCCTCGCCGTCGACAGCCGCGCCGTGCGGCCCGGCGACCTGTTTTTTGCACTCTCCGGCACCAAGACCGATGGTTCCCGCTTCATCGCGGCGGCGATCGCGGCCGGCGCGGTTGCCGTAGCCGGTGGGGCGGGTCCTGGAACAGAGCTGGCCGTTCCATTCATCGCGCTGCCGAACCCGCGGCGGGCGCTCGCGCTGGCTGCGTCGCGGTTCTATCCGCGCCAGCCGGCAACGATTGCCGCCGTCACCGGCACCAGCGGCAAGACGTCGGTCGCCGCCTTCACGCGGCAGATCTGGCAGAAGCTCGGCCACAGCTCGGCCAGCATCGGGACCGTCGGGCTGGTGTCGGACAAGCGCACCGTCTACGGCTCGCTGACGACGCCCGATCCGATCGCGCTGCATCGGCAGATCGACGAGATCACGCAGGACGGCGTCACCCATCTGGCGTTCGAGGCCTCGTCGCACGGGCTCGATCAGTTCAGGCTCGACGGTGTCAGGGTCTCGGCCGGCGGGTTCACGAACCTGTCGCGCGACCACATGGACTATCATCCGGATATCACGCACTACCTCAACGCCAAGCTCAGGCTGTTCCGCGATCTCGTTCCGCCGGGCGGGCCTGCGGTGATCTCGGCCGATCATGAGTGCTCGCCGGAGGTCATCGCTGCGGCGCAGACGCGCGGTCTTCGCCTGATGACGGTGGGGACCCATGGCGATGGCGCGGGCGAGGGCATCCGTCTCGTGGCCGCTGCAATCGACGGCTTTGCGCAGCAGCTCCAGATCCAGCATTGCGGCCGCATGCATGCGGTCCGGCTGCCGCTGGTCGGCGCGTTTCAGATCGAGAATGCGCTGGTCGCAGCGGGCCTTGCGATCGGCACCGGCAGCGATCCGCAGGCCGTGTTCGAAGCGCTCGAGCAGCTCGAGGGCGCCAAGGGCCGGCTTGAGCTGGTCGGCGAGCACAATGGTGCGCCCATCTTCATCGACTACGCGCACAAGCCGGACGCGCTCGCCAAGGCGCTGCATGCACTGCGGCCCTATGCCGCCCGAAAACTCGTCGTCGTGTTCGGCGCCGGCGGCGACCGTGACACCGGCAAGCGTCCCTTGATGGGCGCGATCGCCGCCGAAGAGGCCGACAGCGTCATCATCACCGATGACAATCCGCGCAGCGAGGATCCGGCTGCGATCCGCGCCGCGATCCTGGCGGCCGTACCCGGGGCGCGCGAGATCGGCGACCGGGCGGAGGCGATCCGGGTCGCCATCGGCGAGCTGCAGCTCGGCGATGCGCTCGTGATCGCCGGCAAGGGCCATGAGACCGGACAGATCATCGGCAGCAATATTCTGCATTTCAGCGATCATGAAGCGGTCGCGGACGCGTTGGCATCGAGGACATCATGACGAAGGCGCTGTGGACCGTGGCAGAGGCGGCGCGCGCGCTCGGCCTCACCGGCGACTATCCGGAGACTCGAATCGACTTCGTCACGCAGGACAGCCGCGCGGTGAAGCCCGGCAGCCTGTTCGTGGCGCTGAGCGGCACGCCGAGTGGCGGCTTCGTGTCGAGCTTTGCCTCCAGCCGCGATGGCTGGGAGTTTGCGGCGAACGCCGAAGCGGCTGGCGCGGTGGCGATGATCGTGCCGCACAGGATCGATGGCGTCACCGTGCCGCAGCTCGTGGTGCCGGACACGCTGATCGATGGGCTGTGGGCGCTGGCGCGCGCCGCGCGGGCGCGCTTCCACGGCCCGGTGATCGGGTTGACCGGCAGCGCCGGCAAGACCTCGACCAAGGAATTCATCGCCGCCTATCCCGGCGCGTCCGCGAGTCCGTCCAGCTTCAACAATTTCTGGGGCGTGCCGCTGACGCTGTGCAACGCCGATCCCTCCGCTTCGGTCTGGGTCGTCGAGATGGGCATGAACCAGACAGGCGAGATCGCGCGGTTGACGGAGCTGTCGCAGCCGACGGTGGCGCTGGTCGTCAACGTCCAGCCGGTGCATCTGGAGAAGCTCGGCAGCCTGGAAGCGATCAGGAAAGAGAAGGTCTCGATCGCGCGCGGTCTGCCAGCCGATGGCGTCCTCGTGCTTCCCTCAGATCTCGCGGCGCCGGAATGGACGGGCAAACTGATCCGCTTCGGCGGCGATGCGGAGGTGCGCGAGCTCTCGCACAACTCGCGCGGCGAAGCCTGGGATGTGATCGCCGATGTCGCCGGTCGTCGCGTCGCATTCGCGCTGACGCCCGGTGCGCCGCATCGCCTGCACAATGCGCTGGCGGCGCTGGCCTCGATCGCAGCGGCCGGGCTCGATCCGGCGCTGCTCGCGCCGACGCTCGGCCATGTCGGCATCATGACGGGCCGTGGCGTCGAGCAGACCGTCGGCGACATCGTTCTCATCGACGACAGCTTCAACGGCAATCCGGCCAGCATGGCGGCAGCGCTCGACAGTCTGCAGGCGCGACCGGTGCGGGGGCGGCGCATCGCCGTGATTGGCGACATGCTCGAGCTCGGCGCCGAGGCGCCGGCCTATCATCAGGGGATGGTGGCTCATCTCGCCGGGGTCGATGGCGTCTATTGCGTCGGTCCGCTGATGCGTCACCTGTTCGACAGCCTGCCGCACGCAAAGCGGCTCGGCTGGCACGAGGATCCGGTGACGCTGGATCCCGGCCGGGTCGCGGCGCTGCTGGCGCCGGGCGACGTCGTCGTCATCAAGGGCAGCAAGAAGATCTTCTGGGTCAACAAGTTCGTGTCGAAGCTCGCCGCGGCGCTGCAGCGGCCCGCTTGAAAATCGGGCGATATCGCGGCGCGGCAGAACGATATTTTCCACTGGCGGTCGAAGCGATCGTGCCGGACGGGTCTTTCCGCCGGCCTATGATTCGCACCCGGCCCCGATCATGGTTAAAAGAGGCTGGACCGGATTCGCGAGCGAATCCGTGTTCGCGGTCTCGGTGAGGCGGCATAGGCGGGTTGGATGTTCTACTGGTTGATCGAGCTGACGAATACGTTTCCGAGCCTGTCCGTGTTTCGCGGATTGCTGAACGTGTTCCGCTACATCACGTTCCGTACGGGCGGCGCGGTCGTCACCGGGGCGCTGTTCGTGTTCCTGTTCGGGCCGTGGATCATCGATCATCTGCGCCTGCGCCAGGGCAAGGGCCAGCCGATCCGCACCGACGGCCCGCAATCGCACATCATCAGCAAGAAGGGCACGCCCACGATGGGCGGCCTGATGATCCTGTCGGGCCTCGTCGTCTCCACCGTGCTGTGGGCCAATCCGCTCAACCCCTACGTCTGGATCGTGCTCGCGGTGACGCTCGGCTTCGGCTTCGTCGGCTTCTATGACGACTATCTGAAGGTGACCAAACAGTCGCATTCCGGCTTTGCCGGCAGACTGCGTCTGCTGATCGAGGCTGCGATCGCGCTGGTCGCCTGTTATGCGCTGGTGCGGCTCGGGCGCGATCCGTCCGCGACCGGGCTTGCCATTCCGTTCTTCAAGGAACTCGTCATCAAGTTCGGCTGGCTCTACGTCATCTTCGGCGCGTTCGTCATCGTCGGCGCCGGCAATGCCGTCAACCTGACCGATGGACTCGACGGCCTGGCCATTGTCCCGGTGATGATCGCCTCCGCCAGCTTCGGTCTGATCGCCTATCTCGCCGGCAACGCGGTGTTTTCCGATTACCTGCAGATCCATTATGTCGCGGGCACTGGCGAGCTTGCCGTGCTGTGCGGCGCGGTGCTCGGCGCGGGCCTCGGCTTCCTCTGGTTCAACGCCCCGCCGGCGTCGATCTTCATGGGTGACACCGGCTCGCTGGCCCTCGGCGGCATGCTCGGATCGATCGCGGTCGCGGTGAAGCACGAGATCGTGCTGGCGGTCATCGGCGGCCTGTTCGTGCTGGAGGCCGTGTCGGTGATCGTGCAGGTGGCCTCGTTCAAGCTGACCGGCAAGCGCATCTTCAAGATGGCGCCGATCCACCATCATTTCGAGCAGCTCGGCTGGACCGAGCCGCAGATCGTGATCCGGTTCTGGATCATCTCGGTGATGCTGGCCCTGGTCGGTCTCTCGACCTTGAAGCTGCGCTGACATGATCCCCGTTACCTCATTTGCCGGCAAGACCGTCGCCGTCTTCGGGCTCGGCGGCTCGGGGCTGGCCTCCTGTCATGCTCTGCGGGCCGGCGGGGCCGAAGTGATCGCGGCCGACGACGGCGCCGATCGGATGACGGAAGCGGCGAAGGCAGGCTTCATCACCGCCGATCTGCGCACCGTCTCCTGGGCGAACTTCGCCGCGCTGGTGCTGGCGCCCGGCGTGCCGCTGACCCATCCGGTCCCGCATTGGAGCGTGTTGAAGGCGCGCGAGGCCGGGGTCGAGGTGATCGGCGACATCGAGCTGTTCTGCCGCGAGCGCAGGCGGCACGCGCCGGATGCGCCATTCGTCGCGATCACCGGTACCAATGGCAAGTCGACCACGACGGCGCTGATCGCGCATCTGATGCGCGTCGCCGGCTACGATACCCAGATGGGCGGCAATATCGGCACCGCGATCCTGTCGCTGGAGCCGCCGCGGATGGGCCGCGTCCACGTGATCGAGATGTCGTCCTACCAGATCGATCTGACGCCGTCGCTCGATCCGAGCGTCGGCATCCTGCTCAATGTCAGCGAGGACCATATCGACCGCCACGGCACGATCGAGAACTATGCGGCGGTGAAGGAGCGGCTGGTGGCGGGTGTCCAGTCCAAAGGCACTGCGATCGTCGGTGTCGACGACGGTTTTTCGCGGGCGATCGCCGATCGGCTCGACCGGGGCGGCAAGCGCGTCGTGCGCATCTCGGTGAAGAACCCGCTGGCGGATGGGCTGTACGTCGAGCACGAGACGATCGTGCGCAGCGCGGGTGGCGCGCGCAGCGAGGTCGCACGTCTCGGTGGCATCGGCTCGCTGCGCGGTCAACACAACGCCCAGAACGCCGCCTGCGCCGCCGCTGCCGCGCTCGCGATCGGGGTCAGGGAGGATGTGCTGCAGCAGGGGCTGCGCAGCTTCCCAGGTCTGGCGCACCGCATGGAGCAGGTCGGCCGCCGCGGCAACGTGCTGTTCGTGAACGACTCCAAGGGCACCAACGCAGATGCGACCGCGCATGCGCTGTCGTCCTTTGCCGACATCTTCTGGATCGCCGGGGGCAAGCCCAAGGCGGGCGGCATCACCAGCCTCGCCGGCTTCTTCCCGCGCATTCGCAAGGCCTATCTGATCGGCGAGGCGGCTTCCGAGTTCGCCGGAACGCTTGGCGACAAGGTGCCGCACGAGATGTCCGGCACGCTGGAGGTCGCGGTCGCGCAGGCTGCCGCCGATGCGGAGGCCTCGGGATTAAAGGATGCCGTCGTGCTGCTGTCGCCGGCCTGCGCTTCCTTCGATCAGTTCCGCAACTTCGAAATCCGCGGCACGCATTTCCGCGACCTGGTGCAGGCGCTGCCGGGTGTGGAGCGGGTTGTCTAGGCCGCAAACACCGCTGTCGTCCCGGCGAACGCCGGGACCCATACCCGCAGGGAGCAGCTTGAGGCACGCCGGCCATTGGCTCTTTGCCCATCACGACGGCTACGGCGTATGGGTCCCGGATCGGCGCCGCGACGCGCTGGCGCGCGCCACGGCTTGTCCGGGACAACAGTTGAGAGGCCCTTAACCCTTCGATAACCATCCTGGGCGCCAATGGGCCGATGTCTCGGCTCAGGTGGACGCCCGATGCTCTCCCGTGAAGAACGCAATCCGCTGTCCGACTGGTGGTGGACGGTCGACAAGCCGCTGCTCGGCTCCATCCTCGCGCTGATGCTGTGCGGGGTGATCCTGTCGCTCGCGGCCAGCCCGCCGGTGGCGACCCGGATCGGGCTCGATCCGTTCCACTTCTTCAACCGACACGTCCTGTTCCTGTTGCCGTCGTTCATCGTGCTGATCGGCGTGTCCTTCCTGTCGCCGCGCCAGATCCGGCGCAGCGCGCTGGTGGTGTTCACGATCGCCATCGTGCTGATCGTGCTGACGCTCGCGATCGGCCCGGAGGTGAAGGGCTCGCGGCGCTGGATCACGCTGATCGGCGTCAACATCCAGGCGTCCGAGGCGGCGAAGCCGGCCTTCGTCGTGGTGTCCGCCTGGTTGTTCTCGGAATCCGCGCGGCGGCCCGACATGCCGGCGACCACCATGGCGCTGGTGCTGCTGCTGATGCTGGTGTCGCTGTTGGTGATGGAGCCGGATTTCGGCCAGACCATGCTGATCCTGATGGTCTGGGGCTCGCTGTTCTTCATCGCCGGCATGCGCATGATCTGGGTCGCGGGTCTCGCGGGCGCCGCCGCCGCCGGCCTGTTCGGCGCCTATCTCCTGGTCCCGCACGTCGCCGGCCGCATCAAGCGCTTCATGAACCCGGCCTCGGGCGACACCTTCCAGGTCGACACCGCGATGGAGGCGTTCTCGAACGGCGGCTGGTTCGGCCTTGGGCCGGGCGAGGGCATCGCCAAGCGCAGCCTGCCGGACAGTCACACCGATTTCGTGTTCGCGGTCGCCGCCGAGGAGTTCGGCATCATCCTGTGCCTGGCGCTGGTCGCGCTGTTTGCGTTCATCGTGATCCGCACGCTGTCGCGCGCCTATGCGACCGAGGACAGCTTCGCGCGCTTCGCAGCGTCGGGCCTCGCGATCCTGTTCGGCATCCAGGCGGCCATCAACATCTCCGTCAACCTGCAGCTGATCCCGGCCAAGGGCATGACCTTGCCCTTCATCTCCTACGGCGGTTCCTCGATCGTGTCGCTCGCCTATGGCGTCGGCATGATGCTGGCGCTGACCCGGCAGCGGCCGCGGATGGAGGTCGAGGCAGGCGACGCAGCCGGCGCGGTGCGCAATTACGCTTGAGGTCGCCTTGCTCGCAATGACGACACATTGCCTGTAAACAAGCCCGCATGACCTCAACCGCGCCTCTCATTCTGCTCGCGGCCGGCGGCACCGGCGGCCATCTGTTTCCTGCTGAAGCGCTCGGCGTCGAGCTGATCAGGCGCGGCTATCGCGTCCGTCTCGTCACCGATGCGCGCGCGCTGCGCTACAGTGGCCTGTTCACCAAGGACATGATCGACGTGGTGCCGAGCGAGACGGTGCGCAGCCGCTCGCCGGTCGCACTCGCGCGGACCGCGCTGCTGCTCGGCACCGGCACCATCGCGGCCTTCAACCTGATGCGGCGGCTCAAGCCCGCGGCCGTGATCGGCTTCGGCGGCTATCCGACCGTGCCGCCGCTGCTGGCGGCACGCCTCGCCGGCGTGCCCAGCCTGATCCACGACGCCAATGCCGTGCTCGGCCGCGCCAACCGCTTCCTGTCCGCGCATGTGAAGGCGATCGCGACCTCGTTGCCGGGTGTGCTCGACCGCGATCCCGCGCTGTCGGCCAAGACGACCACGGTCGGCACCCCGATGCGACCTGCCATCCTCGAAGCCGCGGGCGTGCCCTATGTCCCGCCGGAGACCGCCGGGCCGCTGCGGCTGCTCGTGGTCGGCGGCAGCCAGGGCGCGCGCATCATGAGCGACATCGTGCCCGGCGCGATCGAGCGGCTGGAGCCGGCGCTCTGGGGCCGGCTGATGCTGACCCAGCAGGTGCGCCAGGAGGACATGGCGCGGGTGCGCGCGGTCTACGACCGGCTGAAGATCAACGCCGAGCTGCAGCCGTTCTTCACCGACCTGCCGGCGCGGCTCGCCGCCAATCATCTCGTGATCTCGCGCTCAGGCGCCGGTACCGTGGCCGAGCTCGCCGCGATCGGCCGGCCCTCGATCCTGGTGCCGCTGCCCGGCGCCATCGACCAGGACCAGTTCGCCAATGCCGGCGTGCTGTCGGATGCTAGCGCCGCGATCCGGATCGTGCAGACCGAATTCACCTCCGACAGGCTGGCCTCCGAGATCTCGGCGCTCGCCGCCGAGCCCGCGCGCCTCGCCGCCATGGCGCAGGCCGCGCGCGCGGCCGGCCGGCTCGATGCCGCGGAACGTCTGGCCGATCTCGTGATCAGGACGGCGGCGCTCTAGTCGCGCGAGCGCACGGTGATCCCAAGATGAACCGGAGCTCCGACGATGGCGGCATCCTGCCCGACGATCGTCCGATGCGCTTGCGGCGGCATCCGTCCTTCGTGCCTGTGCTCGTGGAATTCTGCGACCGGCTGATTGCGCCGCTGCGCGGCCAGCGCCTGATGATCAAGCTGTTCGGTCAGCGCGCTCCGACGGAAATCGCTGCGCATATCGTGATGATGCATATGTCGGCGCGCAAGCCGGTCGAGCGGCCGACACTGACGCGTCTGCAGATGCGGCTGCCGGGTCCGCGGCAGACGGCGGCGTTCGTCGCGGTGTTGCGCGGTCTGTCGCTGGTGACCGTCGAGCGAGATCCCGAGGACGCTCGTATCCGCTATCTGGTGCCTGGCCCCGTCATCCTCGAGGGACTGCGAGGCTGGCTTGCCATGCACCTGGATTGCCACGCGCGGTTGACGCAGTCCGATGGACTGAGCCTTCGTCTGCAGGACGACGCCGCGTTATTTGCGGAGACGATCCGGCAATGTGCGGGCTGGCTCTGCCGCGACAACCGGCCGCTGACGGGCTTTCCCGATCTCGCCTGGATCGACGAGCACGACAGCGGCATCCATCTGGCCCTGACGCTCGTCGCCCGGTCCGCGGTTGGGCGCGAGGCCATCGCGATTTCGACGGCGGAGCTTGCGACCTCGCTCGGCGTCTCGCGCTCCCATATCCGCAATCTGCTGGCGACCATGGAGGGCCGTGGTCTGCTGCGCTTCGGCGACGGGCGCCGGCATCTGACGCTGACGCCGGGTTTCGTGGCTTCCGTGGAAGCTTGGTTCTGCCACCAGGTTTGCTGGCTCGCGGCCGCAGCCGCACGTGCGGATCGCGTGCTGCGGCCGGCTTGAGGGCGTCAGATCATCGTGACCCGGCCGGTGCCGATGTCATAGATGCCGCCCACGATCTTCACCTTGCCCTCGGCGACCATGCGGCCGACGATCGGCTTGGCAGTCGAGAGGCGCCGGACATTGTTGCGGACGTTCTCCGCGGTGGCTTCGGCCAGCAGATCCTGCGGCTTCTTCGCGATCGCTGCCTCGACGCCGGGTTTGAGCGCATTGATCAATGCGGGCAGGTGGCCTGGCAGTTTGGTGCCGTCCTTGAGCACCTTGATCGTCGCATCGATGGCGCCGCAGCCGCTGTGACCGAGCACCAGCACGAGAGGCGTGCCGAGGAACTTGACGCCGTATTCGAGGCTGGCGAGGCCGTCGTCATTGACGAAATTGCCGGCGACGCGGACCACGAACAGCTCACCGGGCGCCTGATCGAACACCAGCTCGGGCGCGACCCGGGAATCTGCGCAGCTCACGATCGCGGCGATCGGGTATTGGGCCGCGGCGCGCGCCGCCCGGCCGGCCGAAAAATCCTTGTTGTCGAGATTGCCGGCGACGTAGCGCGCATTGCCATCGACGATGCGTTTCATCGCGTCATCCGGAGAGATGGCGTTGGGCGGCATTGCGCTGTCGTTCGCCTGCTTGGCTTCCTTGGCAAACGCCGGAAGTGCGCCGACCGCCGCGGCAGCCAGCACTGCGCCGCCGCCGAGCAGCCGGCGGCGGGACAATACGGGAGGGTGCGTTTCACACAGCGAGCACATCGGCGAGGGTTCTCCATCAAAGATTGAAATATGCGTGCCCGGCACGCCGGCCGCACGGCTACTCATGCCACGCGAACTGACGCAGTGAGCGCGCAAAAATTGCAGGTATCCCGTTGGGAGGGGGCGGCATGTGATCGCGCTTAATAATTCGTGAAGGGAGGGATCGAGCGGGAACTCCTGGCCGATCGCCGCCGGCCGGGCTGCCAAAATCGGCTAAAACCGGGCGAACGCCTGCGAATTTGGCACTTCTTACTGCCCGGGCGGACTTGTCCAGGTCGGCCATGTCTTGCAAGAAGGGCTGATGATTCGCGGCCGCTCCCTCCGGTGGGGACGCCCGGAACCCTTGAGACGAGACGCCCCATGAGACTGCCGCGCGAGATCGGACCCATCCACTTCGTCGGGATCGGCGGCATCGGCATGAGCGGCATCGCCGAGGTGCTGTGCAATCTCGGCTACACGGTGCAGGGCTCCGACGCCTCCGACAACGCCAATGTCGCGCGGCTGCGCGAGAAGGGCATCACCGTCAGCGTCGGGCACAAGGCCGAGAATGTCGCGGGCGCCGACGTCGTGGTGGTCTCGACCGCGATCAAGCGCGACAATCCGGAGCTGATGGCCGCGCGCGCCCAGCGCATCCCGGTCGTGCGGCGTGCCGAGATGCTGGCCGAGCTGATGCGGCTGAAGAGCTGTGTCGCGATCGCCGGCACCCATGGCAAGACCACGACGACATCGATGGTTGCGGCGCTGCTCGATGCCGGCGGCCTCGATCCGACCGTCATCAATGGCGGCATCATCAATGCCTACGGCACCAATGCGCGGCTCGGCGCCGGCGAATGGATGGTGGTCGAGGCCGACGAGAGCGACGGCACCTTCCTGAAGCTGCCGGCGGATGTCGCCATCGTCACCAATGTCGATCCCGAGCATCTCGATCACTTCAAGACCTTCGAGGCCGTGCAGGACGCGTTCCGCGCCTTCGTCGAGAACGTGCCGTTCTACGGCTTCGCGGTGATGTGCATCGATCATCCGGTGGTGCAGGCGCTGGTCGGCAAGATCGAGGACCGCCGCATCATCACCTATGGCGTGAACCCGCAGGCCGATGTCCGGCTCGTCGACCTCGCGCCGATGGGCGGCGGCTCGTCGTTCAAGGTCGTGTTCCGCGACCGCAAGAGCGGTGAGACGCACGAGATTGCCGACATCGCGCTGCCGATGCCAGGCCGGCACAATGCCTCGAACGCAACGGCGGCCATCGCGGTCGCGCGCGAGCTCGGCCTGTCCGACGAGGCCATCCGCAAGGCGATTGCCGGCTTCGGCGGCGTCAAGCGCCGCTTCACCCGCACCGGCGAGTGGAACGGCGTCACCGTGATCGACGACTACGGGCATCACCCCGTCGAGATCGCCGCCGTGCTGAAGGCGGCGCGCGAATCCACCAACGGCAAGGTCGTCGCCGTGGTGCAGCCGCATCGCTACACCCGGCTGCAGTCGCTGTTCGAGGAGTTCTGCACCTGCTTCAACGACGCGGACGCGGTCGTCGTCGCCGACGTCTATCCGGCGGGTGAGGCGCCGATCGAGGGCATCGATCGCGACCACTTCGTCCTGGGCCTGCGCGCCCACGGCCATCGCGACGTGGTGCCGCTGCCGAAGGCCGCCGATCTCGCTCGTATCGTCAAGGACCTCGCCAAGCCCGGTGACCTCGTCGTGTGCCTCGGCGCCGGCAACATCACGCAATGGGCCTACGCGCTGCCCGGCGAGTTGAAGGCACTGGGGTGAGGGCGGTGTTGAACCAGCCGTTCACCGAGAAAGTCAGGCCACTCGACGTAGCCTCTCCGTTCCCTCCCCCCTTGTGGGGGAGGGGCAGGGAGGGGGGTGAGCCGCAGACTCCGGAGTGCGTGGTCCCCCCCTCCCTAGCCCTCCCCCACAAGGGGGGAGGGAACGGAGCGTGCTACGTCGCAACGACGTCGGCCCAAACGAGGCAGGCCGCCGCATGACCTTTCCCGACATCACCCCCGATCTCAAAACGGCCATGCCGGAGCTGCGTGGGCGGCTGCTCGCCAATGAGAGTCTCGCGCCGCTGACCTGGTTTCGTGTCGGCGGACCGGCGCAGGTACTGTTCACGCCGGCGGATGCCGACGACCTCGCCTATTTCCTGAAGCACCTCCCAACGGATATCCCGCTCTATGTCATCGGCGTCGGCTCCAACCTGATCGTGCGTGATGGTGGCGTCCCCGGTGTCGTGATCCGGCTGGCGCCGCGCGCGTTCGGCGAGGTCAAGGCGGAAGGCGACATCGTCACGGCCGGCACCGCCGCGCTCGACAAGCGCGTCGCGGAGGTCGCCGCGTCGGCCAACCTCGCGGGCCTGGAATTCCTGTTCGGCATTCCCGGCACCATCGGCGGGGCGCTGCGGATGAATGCCGGCGCCAATGGCGGCGAGACCAAAGACATTCTCATTGAAGCGATCGCTGTCGACCGAAACGGCGAGACGCACCGCTTCAACAATGCCGAGATGAAGTTCACCTATCGCGCGAGCGGCGTCGATCCGGCGCTGATCTTCACGGCCGCGCGCTTCCGCGGCACGCCCTCGGCGCCGGAGGCGATCCGGGCGCGCATGGCGGAGGTGCAGGCGCATCGCGAGACGGCGCAGCCGATCCGCGAGAAGACGGGCGGCTCGACCTTCAAGAATCCGCCGGGACATTCCGCCTGGAAGCTGGTCGATGCCGCCGGCTGTCGTGGACTCAGGGTCGGCGGCGCCCAGGTCTCGGAAATGCACTGCAACTTCCTGATCAACACCGGCAGCGCTAGCGCCGACGACATCGAGACGCTCGGCGAGACCGTGCGTGAGCGGGTCAAGGCGAGCTCGGGCATCGAGCTGCAGTGGGAGATCAAGCGGATCGGAATCAAGGCGAGCTGATCGAGCCGCAGGCTTACGTGACGTCAGCGCAATCGCGACCGCGATTGTGAGATCAATCGAGAAGACATTGATGCGCACCACGATTTTGTTCGGCGGCTCCAACAAGGAGCGCCTCGTCTCGGTCGCGAGCGCGAAAGCCCTGCACGCCGCGTTGCCTGAGGCTGAGCTGTGGTTCTGGGACGTCGATGACACCGTGCATCAGGCCAGCGGCCAAGCGCTGGCCGCGCATGCCAAGCCGTTCGAGGAGCCGTTCACCGCCGATGGCGCCAGGATCGGCACGCTCAGCGAGGCTATCGATCGCGCCGGGGCCGAAGATCGGGTCCTGGTGCTCGGCCTGCATGGCGGCCGGGCGGAAAATGGCGAGCTTCAACTGATGTGCGAGCTTCGTGGTGTGCCGTTCACCGGCTCGAGCTCGGCGGCCTCGCACCTCGCCTTCGACAAGGTTGCCGCCAAGCGCTTCGCCGTGCTCGGCGGTGTCACGGCGGCCGAGGGTGTCGCGCTGGATGATGCCGAGGCTGCGCTCGCGCGCTACGGCCGGCTGATCGCGAAGCCCGTGAAGGACGGCTCGAGCTTCGGCCTCATCTTCGTCAACGCCAGCCAGGACCTCGTCGCCGTCAAGGCAGCGGCCGCGACCGAGGAGTATCTGATCGAGCCGTTCGTCATCGGGACCGAGGCGACCTGCGGCGTGCTCGAGCAGGCCGACGGCTCGCTGATCGCGCTGCCGCCGATCGAGATCCTCCCCGCCGACGGTGCCTTCAACTATTTCGCGAAGTACCTCGCGGCGGCGACGAAGGAAATCTGTCCGGGCCGCTTCAGTCCGGAGATCACTGCGGCGCTCCAGGCTGAGGCGATCAAGGCGCATCGCGCGCTGTCCTGCGGCGGCTACTCGCGCACCGACTTCATCGTCGCGGCCAACGGTCCGGTTTATCTGGAGACCAATACCCTGCCGGGCCTGACGGCCGCCTCGCTCTACCCGAAGGCTCTGGCGGCCCAGGGCATCGCCATTGTCGATTTCCTCAATCAGCAGATCGCCCTGGCCGAGAGGCGCAGCCGCCGATCCGGCGTGCGATAGGCGCACCGGAAGAACCCGGCCCGGCGTCCCCCGGTGGTTCCTGTAACCCGTAAAATGCTTAAGAATTCCGGGCAAGGTCCTCATAAATCGGAGAAAAAATTCGTCTCCTCGGACCGATTTTACTTTTTGTTTACCAGGACGTCCGAAGGTTAACGCTGGCGCCTCAGTGGTGCTCGGCTGCCAGGTCGGGCCGTCGTGACGAACCGCGTCGCGATGGTCGGAAGGGATCCGGTCGGCCGGGACCGTGGGCGTGGGTCCGCGAGTATCTGCGGGCGCAACAGTTGATGAGCTCGTGCAATGGATGGTGCAGGACGCCTCGCTCGATCGCAGAGGCCTCAAGCTGACCTGAAAGCCGCTGCCCTTGGCGCGGCAATCCTGCTGCGCGAGTATGTCTCGGCCCGTCTTCCGCGTGTCCGCTTTGCGCGAGGCACGAAGCAAGGCAGGCGATCCATCCGACGAGACCTTGCGCCGGCGCAGGCCGCGCTCGCGCCGATGGTCGAGCGCGAGGCGCCGCCGCGCGTGGTCGAACTCGTCGAGCGCTATCTGCCGCGCCGGCTCGGCACCGTGGCGACGGTGGTCCTCTTGTTCGGCAGTGTCTGGCTCGGCATCGTCAAGGGCGGCCATGCGCAGGACGTCAGTGTGGCGTTGTCCGACACCCGCAACGCGCTCGCCAATGCGGCCGGGTTCCGCATCACGGCTGTTGCGATCAACGGCCGGAAGCAGCTTACCCAGGACGAGATCCTCGCGGTCGGCGGCGTTACCGGCCGCTCCTCGTTGCTGTTCCTGGATGCCGCCGCAGTGCGTGACAGGCTCAAAGCCAACCCCTGGATCGCCGACGCCACGGTGCAGAAGTTCTTTCCGAACCAGCTGCAGATCGATGTCGTCGAGCGCAAGGCGTTCGCGCTCTGGCAGCAGGACGGTCGCCTCTCGGTCATCGCCGAGGACGGCGCCGTGCTCGAGCAATATGTCTCGCGCCGCTTCCTGACGCTGCCGCTCGTGGTCGGCAAGGGAGCCGAGAGCCGCGCGCGCGATTTCCTGGCGCTGCTCGCCCGCTACCCGCAGGTGCGCGCGGTCACCAAGGCCGCCGTGTTCGTCGGCGAGCGGCGCTGGAACCTGCGGACCAAGGACGGCCTCGACATTCGCCTGCCCGAACATGATGTCGGCAACGCGCTCGCGACCCTGACCCAGCTCGATCAGGACGACAAGCTGTTCTCGCGCGACATCGTCGCCATCGACCTGCGGCTGCCGGACCGGCTGACGGTGCAGCTCTCCGAGGATGCGGGCAAGGCGCGCGACGAGCTGTTCAAGGACAAGAAGTCCAAGAAGAAGGCCGGTGACGCATGACCGGCTTCGATCGCCAGACTCCCAAGACGCGCCCGATGGGCCAGAAGCGCACCGCGCTCGTGGCCTCGCTCGACGTCGGCACCAGCAAGATCGCCTGCATGATCGCGCGGCTGAAGCCGGCGCCGCCGAGCGACGCGCTGCGCGGCCGCACCCACGCCGTCGAGCTGATCGGCTACAGCCAGATCCAGTCGCGCGGCGTCAAGGCCGGCGCCGTCGTCGATCCCGTCGAATGCGAGCAGGCGGTGCGGCAGGCGGTCGCGCTGGCCGAGCGCATGGCGAAGGTGCGGGTCGAATCCGTGCTGCTGCCGGTCGCAGGCGGCCGCGTCATGGGCCACCTGATCGAGGCCACCTCGGACATCCGCGGCGGCGCCGTCACCCAGGCCGATGTCAGTCGCGTCACCTCGACCGGCATGCACCACGCCACCGGCGACGGGCGCGCGGTGCTGCATGCCTTGCCCGTCGGCTACACGCTCGACGGCGTGAAGGGCATCCGGGATCCCCGCGGCATGCTGGCGCGGCAGTTCGGCGTCGACATGAACGTCGTCACGACCGACGCCACCGTGGCCAAGAACCTGATGCTCGTGGTCGAGCGCTGCCACCTCAACGTCGAGGCGATGGCGGCAAGCCCGTATGTTGCCGGGTTGTCGGTGCTGACCGACGACGAGGCCGATCTCGGCGCCGCCGTGGTCGAGATGGGGGCGGGCACCACGACGATCGCGATCTATTCCGGCGGCCGCTTCGTCCATGCCTCCGGTTTTGCGCTCGGCGGGCATCACGTGACCATGGATCTTGCGCGCGGACTATCAGCGTGCATTGCAGATGCCGAGCGAATCAAGACGTTATATGGCACGGTGCTGACTGGCGGGTCCGACGCGCGTGAGTTGATGTCTGTTCCGACGGCCGGTGACAACGAGCGGGATGTTCCGCAGATCGTGTCCCGCGCCACCATCGCGAACATCGTCAGGCACCGCGCAGAGGAGATTTTTGAAATGGTCCGCGACCGGCTGAAGGATTCGCCCTTTGCGGCAGAACCCAAGGCGCGCGTCGTCCTCAGCGGAGGCGCCTCCCAGCTGACGGGGCTGGTCGAGCTTGCGACCCGGATCCTCGACCGCCCGGTGCGCGTCGGCCGCCCGCTCGGCTTCGGTCGTCTCCCCAACGAGGCCAAGAACGCCGCCTTCGCGGTGCCGACGGGGCTGCTGGTCTATCCGCAATACGCGCACCTCGAACACGTCGAACCGCGGCATACGCGGCAGGTCGGGACAGGAACCGACGGCTACTTCGGAAAGGTCGGACGATGGCTACGCGAGGGCTTCTGATGACCGGTTTCCACCCCATGCGATTTTCAACAACACCAACCGCGGCCGGCGGCCGGGGCGAACCCACCCGCGCGTGATCGAGAGGCAATCATGGCACTCACTATTACACCTCCTGATATCCACGAGCTGAAGCCCCGGATCACCGTGTTCGGTGTCGGCGGCGCGGGCGGCAATGCCGTCAACAACATGATCACGGCCGGCCTGCAGGGGGTCGACTTCGTCGTCGCCAATACCGACGCGCAGGCGCTGACCATGTCCAAGGCGCAGCGCATCATTCAGATGGGCACGCAGGTGACCCAGGGCCTCGGCGCCGGCTCGCAGCCGGACGTGGGAGCTGCCGCCGCGCAGGAGGTGATCGACGAGATCCGCGATCATCTCTCGGGCGCCAACATGGTGTTCGTGACCGCCGGCATGGGTGGCGGAACCGGCACCGGTGCAGCCCCGGTCATTGCCAAGACCGCGCGCGAGATGAACATCCTCACGGTGGGCGTCGTCACCAAGCCGTTCCACTTCGAAGGCGCGCGCCGCATGCGCACCGCGGAGTCCGGCATCTCCGAGCTGCACAAGGTCGTCGACACGCTGCTGATCATCCCGAACCAGAACCTGTTCCGGGTCGCCAACGAGAAGACCACCTTCGCCGACGCCTTCGCGATGGCCGACCAGGTGCTGTATTCCGGCGTCGCCTGCATCACCGACCTGATGGTGAAGGAAGGCCTGATCAACCTCGACTTCGCCGACGTCCGCGCCGTCATGCGCGAGATGGGCAAGGCGATGATGGGCACCGGTGAAGCCTCCGGCGACAAGCGCGCGCTGACCGCCGCCGAAGCGGCCATCGCCAACCCGCTGATCGACGATTCCTCGATGAAGGGCGCGCGCGGCCTGTTGATCTCGATCACCGGCGGCAAGGATCTCACGCTGTTCGAGGTCGACGAAGCTGCGACCCGCATCCGCGAGGAGGTCGACCAGGACGCCAACATCATCGTCGGCGCCACCTTCGACGAATCGCTCGACGGGCTGATCCGGGTCTCGGTGGTCGCCACCGGCATCGAGCAGGCGCAGTTCAACCGCGGCGTCACGACGACTGCACAGCCGGCGGCGGCTGTCGCTCCGATTGCCGCCGCCCCGACCGCTGCCGCGGGTCTCCCTGAAAGCCGCCTCGCCGATCTGACTGCGCGCCTGCGCGCCGACAATCAGCGCCTGGCTGAACGCGCCGCCAAGCTCGAGCAGCAGGCGTCGCAGGCTCCGGCCGTCGCCGCGCCCGCGCCGATGGCGCCTGCGCCGCGTCCGGCTCCCAACCTCGAGCGCGACACGCTGGCCGCCGTTGCCGCCGCAATGGCCAGCGAGCCCGCGCCCGCGTCGGCGCCGGTCCAGCCCGCCTCCTATGGCGATGTGACGGTGCGCCCGATCGCGCAGAAGCCGTCGCTGTTCCCGGAACCGGAGGCGCAGCGCGCGGCCCCGATCGAGCCGGCGGCCCCGCCGGAGACGTTCATCCCGCAGGCCGCGGAGCGGGTTCCGTCGCGCGCGCCGCGCATGCCGAAGTTCGAGGACCTGCCGATGCCGGCCCAGGCCGAGATCCGGCAGGCGCGCGGCGACGAGGGCGATGAGCATCCGCAGAAGACCCGGATGTCGCTGCTGCAGCGTCTCGCCAATGTCGGTCTCGGCCGCCGCGACGAGGATGCCGAGCCGCCGCTGCCGGTGCGGACCGCGGGTCCTGCCATGCCGCAGATGCCGCCGCTGCCGGAACGGAAGCCGCAGCGGAACGTTGCTCAGCAGGTTGCGAGCCACGAATCGCCTGTCTCGGAATATGCCCGCCGTCCCGCACCCCAGGGTCTGGACGTCCATGGCCGTCCCGCGCCTGTGTCCCCGGCGCCACAGGGAGACGACCATTTGGATATCCCGGCCTTCCTGCGCCGGCAGGCCACCTGAGAATTGTTACAGCCCTGATGGTGCTGAACAGGCCCGGCTCGCGAGAGCCGGGCCTTTTCCATGGCTGTCCGGGGCTCGTCGATCGCCGTTCAACTAACTGATTTTAAATGATTAATTATTCTTTCGGTGTTTAGATCGGGAACCAGGAGGGTTAAGGCCACGTTCCAGTTTGGTTAAGGGTTGGCGCGAATACGGCAGAGATGGGGTAACAATCCGTAAAGAAGCGTGAGTTGGCGCTCTTTGGGGCTCTCGTTAAGTTCTGCCGTGACTTGGGGATGCCTGAAACTGAGTCGGTTCGCGAGGGGCGGCCGATAAGGGATCAGGCGGGGTCTTGGGCGATCGTCGATGAAATTCAGCCGGCAAACAACGCTTCGTTCGCAAGCCACCGTCACCGGTGTAGGCGTCCACTCTGGTGCGCCTGTCAGCCTGACGATCGGGCCTGCGCCGATCGATGCGGGAATCGTGTTCCTCCGCACCGGCCTCGATGGCGCTGACCGCGAGGTCCAGGCGTCCTTCGGCTCGGTGATCGCCACCGAGTTGGCGACGGTGCTCGGTGACCGCCACGGTGCGCTGGTGTCCACTGCCGAGCATGTGCTCGCTGCGCTGCGCGGCATGGGTGTCGACAACGCCCTGATCGAGGTCGACGGCCCCGAGGTTCCGATCATGGACGGCAGCGCTGCGCCGTTCGTCGCTGCCATCGACCAGGCCGGAATCGTCAATCAGTCGGCCCCGCGGCGCTACCTTCAGGTGCTCAAGCCGGTCCAGGTGACCATGGGCGCCTCCACGGGCGAGCTGCGTCCGAACAGCTCCGGCTTCCGGGTCGAAGCTGAAATCGATTTCACCAACCCCGTGATCGGCCGCCAAGCCTATCATTTCGAGCTCAGCCCCGAGCGCTTCCGCCGCGAGATCGCCCGCGCCCGCACCTTCGGCTGCATGAGCGACGTGTCGCGGCTGTGGAGCGCCGGCTTCGCGCTCGGTTCCTCCTTCGACAACACGCTGGTGTTCGACGAGGACCGCCTGCTCAATCCCGAAGGTCTGCGCTACGCCGACGAATGCGCCCGCCACAAGGTGCTGGACGCGATCGGCGATCTGGCGCTGGCCGGCCTGCCGATGCTCGGAACCTATCGTTCGGTCCGTGGCGGTCACAAGCTCAACCATGCGGTGCTGACTGCTCTGATGGCCGATCGCACCGCTTGGCGGATCGTCGAAGGCGAGACCGTGCGTCGTCCCCGCGTGGCCGCGGAGGTCGTCGGCGGCATGGTCGGTGGCATGGTCGCCCCGGCCTACGGCCCGGACGTGTCCTGAGCGGCGGCGTCCCGATCGGCTGATTCCGTCGGCTGACCTACGCAACGCGCGACATCGCCGGGAGCTTTGCTTTCGGCGTGGTTCAGATTTTTCCGTCTGCTTTTTTGTCAATGTTTGTTGCCGGCCGCGTCCTTCTCAGCGGCTGGACCCTCGGCATTTCGATGTTTTCCAACGGCTTCTTCAGCGGTAACCATGATGCGTGGCGGCAGCCTCGGTGTTGCCTTAATCCGGGCGGATTGGCTTCCTATGCGGTTGGTTGATGAAGTGTTTTCGGCTAGAGAGGCCGGGGCCGCGTGATGCGTGCCACCGGCGGGGCTCTTCCCTCGCGGTCATGAAGCGACCTTCATGGTGCGCGGCGTAGATCAGATCACAGGCATCGGGTTCCAAAGAAGCATGTCGATACAGCGTCTCACGCGCGACCTCCGTCATCCCGCAGCAAGCATCGGCCGGCTTAGGCTCGCCGCATCGCTGATCCTGCTGGCGCTGCCTCTGAGCGGCTGCGGAACAGGCGGACTGTGGGACAAATTCCTGGCCAAGGACGACACCTTCGTCGATGAGCCCGCGGACAAGCTCTACAATGAGGGCTTGTACCTGATGAATGAGAAGAAAGACGTCAAAGGCGCGACCAAGAAGTTCGAGGAGGTCGATCGCCAGCATCCTTATTCCGACTGGGCCCGCAAATCGCTGCTGATGTCGGCTTACGCCTCCTATCAGGCCGGCGACTACGACGGCTGCATCGGCGCCGCCACCCGCTACGTGACCCTGCACCCGGGCAGCCCGGACGCGGCCTATGCGCAGTACCTGATCGCCGCCTCGCATTACGACCAGATCCCGGACATCAGCCGCGACCAGGGCCGCACCGAGAAGGCCATCGCCTCGCTCGAGGAGGTGGTGCGCAAATATCCGACCTCCGAATACGCCACCAATGCCAAGGCCAAGCTGGAGGGCGCCCGCGATCAGCTCGCCGGCAAGGAGATGGATGTCGGCCGCTATTACATGCAGAAGCGCGACTACACCGCCGCCATCAACCGCTTCAAGGCGGTGGTGACGCAGTACCAGACCACGCGGCACGTCGAGGAAGCGCTGTATCGCTTGACCGAGGCCTACATGACGATCGGTATCGTCGGCGAAGCGCAGACCGCGGCGGCCGTGCTCGGGCACAATTTCCCCGACAGCAAGTGGTACAAGGACGCCTATAATCTCGTGAAGTCGGGCGGCGTCGAGCCCGAGGAGAACAAGGGCTCCTACATCTCGCGCGCCTTCAAGAAGCTCGGCCTGGGCTGAGCGATCGGCCGGATCACTCGTCTGATCTTGCTTTGTTCTATATTCTTGTTTTGTTCTCTTTTTGCTGCTAGCATCGAGTCGTTCGCTCAGGGGCGATCCGCCCCGTTACGAAGGACTTCGGTTCCATGCTGGCGCGACTGTCGATCCGTGACATCGTCCTGATCGAACGACTCGATCTCGAATTCTCGAATGGACTTGCGGTGCTGACCGGCGAGACCGGTGCCGGCAAGTCGATCCTGCTCGATGCGTTTGCTCTGGCTCTCGGCGGTCGTGGCGACGCCAGCCTGGTGCGCCATGGCGCCGACCAGGGGCAGGTCACGGCCGTGTTCGAGATCGGCAAAGATCATCCGGCCGCCAGGATTCTCGCCGCCAACGGCCTGGATGCCGATGGCGAGATGATCCTGCGCCGCGTTCAGTTCGGCGATGGCCGCACCCGCGCCTTCATCAACGACCAGTCGGTCAGCGTGCAGACGCTGAAGGCGATCGGCGCCACACTGGTCGAAATCCACGGCCAGCATGACGAACGTGCGCTGGTCGACGCCGCCACCCACCGCCGGCTGCTGGATGCCTTTGCGGGCCTGGAGAAGGACGTCGCCGCGGTGGAAGCGCTGTGGGCAGCGCGCCGGACTGCGGTCACGGCGCTCGACGAGCATCGGGCGAGCATGGAGCGCGCGGCCCGCGAGGCCGATTATCTGCGGCATGCTTCGGACGAGCTGAAGAAGCTGGCGCCGAAGGAGGGCGAGGAGACGCAGCTCGCCGCCCGCCGCACGGCGATGATGCAGGGCGAGAAGATCGCGGGCGATCTGCGCGACGCGCAGGATGCCGTCAGCGGCCACCAGTCGCCGATCGCCGCGCTAGCCGCGGCGGTCCGCCGGTTGGAGCGCCGCGCGGTCAGCTCGCCCGCGCTGGTCGACCCGGCGGTCAAGGCGATCGATTCGGCGATCAACGCCCTGGAGGAGGCCGATCAGCATCTGACGGTGGCACTCGCGGCCACCGATTTCGATCCGCTGGAGCTGGAGCGCATCGAGGAGCGGTTGTTCGCGCTGCGCGCGGCCGCGCGCAAATATTCGACGCCGGTGGACGGTCTGGCTGCCTTGGCTGCCAAATATGCCGCCGACGTCGTCCTGATCGATGCCGGCGCCGAGCAGCTGAAGAAGCTGGAAGCAGCGGCGGCGGCAGCCGATGGGCGCTATGGCGCCGCGGCTGCCAAGCTGTCGGCAGCGCGGACCAAGTCGGCCGAGAAGCTGAACCGGGCCGTCCTTGCGGAACTCGGCCCGCTCAAGCTCGAGCGGGCCAAGTTCATGACCCAGGTCGACAGCGACGCCGAGGCGCCGGGGCCGGAAGGCATCGACCGTGTCGAGTTCTGGGTTCAGACCAACCCGGGCACGCGGCCGGGCCCGATGATGAAGGTCGCCTCGGGCGGCGAGCTGTCGCGGTTCCTACTGGCGCTCAAGGTCGTGCTGTCCGACCGCGGCTCGGCGCCGACCTTGGTGTTCGACGAGATCGACACCGGCGTCGGCGGCGCGGTCGCCGACGCCATCGGCGCCCGGCTGGCGCGGCTCGCGCACGGGGTTCAGGTGATGGCCGTGACCCACGCGCCGCAGGTCGCGGCCAGGGCGGACCAGCATCTGCTGATCTCCAAGGATGCGCTCGATCGCGGCAAGCGTGTCGTCACCCGGGTCAATACGCTGGCCACCCTGCACCGCCGCGAGGAAATCGCCCGCATGCTGGCCGGCGCCGAGGTCACCGCCGAAGCCCGCGCCGCCGCCGACCGCCTGCTGGAGGCCGCAGCGGCATAGCTGGAAACGGAGCAGCCGAACGCTTTGGCTCCGGGCGCGCATTGTGTACACCGTCGTTTCGGGACGGCCTCCGGGCGGTCCCGCCATGACGAGCAGATCATACGCATGCCCAAGACAGCAAAACCGAAGCAGCCCGTCGACGTTGCCGATCTCACCAAGGCCCAGGCCAAGGTGGAATGGAAGCGGCTGGCGCTGGAACTCGAGACCCACGACAGGCTCTATTATCAGGACGATGCGCCGAAGATCTCGGATGCCGCCTATGACGAGCTGCGTCGCCGCTTCAATGCGATCGAAAAGCGCTTCCCTGAGCTCGTCAGCAGCGAGTCGCCGTCGCAGAAGGTCGGCGCGGCGCCCTCCGGCCGGTTCAAGAAGGTGCGGCATGCGGTGCCGATGCTGTCGCTCGACAACGCCTTCGCCGAAGAGGACGTGCGCGACTTCGTCGGCCGCATTGCGCGCTTTCTCAAGCTCGCCGACGATCGCATCGATTTCTCCGCCGAGCCGAAAATCGATGGGCTGTCGATGTCGCTGCGCTACGAGGGCGGCGAACTGGTCACCGCCGCGACCCGCGGTGACGGCGCCGAGGGTGAGGACGTCACCGCCAACATCCGTACCTTGAAGGACGTACCGCACAGGCTGCACGGCCGCAACCTGCCCGACATCTGCGAGGTCCGCGGCGAGGTCTATATGACCAAGCAGGCCTTCCTCGCGCTCAACGAGCGCCAGAAGGAAGCGGGCGACACCATCTTCGCCAACCCGCGCAATTCCGCCGCCGGCTCGCTGCGGCAAAAGGATCCGACCATCACCGCCTCGCGTCCCCTGGGCTTCTTTGCCTACGCCTGGGGCGAGATGAGCGCGCTGCCGGCGGAGACGCAGAGCGGCATGATCAAATGGTTCGAACGCTGCGGCTTCACGACCAATCCGCTCACGAGGCTTTGCCACTCGGTGGAGGAACTGATCGCGTTCCATCGTCACATCGAGGAGCAGCGCGCCGAGCTCGACTACGACATCGACGGCGTCGTCTACAAGGTCGACCGCATCGACTGGCAGGAGCGGCTCGGCTTCGTGTCGCGCACGCCGCGCTGGGGCATTGCCCACAAGTTTCCGGCCGAGCGCGCCATGACCGTGCTCAAGGACATCGAGATCCAGGTCGGCCGCACCGGCTCGTTCACGCCGGTCGGCAAGCTGGAGCCGGTCGGCGTCGGCGGCGTCATCGTGCAGAATGTGACGCTGCACAATGAGGACTACATCAAGGGCATCGGCAACAAGGGCGAAGTGTTGCGCGAAGGCCGCGACATCCGGATCGGCGACACCGTGGTGATCCAGCGCGCCGGCGACGTCATCCCCCAGGTGGTCGACGTCCTCATCGACAAACGGCCGAAGCACGCCAAGGAATTCCATTTCCCGAAGACGTGCCCGTGCCCGCTGCATACCGACGTCGTGCGGGAGGAGATCGCGACCGGCGAGGAGGGCTCGCGCGCCCGCTGCACCGGCGAGTTCGCCTGTCCGTTCCAGAAGATCGAGCACCTCAAGCTGTTCGCCTCGCGCCGCGCTTTCGATATCGACGGTCTCGGCGAGAAGCAGATCCAGTTCTTCTTCGACCAGGGCTGGGTCAAGGAGCCCGCCGACATCTTCACGCTGGCCGCGCGCAACGCCAGGCTGAAGCTCGAGGAGGTCGAGGGCTATGGCGAGACCTCGGTGCGCAATCTCTTCAATGCCATCGACGCCCGGCGCGAGATCGCGCTGGAGCGTTTCATCTACGCGCTCGGCATGCGCCATGTCGGCGAGACCACGGCGCTGGCGCTCGCGCGCGGCTACGGCTCATGGGATGCGTTCCACGAAGCCTGTCTCAAGGTCGCCAGCGGCGACGAGGAGGCGATCGCGGAGATGGATGCGCTCGACCAGATCGGCGACACCGTGATCAAGAGCGTCGCCGCCTATTTCGGCGAGGACCACAATCGCGGCATCGTCGAGCGGCTGACGAAAGAGGTGAAGATCCTCGACGCGGAGAAGCCGAAGCGCAATTCGCCGATCGCGACCAAGACGGTGGTGTTCACCGGCACGCTGGAAAAGATGACGCGCGACGAGGCCAAGGCGACCGCCGAGCGGCTCGGTGCGAAAGTATCGGGCTCGGTGTCGAAGAAGACGGACTACGTCGTCGCCGGTCCCGGCGCGGGCTCAAAGCTGAAGGACGCACAGAAGCACGGCGTCCAGGTGCTGACCGAGGACGAGTGGCTGCAACTGATCGGGGAGTAGCTCGCGCGCCCGTCTGGTGCAGAAGGTGGTTGTGGCACCACAACTGTCATCATCCGCGAAAGCGGATGATCCAGTATTCCAAAGGCAGTTGTTATACGACCGATCCGTCTCGGCGTACTGGATACCCGCCTGCGCGGTATGACAGCGAAAGTGCCGTGCGTGCGTACAATCCCTGACATCCGCCCTTCACATCACCCCGGCCTCATCCTCTTCCGCCGTCTCGATCAGCTCCTTCGTCACCTTCATCTGCGTGCGCGGAACCAGAAAGATCATGCTGCAGGCGCAGGCCAGCGACAACATGAGCATCGCCGACGTCAGCGGCAGCGTCGTTGCGTAGTGGCCGCCGAGATAGGCGCCGAGCTGTGACGTCAGCGCGCCCACGCCCATCTGCAGGAACCCCATCGCGCCGGAGGCGGTGCCCGCCGCGCCCGGCCGGACGCTGATGGCGCCGGCTGCGGAATTCGCCATCACGGCGGCATTGGCGAACATCAAGAGCATCTGCGTGCCGAACAGTACCGAGGGCACCTGATTGAAGCCGAACAGGCTCCATGTGAAGTTCAGCGCGGCGCTGGTGAGCTGCAGCCCCAGGCCGAACCAGATCAGCCGATCGAGCGAATGGCGCGGCGCGTAGCGCACGCAGAACAGGTTGCCGACGAAATAGGCGAAGCCGGTGGTCGCAAACCACGCACCATACTCCGCCGAGGAGCGGCCCATCTGCACCTCGACGATATACGGCCCGCCGCCGGCGAAGGCGAAGATGATCTGCGACGCCAGCACCTGGCACAGTGTGTAGCCGAGGAAGGCGCGGCTCTTCACCAGCATCGCGACGTCGCGGCGGAAGCTCGCGCCCTCGATGCGGGCAGGGCGGGTCTCCGGCAGCGCCATGGTCACGGCGATCGCAATCACGATCGACAGCGCGGCGACGACATAGAAGATGGCATGCCAGCCGAGCGCGATCTCGATCAGGCCGCCGGTCAGCGGCGACAGCATCTGTGCGATCATCATGACCGCGACGACGAGGCTGATCATCGCCCCGATACGCTCGCGCGGATAGAGATCGCGGATGATGGCGCGGCTGATCACCATGCCGCTGGCGCCGCCGAGCGCCTGGAAAAACCGTGCCGCGATCAGTTGGGGCAGGGTGTCGGCGAAGATGCAGCTGACGCTCGCGACGATCGACAGCGCGAGCCCGGCGAGCATCACGGGGCGGCGGCCGAAGCGGTCCGACAGCGGCCCGAGCAGCAGTTGCGAGATCGCAATGCCGGCCATGTAGAACGACACCGTCATCTGCACGACGGAGGCGTCGCGGCCAAAGGTGGTCGCGAGCATCGGCAGCGCCGGTACCAGCAGGTACAGCGAGATCGGCGCCAGCCCGGTCATCACGACCAACAGGACCAGCATCGTGCGCGACGGAACGGCGCGCGGTGGCGCCGCTCCAGGCGGTCTGCTGATCATTCCATGCATGGTGCCGCTCAAATCAGGTGAACGCCCCGACTGTAGCGGCCTTCCATTTCGCGGAAATGCCTGTTTCGGCATGCGCCCATGCAGGCAGCGGGACGGCGCACAGCCGGACGGTACGGCTGACTACAGTGGCGCTGTCGCCTGATCGAGCCAGCGCTGGTCGCCGTCGTCGAGCGCCGCTCGGACGGCGTCCCTGACCCGGGCATGATAGGCGTCGAGCCACGCGCGTTCCTCGGCGCTCAGCATCGCGACCTCGATCAGGCGCCGGTCGATCGGCGCCAGGGTCAGCGCCTCGAAGCCGTTCATCGGCTTCTCCGCGCCCGCGACGTCCTTCGCCACCACCAGCTCGAGGTTCTCGATGCGGATGCCGAACGCGTCGGTCTTGTAGTAGCCGGGCTCGTTGGACAGGATCATGCCGCGCTTCAGCGGCGTGGTGCCGAGCTTCGAAATCCGCGCGGGTCCCTCGTGCACCGACAGATAGCTGCCGACGCCGTGGCCGGTGCCGTGCTCGAAATCGATGCCGGCCTGCCACAGGAACTGCCGCGCCAGGGTGTCGAGCTGGGCGCCGGTGGTGCCGTCGGGGAAGATCGCGCGCGCGATCGCAAGGTGGCCGCGCAGCACGCGGGTGAAGCGATCGCGCATCTCCTCGGTCGGCGCGCCCACGGCGATCGTGCGGGTGACGTCGGTGGTGCCGTCCTGATATTGCGCGCCGGAATCGATCAGCAGCAGATCGCCCGGCATGATGCGGCGGTTGCTCTTGCGGGTGACGCGATAGTGCACGATGGCGCCGTTGGGACCGGTGCCCGAGATGGTCGGGAACGACACATCCTTGAGCGCGCCGGTGTCGCGGCGAAAGCTCTCCAGCGCCTCGACCGCATCGATCTCGGTCAACGAGCCCTTCGGCGCCTCGCGATCGATGAAGGCGAGAAAGCGGGCCAGCGCGACCGCATCGCGCTGATGGGCGCGCCGCGTGCCGTCGATCTCGACCGCATTCTTGGCGGCCTTGAGCAGGCTGACCGGATCGGCGCCGCGCACCGCCTTGCCGCCGGCGCCCTGAATCAGGCGCGTCAGGGCATCGGCGGCCGTGGCGCTGTCGAGCGCGACGGCCGCGCCGGATTGCGCGAGCTCGGACAGGCGCGGTGTCAGCGCGTCCGGCTCCGCCACCTCGGCGCTCTGCTCGAGATGATCGCGCGTCAGGTTCGAGAGCTTGCGGGAATCGATGAAGATCGTCGGGCGTCCGGTCTTCGGCACCAACGCATAGGACAGCGGCAGCGGCGTGTGCGAGACGTCGGCGCCGCGGATGTTGAAGGTCCAGGCGACGTTGTGGGAATCGGACAGGACGAGCGCCTCGACGCCGAGGCGCTCGATCTCCTGGCGGATCCGGCCGAGCTTGTCGGCCTCGCTCTCGCCGGACAATTCCGCGCCGTGGATGGCGACGGCGCCGAGCGGCGGCAGCGGCCGTTCGGTCCAGATGCTGTCGACCGGGTTGCGCTCGACCGGAACCAGCTCCGCGCCGGCCTTGGCGCAGGCGGCGGCCAGTCGTTCGGCCGCGGCCGTTGTATGCAGCCACGGATCGAAGCCGACGCGGTCGCCGCTCTGCAAATGGCGCGTCAGCCAGCTCTCCGGCGGCGGCTCGATCAGTGATTCCACCATCCAGGCCTTGCCGTCGACCTGCTTGCCGGCCTGCAGCGTATAGCGGCCGTCGACGAAGATCGCGGCCGCCTGCGACAGCACGATCGCAAGGCCGGCCGAGCCGGTGAAGCCGGTCAGCCACGCCAGCCTCTCCTCCGAGGGTGGCACATATTCGTTCTGCTGCTGGTCGGCGCGCGGCACGATGAAGCCGGCGAGCTTGCGTCTGGCCAGCTCTTCGCGGAGCGCGGCGAGCCGCGCGGTCAGTGCCACGCCGGTTTCGGGTTCTTCGAACGTCTGGAACAGAGCTTCGAACATCGGTCTCATACTTTAGAAGTGAATCCTGCCGCGTCGGCGAATACTCCTTCAGCAGACAGTGCAGTGCACGAAGAATCTCCTTGCATTCGCCTGTGCAAAAAGATTTGCTGTCGCATGCCAGTCATCCGAAAGAGGTGCGGCGAGGAAACGTATGGACGTGACGACCACGATCGTAAAGATCATCCACGGTCGCATGATCCGGGGAGTGCCTCAACTCAACGGCGAGGGGATGCACGATGCCTGCTTTTACCTTCGAAAAATTATCGGCGCCCGCGCCGAGCGGACCGGCGTCCGCACCGGCCGAGAAGCCGCGCAGCGCGCTGGCGGATCTCGTCAATCGTCTCGTCGCGCCGCGCGGTCGACGTGCCCCGCGTAATCAGTCCGACTCCACCTCGCAGCAGAGCCAGCCGAAGACGTAATCGCGAACTTGCCGCACCCAGCGCGCAGGTTCGATCCATGCCGTGAGCTGATCCGCTCACTGCTGCTTCTGCAGCAACAGGCTGCTCCATCCCTCGATTCTCAAATGCCGGATCGGAACCAGGCCGCGGGCGCGATAGGCGGCGCGGACGGCGCGTGCCTGCGGGGTCAACAGGCCCGACAGGATCACGAAGGCTCCCGGCGCGAGGTGGCGCTGCATCGGCGCGGCGAGCTGGCGCAGCGGGTTGGCCAGGATATTCGCCAGCACCAGGTCGAACGGGCCGGCTTCGGCAAATTCCGCTGCGGCGAAGCCGGTGGCCCGGATCACCTGGACCAGGGGGCCTGCGCCGTTGAGACGGGCGTTCTCCCGCGCCACCATGACCGAGGGCGCATCAATGTCGCTCGCCAGCACGGACCGGCGCGTTGCCTTGGCGGCGGCAATCGCGAGCACGCCGGTTCCGGTGCCGAGATCCAGCACGCGCCGCGGCGCGCGCGTCTTGAGCACGTGATCGAGCAGCAGCAGGCAGCCTCGGGTGGTGCCGTGATGGCCGGTGCCGAAGGCGAGCGCCGCCTCGATCTCGATTCCGAGCTTGTTGCCGGGCACGCGGGCACGGTCGTGGCTGCCGTGGACCATGAAACGACCGGCCGGGACCGGAACGAGGTCGTCCAGGCTGGCCTTGACCCAGTCCTTGGCCTCGACGACCTCGAACGTCAGGGTCCGGGCCACGTCGGCGCCCGCCGCCCCGCCGACGAGCTCGCGCACCAGCGCCTGGTCGGGCGGATCGGCAAAATGCACCGTGACGTCCCAGCGCCCGTCCGGACGCTCGAACGCCGCAACCGCCGCGTCCCCCTCGAAGAACACCTCGGTCAGGACGTCGACCGCCGGGCGCGCGGTCGCTTCATCGGCAACCGTGAAGCTGGCCTTGTGGGTGGCGGGAGTGGTCGTTGAGGTCATCAAGGTGGATCCTGGCGAGATTTGACGGCGTGGTTAAGGGAATTGCCTGCCAACGCAAGCGATAGGACCGCAATTCTGCCGGATCTGCGCATCCAGCGGTTGTATAATGCCTTTCCTCATCCGAATAAAAGTTGAGGTTCAATTGCAGCGAAGAATCTCTGCAACTTGGCCTGGGGGGATTATCCCGACTTTAGGGTCTTGGCCCCTAATGTTCCCGCCATGGGAACCGGATGATCCTCGGTTCCTGGGTTGGGAAACGAGGTTCAGATGAAGTCCATTCTGTCGAAGTTCTTGCGTGATGAATCCGGCGCCACCGCCATCGAATACGGCCTGATCGCAGCCGGCATCTCGCTGGCGATCATCGCCGCCGTCAACGGCCTGGGCAGCTCGCTCAGCAGCAAGTTCGACTCGATCAACACGTCCCTGAAGTAATCCGCCCGACGCGGCGTTCTCGAAGAACCGGGCCCTGCGCCCGGTTTTTCTGCTTGAGGCCATATCAACCGCCGGGTCCACAGCATATCCACACGGCCGTGCACTGATTCTTTGGCAGTCGATCCACAGTGCGTCCTCAGCTTGTCCACACGGACGTCCGCCGCCTTTCCACCCCTTATCCTCAGCCGAACAGAGCGCGATGGTCCGCCAGGATCGCCTGGGCCGCATTGTGGCCGGGGGCACCGGTGACGCCGCCGCCGGGGTGGCTGCCCGAGCCGCAATGGTAGAGCCCCTTCAGCGGCGAGCGATAGTCGGCGTGACCGAGCATGGGGCGGGCCGAGAACAACTGGTTCAAGGTCAGCGCGCCGTGGAAGATGTCGCCACCGATCAGCCCGAACTGGCGCTCGAGATCGAGCGGTGACAGCACCTGCCGGCCGAGCACGCTGGCGGCAAAGCCCGGCGCATAGCGGTCCACGGTCGCGATCATGAGGTCGGCGACCTCGTCGCGGTGATTGTCCCATGAGCGGCCGTCCGGCAGCTCGGGCGCGACATGCTGGCAGAACAGGCTGGCGACGTGCCGGCCTGCCGGCGCCAGCGTCGGGTCGAGCGTGGACGGGATCAGCAGCTCGACCACGGGATCGCGGCTCCAGCCATGCGCCCGCGCATCGAGATAGGCCTGGTCCATGTAGCCGAGGCTCGGGCCGAGGATGATTCCGGCGGACAGATGGTCGCCGTCTCCCGGCAGTGCGCTGAACGAGGGCAGGCGGTCGAGCGCCACGTTCATGCGGAACGTGCCCGAACCGCAGCGCCAGTTCCGGATGCGGTTCAGGAACGGCTCGGGCACGGCGCCGGCCGGCACCAGGCGCGTGTAGAGCAGCTTCGGGTTCACGTTGGCGACGACGTGGCGGGCGCGGATGGTGCGGCCATCCTCGAGCACGACGCCGACCGCGCGGTCACGCTCGACGATCACCTCGCGCACGCCGGCCTCGAGCTCGACCAGCGTGCCCAGTTCCTTCAGGCACCCGGCCATCGCCTGCGTGATCGCCCCCATCCCGCCGATCGCATGGCCCCAGACGCCCTTCTTGCCGTTCACCTCGCCGAAGGCGTGATGCAGCATCACATAGGCCGAGCCGGCGGCGTAGGGACTGGCATAGTTGCCGACGATGGCATCGAAGCCGAACAGCGCCTTCACCAGGTCGGTCTCGAAGATCTCGTCGAGCATCTCGCCGGCCGAGCGCGTGAACAGGTCGAGCAGGTCGCGCTGCTGCTCCAGCGACAGCGCGCGCAACGTGTTGGCGGTGCCGAGCGCGTTGAACGCCTCGCGGATCGCCGATAGCCCGAACTGGGCGACCAGGTTCGGCGGCGCCCGCAGCACGAGGCTGCGCAGCACGTCCGCGATCGCCTCGAGCCGGGCCGAGAACGGGCCGATCGCGTCGGCGTCCCGCGGGCTCAGCCGCGCAACCGACGCCAGCGTGCGACCCTCGCCCGTCAGCAGATAGCGACCGTCCGGCGAGGGCAGGAAGTTCTGCGCCCGGCGCTCGACGATCTCGAGCCCGTGCTCATGCAGCTTCAGGTCGGAGACGACGCGCGGATTGAGCAGGCTCACCGTGTAGGACGCGACGGAGTTGCGGAAGCCCGGATGAAACTCCTCCGTCACCGCGGCGCCGCCGACCACCTTGCGGCGCTCGACCACATGCACGCGCAGGCCCGCCATGGCGAGATAGGCCGCACAGGTCAGGCCGTTGTGGCCAGCGCCGATGATGATGACGTCGGTTTCATTCATGTCAGCTTCAAAAAGCCCTGTTTAATCACCCGCACCGGGAACCTCGGCTGGTGCTGTCGCGCCGGAAGGCTGCGACGTCAAGGAAAACTCCATTTTGCCTCAGCTCCTCGCCATACCGCCCTGCGATCCGCTATGTCTCGTCTGCTCATCGCGGTCCGGCCTCGGCATCTGATGCCGGCCGCGCTGCTGCCGGAGTTGTCATGACCTCAATCGCCTCGCCCGCCGCCGTCGCTCAGCCCTCCGCCGCACGCAACCGGCTGGTGCTCGTCGTCTATACCGCCGCCATTTTCGTCAGCGCGCTGCTGCTGTTCTCGGTGCAGCCGCTGTTCACCAAGATGGTGCTGCCGCGGCTCGGCGGCTCGCCGGCGGTGTGGTCGGTGGCGATGGTGTTCTTCCAGACCCTGCTGCTGGCGGGCTACGCCTATGCGCATTTTCTCACCCAGTTGCCCAGCCGGGTGCTGCCGATCGCGATCCATCTGCTGCTGCTCGGTTTCGCTCTGCTGACGCTGCCGTTGTCGATCGCGAGCAGTTGGGGCAACCCGCCGACCTCGGGCTACGGGCTGTGGCTGCTCGGCCTGTTCACCGTGTCGATCGGCCTGCCGTTCTTCGCGCTCGCCGCCAACAATCCGCTGCTGCAGGCGTGGTTCGTACGCACGGGCCATCCAGCCGCGCCCGACCCGTACTTCCTCTATGCGTCGTCGAACATCGGCAGCTTCCTGGCGCTGCTGTCCTATCCGCTGCTGATCGAGCCGATCTTCAGCCTGCGCATGCAGAACCTGATCTGGACCGGCGGCTATGGCCTCCTGATCGCGCTGATCGCCGGCTGCGGCGTCCTGCTGCTGCGGTCGCCGGTGATCGTCGCGAGCCTGCTGCACACCGAGGACAGCCATGCCCCGGCGCCACGCTGGCTGCTGCGCCTGCGCTGGATATTCCTGGCCGCGGTGCCCTCGGGCCTGCTGATCGCGGTGACCGCGCACATCTCCACCGACGTCGCGGCCGCGCCCTTGCTGTGGGTGCTGCCGCTGTCGCTCTATCTGCTCACCTGGGTGCTGGTGTTCCAGTCGCGGCCGCTGCTGCCGCACAAATGGATGCTGGCGCTGCAGCCGCTGGCGATCGCCGGCGTGATCGTGCTGCTCGCCTTCGGCGGCGAACAGAATCTCGCGCTCACGCTCGGCGGTCATCAGCTCTGCTTCTTCATCATCGCCATGGCCTGCCATGGCGAGCTCGCGCGCACGCGCCCGCCGGCCAAGTATCTCACCGGGTTCTATGTCGCGCTGTCGTTCGGCGGCATGGTCGGTGGCCTGTTCGCCGGGCTGATCGCGCCGTTCACCTTCTCCTGGGTCGCCGAGTATCCGATCCTGCTGGCGCTGGCGGCGTTGTGCCGCCCGGCTGCCAATGAGCGCCTGCCCGGGCTCACGCGCTGGTACTGGCTCCTGCTCGCGGTCATTGCGGTCGCGCTGCTGGTGCCTTCAGGCATGACCGGCAAGGTCACGACCTATCTCGAGGACCACCGCGTCTATGTCGCGGGCGCCGTGGGCGTGCTCGCCGCGCTGCTCGCTCTGCTGCTGAACGGCGGCCGCTGGAAGGTGTTCGCGACGGCCGCACTCGCGCTCGTCCTGATCCGCGCCTATCCGGCCGATGACGGCCGCGTCGAAACGGTGCGCAGCTTCTTCGGCGTGCACAAGATCGTGGTGACATCGGACGGGCACTACCACGTGCTGATGCACGGCACGACCATCCACGGCGCGCAGAAATATCTCAACGCCGACGGCTCCAAGGTGACGGGGCGTCCCGAGCCGATCACCTACTATCACAAGGACGGCGGCATCGGCCGCGCCATCACCGCGATCCGGGAGCGCAAGGGCGCGCCGCTCAAGGTCGCCGTGATCGGCGTCGGCGCGGGCACGCTGACCTGCGCGGCCCAGCCCGGCGAGAGCTGGAATTACTTCGAGATCGACCAGACCATGGTCGACACCGCCAGCGATCCGAAATATTTCAGCTACATCAGGAGCTGCGCGCCGGACTTCAAGCCGGTCATCGGCGATGCCCGGCTGACCTTCGCCAAGGAGCCGGACGGCGTCTACGATCTGATCATTGTCGACGCCTATTCGTCTGATGCGATTCCGATCCACCTCGCGACGGAGGAGGCGATGGCGATCTACAAGGCGAAGCTGGCGCCGCAGGGCGCTGTCGTGATGCACGTCTCCAATCGCCATCTGGAGCTGGAGAGCGTCGTGGTCGGCATCGCCGACGCCAACGACCTGAAGAGCTGGGTCTACAATGAGGACTCCGGCCGCGACGACGAGTACATCTTCCCGACCGACGTCGTCGTCAGCGCGCGCGACGATGCCGATGTCGGCAAGCTCGCCTCCTCGGACAAGTGGACCGAGACCGAGCCGACCGACGGCGAGCGGGTCTGGACCGACGACTATTCGAATATTCTCGGCGCGGTGTATCGGCGGCTTCGCGACGGCGAGTAGGCGAGGGCGCACGCCGCGTTCCCGCCGGTTGGGCGGCCGTCAGGATTCGGGTGGCGCGCGCCATGCGGCATGCGCGTTCGGAAAGAGGTGCGCTCCTCGATTCCGAATCGGCGCCGGTTGCGTCGCGTCAAATGTTCGCCGCTTGGTTCATCGCGATGGAGCGATATTGCATCGCAGAACATAGCACGATCTGCTTTCTTCAGCGGCTTTGTTGCGGAGCTGTCACGATCATGCTACCTTGAGGTGCGTGCCTCATAAAAGTTCCACGACGATGAGGCTCTCGGGAGGAAAGCGGCGGCTCGGTACGCGGCGCGGTAAGTCTCACACGACATCTTCACGACTCGAGGGGTGACGTCGATTTTGGCGACGCCCGTGCGCCTCGGGTTTTGTCGAGTTCACGTCGAGACCTGCAGTGCCGTGCGGGTGCAGGCCTCGTCCCGGGCGCGGAACGTGTCTTCAATGAGTACAAAACGCCGGCCGCATCAAGCAGGCCGGCTGACATGGGAGGGGTTTGATGAAGCGTCTTTGGATGGTCGGCGCGTCTGCTCTGTTGGCGATGGCGCTCGGTGTGGGCTCGGCGGGAGCGGCCGACAAGAAGGTCCTCGCCTTCGTCGTCAACGGCGCGTCCGACTTCTGGAAGATCGCCGAGGCCGGCGTGAAGAAGGCGCAGGGCGAGCTGCCCAACTACAACCTGCAGCTCAAATATCCCGAGCAGGCGGCCGCCGCCGTGCAGCAGCGGATGCTGGATGACCTCGTCGCGGCCGGCGCCGCCGGAATCATGGTGAGCGCCGTCGATCCGAAGAACCAGACCGAGCACCTCAACAAGATCGCGGCACAGACGGTGCTCTTCACCACCGACAGCGACGCGCCGCAATCGAAGCGCATCGCCTATATCGGCTCCTCCAATACCGAGCTCGGCAAGGACGCCGGCAAGCTGATGCTGAAGGCGCTGCCGAACGGGGGCAAGTGCGTCGGCTTCGTCGGCCTGCTCGGCGCCGACAACGCCCGCGAGCGCATCGAGGGCGTGAAGGAGACCATCAAGGGCTCGAAGGTCGAGCTGGTCGACGTGCGCGGCGACGAGATCGACCAGACCCGGGCCAAGCGCAATGTCGAGGACATCCTGGCGGCGATGCCCGATGTGAGCTGCCTGGTCGGCTTCTACTCCTACAACACACCGCGCATCTACGAGGTGCTGAAGGAAGCCGGCAAGCTCGGCAAGATCAAGATCATCGGCTTCGACGAGGATCCGATCACGCTCGGCGGCGTGAAGGACGGCGCGATCGAGGGCACGGTGGTGCAGCAGCCGTTCGAATGGGGCTATCAGGGCATGAAGCTGATGGCGAAGGTCGTTGAGGGCGACAAGTCGGGTGTGCCGGCCAACGGCATCATCATCGTGCCCGGCAAGGTGATCGAGAAGTCGAACGTCGACGACTTCATGGCGCAGATGAAGCAGATGCTGAAGAAGTGACGCGACGGCCGGCGTGCGCGAGCCCTTCCTCGAGCTGATCGACATCGGCAAGACCTATCCTGGCGTGGTCGCGCTCGACCACGCCAGCCTGTCGGTCGCGCCCGGCGAGGTGATCGCCTTGGTCGGCGAGAACGGCGCCGGCAAGTCGACCCTGATGCGCGTGCTCGGCGGCGTGGTGGAGCCGAGCAGCGGCACGATCCGGATCGATGGCGTGGCGCGGGCCAGCTATGCGGTGGCGGACGCGATCGCGGCCGGCATCGCCTTCGTCCACCAGGAGCTGAACCTGTTCGACAATCTCGACGTCGCGGGCAACGTCTTCATCGGGCGCGAGCCGGTCTATGGCGGGCCGCTGCGGCTGATCGACCGCGCGACGCTGCGGACCAGGGTGCGCCCGCTGATCGCGCGTCTCGGGGCTGATTTCGAGCCGGATACGCCGCTTGCCGAACTGTCCCTGGCGCAGCGCCAGCTGGTCGAGATCATGAAGGCTTTGTCGCTCGATGCGCGCTGCGTCATCATGGACGAGCCGACCTCCAGCCTCACCTTGTCGGAAACCGAGCGGCTGATGCATGTCATCGCCGGCCTGAAGTCGGACGGGGTCAGCGTCATCTTCATCACGCATCGCCTGAACGAAGTGATGCAATGCGCCGATCGCGCCATCGTGCTGCGCGACGGTCGCATGGTTGGCGCGCTGACGCGAGACCAGCTCAATCCTGCAGCGATGATCCGGCTGATGATCGGCCGGGACCTGCGGTCGCTCTACGTGCCGCCGGCCGCGCCGCCTGGCGAGGCCGTGCTCGACGTCATGGAGGCCGTGACCGCGACCTATCCCAACCAGGCCGTCAGCCTGCAACTCCGGCGCGGCGAGATCCTCGGACTTGCCGGCCTCGTCGGCTCCGGCCGTACCGAGCTCGCGCGCGCCATCTTCGGCGTCGAGCCGCTGCTGGCCGGGGGCCTCAGCCTGGAGGGCGAGCCGATCCGCATCTCGACGCCGCGCGCGGCGATCGATCGCGGCATCTATCTCATTCCGGAAGACCGCAAGGCCTGCGGCCTCCTGCTCGACCTGTCGATCGCCGAGAACGTCTCGCTGCCGGATCTCGCCTCCTATCTGAGCTTCGGACTTGTCGACATCAGGCGCGAGGCCGAGAATGCCGATCGACAGCGCGAACGGCTCAAGATCCGGGCGTCCGACGTCAAGGTGTCGGTCGGCACCTTGTCGGGCGGCAATCAGCAGAAGGTCGTGCTCGCCAAATGGCTGTCGATGCGGCCGAAGGTCCTGATCTTCGACGAGCCGACCCGGGGCATCGATGTCGGCGCCAAGCAGGAGATCTACGACATGCTGCGGCGGCTGGCGGATTCCGGTGTCGCGATCCTGATGATCTCGAGCGACATGGAGGAGGTGATCGGGGTGAGCGACCGGATCGCCGTGATGCATGAAGGCATGATTTCAGGTTTCCTGGCGAGAGACGAGTTCAGCGAGCACAACGTGCTTCAGCTCGCCGTCGGCCATACCGTCTGAGCGAGGGCGCCCGTGCAGAAGAAAGATCTCAGCCTGCTGATCCTGATCCTGGTGGTCGGCGCCGTCGTGGCCTTCATCAACCCACGCTTCCTCTTGGTCGGCAACCTCTCCAATACCGCCAACCAGGTCGGCATGTTCGGCATCTTCTCGATCGCCGAGGCCTTTGTCATCATCGTCGGCGGCATCGAGCTTGCGGTGGGGTCGGTGATCGCGCTGCTCGGCGTGCTGTTCATCGACCTCATCGTCAACCGGGACGTCGACTGGGTCGCTGCCTTGTTCCTCATCCTCGCCGGCGGCATCGCCATCGGCTTGGTCCATGGCACGCTGGTCACCAAGATGCGCATCCAGCCCTTCGTGGTGACCCTGTGCGGACTTCTGATCTATCGCGGCGCGGCGCGCTACTACACCGAGGATGCCACGGCCGGCTTCGGCTATGGCGCGAGCTTCCCGGCGCTGGAATGGCTGGCCGCCGGCCGCACCGATGTCCTCGGCTTTCCGCTGCCGCACAGCGTCGTGGCGCTCGCGATCGTCGCCGGCATCGCCTGGCTGGTGCTGCACCGGTCGGTGTACGGCCGCTATTTCTACGCCGTCGGCAAGAACGAGGAGGCGGCGCGCTATTCCGGCATCCGGTCCGACCGGGTGACGATCGCGGCCTATGTGATCTGCGGGGCCCTGACCGCGCTCGCCGCGGTCCTGCTGGCGATGTATACCCGTTCGATCTCGCCGGCGGTGCACGGCTCGTTCTACGAGCTCTATGCGATCGCCGCCGCGGTGCTCGGCGGCTGCTCGCTGCGCGGCGGCGAAGGCTCGATCATCGGCGTCGTGCTCGGCACGGTCCTGCTGCAAGTGTTGCAGAACCTGGTCAACCTGCTGGGCATCCCCAGCTCGCTCAATTTCGCCGTGATGGGCACGGTGATCCTGATCGGCGTGCTGGCCGACCAGTATCTCGTGCAGCGGCGCAAGCGCATGCCGACGGCCCGCGGGCAGGCCAGCGCCGATCGCGCGTCGGCCTCGCTCGGGCGCGTCAACGCCGAGTGAGAAGATCGCAACGAACCGAGCGCCGCCTGGTGGCGACGCCCGGTTGCTGGGATCAGTGCGCGATCAGTCCTGATAGGTGTAATAGCCGCGCGGCTGGTAGTAGGAGCGCGGCCGGTAATAGCGCGGCTGGGCGTAGCTCGGATTGCCGTTGTCGTAATAGTACTGCTGCGGCTGCTGCTGCGGATAGGCCTGGGCGTCATAGACGCGGCGGGCCGTGCCGGGCGGTGCCGGATAGCGCGCACCGTTGTCGCTGCCGTCGGCGGGATAGATGTAGCCGTCATCGGGCCGCTGCTGCGGCACGACCGGGCGTCCCGGCAGCATCTGCGGCTGCGGCGTCAGCACGACCGGCTCGCCACTGTCGTCATACTGCTGCGGCGCCTCGCGCCGGGCAACAGCGGTGCCGCGGCGTGGATTGCGCGCCAGCGCCACCTCGGCCGATCCGGTCAGCGTCACCGTGGTGTTCAGCACGCCGTCTTTCTGTACCAGGTCATAGAGCGTCGTCGCGTTGGCCTTGGACAGCCGGACGCAGCCGTGGGACGCCGGGGTCCCGAGGCGGCTTTCCGAATCCGTGCCGTGAATCGCGTGACCGACCTTCGTGAAGAAGATCGAATGCGGCATCGGCGCGTCGTCGAATTCCTTGGAAAAATGATCGGCTTCCATGCGGAAGGCGCGGAACGAGCCATTCGGCGTTTCCCGTGAGGGAATGCCGGTCGAGACCGGCCAGCGATAGCGTTCGACGCCATCGACGGCGACCGTCATGATCTGGTTGTTCTTGTCGACGGTGATGTCGATCTTGGCCAGAGCCGGCGTGGCCGACAGAAAGGCGAAGCCGGCAACGGCAAAAAGGATGGTACGCATCTAACCTCTGGCCTCCAGGGCTCTCGACTGTGGAGAGACCTCAAAACGGGACGTCAACGCCCAGGTCATCGCCTCGGCCTGCACTATGTCGGAATTGCCGGATTTGTTCCAGCCGAGGGCACCCTCAACCTTAATGGCGGGCGGGGGCGGGACAAAGGCTCCCCGCGTTCATCGGCGCTGACATTTTCGCGACCGCGGACGGTCTTTCATTCCGGCGTTTGGGACTTCTCTAATCGGTCCAATTTGTCATGACCGCGCAACTTTTTGGCCGCATCCGCGTTTCAAGGATTCCTCCATGCGGTTCCCAGGACTCAAAATGTTGACGATGAAGGCCAAGACGGCGGTGCTCGACGATCGCGCGCCGCATAAGCTGACCTATCTGCTGGCTGCGCTCGCACTGTTCATCCTGGCGCTGGCCTGGCTGGCGCTGCCGCAATTTGCCCACGCCCAGGGCATCATCCGTGGCGCCCATGAAGGGGCGCACGAAGGCAACCGTATCGCCGGCCCGGTGGGCGGCGTCGTCGGCGGCGCGGTTGGTGCCGGTGTCGGCGGAGCCGTGGGCGCCGTCGAAGGCGTGCTCGGCGTTCCGCACCGCTCGTATTACCACCGGCACTATCGCTGCCGCGGATATCGCGACGGCTACGGCCGCTTTCACTGCTACCGCTGAGCTGCCACCACCAAGCTGAGGCGCCGGCTCAATGCTTGAGCCGGTAGCCGGTCTTGAAGATCCACCAGATGATCGCCATGCAGATCGCCAGGAACAGCAGCGTCACGCCGACGCTGATTTCCACCCTGACGTCGGCGATCTCATAGAAGCTCCAGCGAAAGCCGGAGATCAGGTAGACCACCGGGTTGAGCAGCGCGATCGAGTGCCAGGTCGGCGGCAGCATGTTGACCGAGTAGAAGCTGCCGCCGAGGAACGTGAGCGGCGTCACCACCAGCATCGGGACCATCTGCAGCTTCTCGAAGCCGTCGGCCCAGATGCCGATGATGAAGCCGAACAGGCTGAAGGTCACGGCCGTCAGCACCAGGAACGACAGCATCCACACCGGGTGCTGGACGTGCAGCGGCACGAACAGCCCGGCGGTGGCGAGGATGATCAGCCCGAGAATAATGGATTTCGTCGCGGCCGCGCCGACATAGCCGAGCACGATCTCGAAATGCGAGATCGGCGCCGACAGGATCTCGTAGATCGTGCCGATGAATTTCGGGAAGTAGATCCCGAACGAGGCGTTGGAGATGCTCTGGGTCAGCACCGACAGCATCACGAGGCCGGGCACGATGAAGGTGCCGTAGCTGACGCCCTCGACGTGGCTGATGCGCGAGCCGATCGCGGCGCCGAACACGACGAAGTAGAGCGACGTGGACACGACGGGCGACACGATGCTCTGCAGCAGCGTGCGCCAGGTGCGGGCCATCTCGAACTTGTAGATTGCGGCGACTGCGCGAAAATTCATTGCCGCACCAGGCTCACGAAGATGTCTTCAAGGGATGATTGCTTGGTCTCGAGATCGACGAAGCGGATGCCGGCAGTCCTGAGATCGCCGAGCAGGCTGGTGATTCCGGTGCGCTCGCCCTTGGTGTCGTAGTCGTAGGCGAGCCGCCAGCCGTCGTCGGACAGCGCGAGCTGATAGGGCGCGAGCGCCTCGGGGATGGTCTCGATCCGATGCTGCAGCTGCAGGCTCAGCCGCTTCCGGCCGAGCTTCGCCATCAGCTTGGCCTTGTCCTCGACCAGGACGATCTCGCCCTTGTTGATGACGCCGACGCGATCGGCCATCTCCTCGGCTTCCTCGATGTAATGCGTGGTGAGAATGATGGTGACGCCGGCGGCCTTGAGCTCGCGCACGACGTCCCACATGCCCTTGCGCAGCTCGACGTCGACGCCCGCGGTCGGCTCGTCCAGGAACAGCACCTGCGGCTCGTGCGACAGCGCTTTCGCAATCATCACGCGGCGCTTCATGCCGCCGGACAGCGTGATGATCTTGGCGTCCTTCTTGTCCCAGAGCGACAGGTCCTTGAGGATCTTCTCGATCAGCGCCGGGTTCTTCGGCTTGCCGAACAGCCCCCGGCTGAAGCTGACGGTGGCCCATACGGTCTCGAATGAATCGGTGTGCAGCTCCTGGGGCACCAGTCCGATCAGCGCCCGCGCGGCGCGATAGCCGCGGTTGATGTCGTGGCCGCCGACCGCGACCTTGCCCTTGGACGCATTGACGATGCCGCAGATGATGCTGATCAGCGTCGTCTTGCCGGCGCCGTTGGGCCCGAGCAGCGCGAAGATCTCGCCCCGCTCGATCGCGAGATCGACATTGTTGAGCGAGGTGAAGCCCGAGGAATAGGTCTTCGACAGGCCGGTAACGGAAATGACGGGAGCCATCACGGGGATTCGATGCGAGGGATTCGAAAAGAGCGGGGGAGCTGCGCGGAGGAGGGGCGCAGGCGAAGCGCTCAGATAGGAACGGGGGGGCGTTCGCGCAATCATGCGCGCGACCCTCGATCGTGTCGCTTGTTGGGCTTTTCCGTGGCCAATATGGTTAGGTGTTGCCGCTCAGCCACGGCTGGCGAGGATCGCCGCCTCGCGATGTCCGACAATGTTGCGTCCGCGAGCATCTTGGGTACGGTCGCGCCGTCTCGACATTTCCGCCGCGGAGAAGGACCGATGACGCCACGCGCCAGCACCGTTCGACCCACCTTCAAGCGCAGCCTGTCGGCGCGCTGCTTTGGCATGGTGGCCCTGGCCGTTGCGCTGGCTCTGCCGCTCGGCACCGGATCGGCCAGGGCGGCACCGAGCCCCGCGGCCGCAAGCACCGCCAGCACCACGCATGTCTATCTGCTGCGCGGCGTGCTCAACATCTTCTCGCTCGGGCTCGACGACATCGCCGCCAAGCTGGATTCGCAGGGCATTCCGAACACGGTCGCCAATTTCGTGTCGTGGTCGTCGCTTGCCGACGAGGCGGCGGCGGCCTACCGCGCCGGCCGGATCAAGACCATCATCCTGGTGGGGCATTCCTCGGGCGCGACCGCGCTGCCGGACATGATCAACAAGCTCGGCCAGCTCGGCGTGCCCGTGAAGCTCGCGATCGGTCTGGACTCGGTGTTCAAGACCAAGCTCGTCGGCGGCAACGCCGAGCGCTACATCAATTTCTACATCGCCAGCGGCGCCGGCGAGCCGGTCCGCCGCGACGACGGCTTCCGCGGCAAGCTCGAGAATGTCGACGTCCAATCGGTTCCCGGTGTTGGCCACGTCACGATCGAAAAGAACCAGATCATGCAGCAGAAGGTGATCGGTGCCATCGATGGCGTGGTGTTCGGCGGGCGGGGCCGCCCGGCGGCGGCGCCGCCGACCCGCATGGCCGCTCCGCAGCGCGCTGCGAACGTCGCCGGCTACCGGTAATCGACGACCGCGCCACTGGGCGCGCGCCCCAAAATGCTCCCATTCAGTGGCGACAAGCGGTATGGCAGGGGGGAGATGAGACCCTGCTCGATCTGAGCTTGTGAGCTTTCCCGGGAGCGCGAATGACCAGCGTGGCGCGAATCGCGAGACGGTGGCTCGGTCCAGCCAAGGCGGCTGCCGGCAGGAGACGGCTTGCGATCCTCCTCGCCGCACCTTTCCTCGCCGGACTTGCGGCGCCGAGCATCTCGCAGGCCGCCCAGCCCGGCGCTGCTTCCGCCCCTGCGCCGACCAGATCCGCGAAGGCATCCCCGGCAGTAACCCCCGCGGCGATCCGGGCCGTACCCGCTGCGCCGCCCGAGATCAGCCAGCCGCTGCCGCCGCCGCGGGTGTACCTGTTCCGCGGCGCGCTCGGTCCGCTGTTCTCGACCGGGATGGACCGTCTGGCCGAAAAGATCGAGGCGGCCGGCTACCGGGCCAGTGTCTATGAATTCACGCTGTGCGACCTGATCGCGCTCCAGGTGGCCAAGAACTACCGCCAGGAGCCGGGCCCGATCGTGCTGATCGGCCATTCGATGGGCGGGCTGTGCAGCGTGCGCATCGCGATCACGCTGCAGGAGCAGAACATCCCGGTCGCCCTCGTCGTCACCGTCGATCCGGCGCATGCGACCAAGAGCGTGCCGTCAAACGTGCAGCGCTTCATCAACCTGTTCCTGTCCGACAACATTCTCGGCGGCGGCGACGTCAAGCCGGAGCCCGGCTTTCGCGGTCACTACGCCAGCTTCGACATGAAGGATCATGACGAGGTCACGCACATCAACATCGACAAGATGGAGGACGTGCACGCCCAGTTGGTCACCATGATCAGCCAGTTGTCGCAGACCTCGGCTACTGCCGACGCGGATCCGGTGCCGCTGCGATATCTGGTGCCGCCGACAGCCTCCGTGGAGCTGTGGGACAGCGGCACTGCTCTGGCGGTGAGGCCGGGCGAGACCCTGGACCAGATCGCCGCCAACTATCACGTTCCGCTCTGGGCGCTCCAGCAATCCAACCGTGGCCTCGCCACCCAGCCGTTGGTCCCGGGCCAGCGCATCATCCTGCCGCGCCACCTGCTGCCGCAGGCGGCAAACCAAGCGCCGCAGCCGCCTTCGGCAGCCCAGGCTAGGCGCTGAGCGGCCTTAGCCCGGCGGCAGGAACGGAATGATCATCGGCACGCGCTGCCGGTAGGTGACGTAATCCGGCCCCAGCTCCTGAGCGAGGAAGACCTCTTCCATCTTCGCCTTCCAGGCCATGCCGAGCGAGATCAGAACGGCGCCGAGCACGGCGGTCACCGTGCCCACCGCGATGCCGGTGGCGATCATGCCGAGGATCAGTCCGGTATAGATGGGGTGACGGACCATGCCGTAGGGGCCGGTGTCGATGACCTTGTGGCCTTCCTTGTGGGTGATCGCGTTGGACCAGAAGCGGCCGAGATGGATGCGCGCCCACCAGGTGAAGGCGATGCCGGCCAGGGTCACGACGGTCAGCAGGTAGACGCCGGTCTCGCCGGGAGTCCAGAACGGCTTCTCGCCGAGCAGGCGCGAGGTCCACGGCGTGAACAGGATGCCGCCGAGCACGATCAGCGCGTGATAGCGGCTGGTCTTGATCACCGTCACATGCTTGCGGGTCTGCCCCGACCAGAATGAGGCGCCGACCCAGCTCGACAGCCAGATCAGCCAGATGATGGCCAGCAGCGAGGTGGGCCAGGTGGTGGTCCAACCGCTGAACGCAAACGACGAGATGGGGCTGGCATCGCCGGACATGTCTTGGAACCGTTATGAGACCTGGGACCGGCTGCTCTTAGCTATTCGGCCGCGGTGCGAAAAGGGTGTTGTTTACCGTCGAGCCGCTTTCCCGGCTCGGAACCGAGCAGGAAGGCGATGGTCTCGCGCAAGGTCGGCTCGATCGGGCGCGGGACGTAGCCGAGCTCGCGCTTGGCCCTGTCGATCGACAGATCCGAGGCCGCGCGGGCGATCCGCACCCCCTCGGCGGTGCCGGACGGGCAGCGCTTGGTGAGGTGATCGGAGACGAACTCCAGCATGCCCGCCGACAGCTCGGCCAGCCGGCCGGGCACGGCGACTGCGACATGCTTGCGGCCGCTGATCGCCGCCATGAGATCGAGGATGCGGCTGAGGCGCAGGCTCTCGCCGCCGAACACGTAGCGGCCACCGACCTTGCCGCGCTCCATCGCCAGGATCAGGCCGGCCGCGACGTCGCGGACGTCGACCAGGTTGACGATGAAGTCGAGATAGAGCTGGACCCGGCTGTCCAGGAAATGCCGCAGCATCTGCGACGGCGGTGTCAGATTGCTGTCATGCGGCCCGATCGGCATCGTCGGCGTGCCCACCACGACGGGGAAGCCCTCCGCGGCGGCTGTCATGGCGCGCGCCTCGGCCAGCGCCTTGGAGCGCGTATAGGCCCCGGGCATCGCCTCGGCTGGCGGTGCTGTTGGCGCCGATGCGGCACCGGTCGAGCGGGGATAGTCGAACAGGATGGATTCGGTCGAGCAGTGCAGGAACCGGCGCACCCGGTCGGCGCGTGCGGCCGCCAGCACCGTTTCCGTGCCGATGCAGTTGACGCGATAGAAGTCCTCGCGGTCAGGCATCCACATGCCGGGCAGTCCGGCGAGATGATAGACCTGATCGACGCCGGCGACCGCCTGCTTCACCAGGCCCGCATCGAGCACCGAGCCTTCGATGTACTCGACGTCAGCGATCATGTGGCTGGGGCAGCGAATATCGAGCACACGCACCTCGGCGCCCCGCGTCACGAGCGCAGAGACGAGGTGATGGCCGATGAAACCGCTGCCGCCGGTGACGAGGATTTTCATTAGGGACGCGAGTGCTGATCGCCTTGAAGCCGGTCCGATGCAAGCCGATCCGGCGACCAATTCGGCGCGATGAGGTCGGCCACCGAAGGCCGCAGACCCAACGCCGTGTACAATTTCGCCATCACGAACATCGGACCGAGAAAGAGATGCGCCGGATGATCCAGCAGAGACGGATTGTTGCGCTCGAACACCTTATGGCCCACGGCCTGCGAGACGAAGCCGAAGATGATGAGCGCGGCAAACAGCGCCCAGAAGGCGACACCATGGACGTGATCGGCGATCATCATGGCCGCAGCAAGGAACAGCACCGCGAAGGCCAGGATGCCGGCCCCGAGTGCGGCATCGAGCAGCAGCCAGTAGAGCAGGACGGGCAGCGCCAGCACGGCGCCGAGGCCGATCCGGATGCCGAACGCGTCGAAATGCCACAAGCTCAGCGGCAGCACGGCGCCCAGGAACAACAGGATGATCCCGAACACATGCATCAGGCCGTTGCGCGGATCGCGATGATATTCGACGTAGTCGACCATCTGGCGTCGGAACATGGCGTTCATGGCTGGCTCGCTCGTCAATGAGATCGACCGCCGCTCAATCGACGGCCGCAAAGAGGGGGCTATACCATCAAGCGGCTGTGTCGACAAACCCGGCAATCACGGCCCATCCGCATGGCCGCGCAACCCGACTTGAAAACCGGTTCCATTCGCGCCTGTCGGGAAGAGCGCATCGGTACCTGCTGAAACAACAGTCGCGCCCGCAGCGCTCCGGGTTCATGGCCTGCGCGCGGGTCCCAATTGCATCAATTGCGATGCTTGCGGGGGCCCTGCTTGCCGGGCGTCGTCGGAGCAGGGGGCGAAGGCGGCGCTGCGGCCTCTTCGACGGTTTTTGCGATCGGGATGATCTGGATCTGCTGATTGACGGCGGCGGTCGGCTTGGACGGGTCGAGCAACTGCTCCTCGCCAAGTCCGATCGATTGCAGCCGCTTGACCGAGATCTTGAAGGTGTTTGCCAGGATGTCGCGGATCGCGTCGGCGCGGCGCTGGCTCAGGATGACGTTGGACTCGCGCTTGCCGTTGGCTTCGACATGGCCGACGATCAGGAAGGTGTAGGGCAGCAGGTCGGAATACACCATCGCATCGGCGATCCGCCCGACGGTCTGGTAGGATTCCGGACGCACGATCGGCGTGTCCACGTCGAACTGGATGTCGACGTTGAAGGCCGGCAGATTCACCAGCTCCGGCGCGATCGGCGGGCGCTTCTGCGGCGGCGGCTCGTTGCGCCCGCGCGACCTGGAACGCTCCTGCGTCTGCTGCTTCAGCGCCGGAAGATCCAGCGCAGGCGCGGTTTCGAAGCGGCCGAGCTGGCGCACGATGTCCTCGCGACTCAGCTCCTGCGACCACGCGGGCGCGCTCGCGGCCACCAGCGAAGCAGCGATCAGCCCCGACAGCAGTGATCTCGCGGTCCGCCGCATCAGCGATACCCCGCTTCGCCCATCGCCTGCTGACACCGCGCGCTCACGCCATTGGCCGTCAACAGGCACGGGATCGATTTGCTCGTTTCCTTCGTGGAGCCGCCGCACAGCTTGACGATCTCGCGCTGGCAGGCATTGGCGACCGTGACCCGCGCCGCGATGCGCTTCTGGATCGCCTCGAACGCCTTGAAATAGGTCGCCTTGCACTGCGCGGAGACCACGTCCTGGTTGCGCGAGAGGCATTCCTTGAGGCGGTTGGAGTCGAGGTTGACGCCGCGGCAATTGGCGGTGATGTCTGCGCCGCAGCTCGAGGCGATCAGCCCCGCGGAATCGCCAAAGCTCATCGTCTGCGCCGCCGCCAGCGAGGGCACACACAGCGCGACCGCAACACTCAACAGAATGTATCCTCGGACCATGATTGCATCTCATACGATGCACGCTGCCATGGTCAAGGCCTAACCAAGGCGAAGTGCGGCGGCGTGGCCGCCGGGTCACGCCCGCTGCACGAAGCTGTCGACGACGTGTTTCTCGCCGGCCTTGTCGAACGCGATGGTCAGCTTGTTGCCGTCGATCTTGACGACGTGGCCATAGCCGAACTTCTGATGGAAGACGCGGTCGTCGAGGGCAAATTCCGACGTCGTGCCGGTGGATTTCGCCACCAGCTCGCCCTCGATGGTCATCGGTCCGCGCTTGCCGCGGCCGAAATTACCGCCGAAGCCGCTGCCGAACGGATCACGGCCCGAGAACGGCGACGGCTCTTCCTTGAAGCCGCTCTCCGACGAACCGCGTGCCGCGCCCGGCCGACGCGCCTGTGCGCGCTGCCAGCCCGGCGTGGAATAGCTCGATCCGAACGATTCGACGTTGTCGAAGCGCGACGGACCGTAGCCGCCAGCACCGCCCCAGCCCGAGCCGCCCTTCGATTCGGTGATCTCGACGCTCGCCGCGGGCAGCTCGTCGAGAAAGCGCGACGGAATGGTCGTGGTCCAGGTGCCGTGGATGCGGCGGTTGGTGGCGAAATAAATCTTGGCGCGACGCCGCGCGCGGGTCAGGCCGACATGGGCGAGGCGGCGCTCCTCTTCCAGCCCGGCGCGGCCCTGTTCGTCGAGCGTGCGCTGGCTCGGGAACAGGCCTTCCTCCCAGCCCGGCAGGAACACGTTGTCGAACTCCAGCCCCTTGGCCGAGTGCAACGTCATCAGCGACACCGCTTCCTCGTCGGCTGCGCCCTCGCGGTCCATCACCAGCGAGATGTGCTCGAGGAAGCCGTGCAGGTTCTCGAACTCCTCCATCGAGCGGACGAGCTCCTTGAGGTTGTCGAGGCGGCCGGCGGCATCGGCCGAGCGGTCCTTCTGCCACATCTCGGTGTAGCCGCTCTCGTCGAGCACGATCTCGGCGAGCTCGGTATGTGGCGTCACCTCGCGCTGGGCGCGCCAGCGCTCGAACTGCAGGATCAGCCCTCGCAGCGAGCCGCGTGCCTTCGGCTTCAGCTCGTCGGTCTCGACCACCGCGCGCGCCGCCTCGAACAGCGGGATGCGGCGCTTGCGGGCGTGGTCGTGCAGCATCTGCACGGTGGCATCGCCGAGCCCGCGCTTCGGCACGTTGACGATGCGCTCGAAGGCGAGATCGTCGGCCGGCGAGTTGATGACGCGCAGATAGGCCAGCGCATCGCGAATCTCGGCGCGCTCGTAGAAGCGCGGGCCGCCGATGACGCGATAGGGCAGGCCGAGCGTGACGAAGCGGTCCTCGAACTCGCGCATCTGGTAGGACGCGCGCACCAGGATCGCGATGTCGTTGAGATGCTCGCCCTTGCGCTGCAGCTCCTCGATCTCCTCACCGATGCCGCGCGCTTCCTCTTCCGAATCCCAGGCGCCGGTGACGGTGACCTTCTCGCCCTCGACGTCCTCGGTGTGCAAGGTCTTGCCGAGCCGGCCTTCGTTGTGCGTGATCAGATGCGAGGCGGCGGCGAGGATGTGCCCCGTGGAGCGGTAGTTGCGCTCGAGGCGAATGACCTTGGCGCCGGGAAAGTCGTGCTCGAAGCGCAGGATGTTGTCGACCTCGGCGCCGCGCCAGCCATAGATCGACTGGTCGTCGTCGCCGACGCAGCAGATGTTCTTGAGGGCGGGGGCGGAGCTAGGCGCGGCAACACTTCTGTCGTCATCGCCGGGCCGACGCGGAGCGTCGAGACCCGGTGATCCATCTTCTTCCGAAGACGTGATGGATTGCCGGGTCGAGCCCGGCAATGACGAGCCGGAGGACGACGGCGCCTGCGACAGCAGCCGCAGCCAGAGATATTGCGCCACGTTGGTGTCCTGATACTCGTCGACCAGGATGAACTTGAAGCGACTCTGATATTGCCTGAGCACGTCCGGGTTCTCGCGGAACAGCCGGATGCTCTCGAGCAGCAGGTCGCCGAAATCGGCGGCGTTGAGAATCTTCAGCCGCTCCTGATAGCTCGCATAGAGCTTGCCGCCCTTGCCGTTGGCGAACACCGCGGCCTCGCCCGAGGGCACCTGGGACGGCGCCAGGCCGCGATTCTTCCAGCCGTCGATCAGCCCGGCCAGCATGCGCGCCGGCCAGCGCTTGTCGTCGATGTTCTCGGCCTGCAGCAATTGCTTGAGCAGGCGGATCTGATCATCGACGTCGAGCACGGTGAAATTGGACTTGAGCTGCACCAGCTCGGCATGGCTGCGCAGGATGCGGCCGGAGATCGAGTGGAAGGTGCCGAGCCACGGCATGCCCTCGACCGCCTGTCCGAGCATCTCGGCCAGCCGCGTCTTCATCTCGCGCGCGGCCTTGTTGGTGAAGGTCACCGACAGAATCTCACTCGGCCTCGCGCGGCCCTGGCTCAGAATATGCGCGATGCGCGTGGTCAGCACCCGGGTCTTGCCGGTGCCGGCTCCCGCGAGCACCAGCACCGGGCCATCGAGCGTCTCGACCGCCTCGCGCTGCTCCGGATTGAGACCCGCCAGATAGCGTGCACCACCGGTCGCGGCGGCGCGGGCGCGCGCGGCAATGCCGCCGGCAACGGGCTGGTGGTCGGGCGCAGGAAAAGGGCTCACGCGGTTGGGCTCGGTCATCAGCGAATCAGTCTCGTCCCTCGGATGGCATCATATGACGGCATCGCGAGGTCTGCAGGAAGGAGCCCTCATAGCAGGGATTGACGGCTATATGGGGCCGGCGGCGGCGTTTTACAGCCCTAAATCGGGGCAGACGGACGCCGCTCCAGCCTCGGTGGGCATTTGTTCCGGCAGATCGCGAAATTTTAGCGGCCCGCGCGGCCGGAACCTTTGTTCCGAGCCACGATTGTCCTGGCAACGGCGCAAGCTCCGCGTCGCTTTGAACCGCAATCGAGAGACAGAGGTCGTGTCATGTTAGGCTGGGTTGTCACCTTCCTGGTTATCGCATTGATCGCCGGCATTCTCGGCTTCGGCGGCGTCGCCGGTGCCTCCATCGAGATCGCCAAGATCATCTTCTTCATCGCCGTCGTGCTGTTTCTGGTTTCGGCCGTCGTGGGCCTCGCCCGCGGCCGCAGCCGCGTGTAGTCGGCCTCATCCCTGACAATGAGGTCGGCGAAGGGCGCAGTGCCTCGCAAGAGGTGCTGCGCTCTTTGCGTTTTGAGGAGGTGTCAGGCCGGCGCCGTCAGCGCGACCTGCACCTTGGCGAGCGCCGGATCGAGCGCCACGGAGGCGAGGCGCGTATCGTTGGAGAGCGCGGTCAGAGTGAGCGTCTGGTCCTGCACGCGGAAGATCCGGCACAGCGTCGTCGCCTCGGAGGCGTCGCGCAGCATCACCGACAACGGCGCGATGTGGGTCTCGTCGGCGATCTTCTCCGCCACCAGCGCAAGCCGCGTCGCCGCTGCCGCAAGCTGCTCGGTGCGGTGGGCGGTCGTATTGGCCGCGAGCGGCAGGCCTTCTTCGTTGGTGAGCAGCACGGTCTGGAAGCGGCCGACCTCGGCGATGCGGTCGAGCAGCGGCACCAGCTCGCGGCGCCGGCCCGGCCGGCTCGCGAGCTGCGCCAGATCCAGCGAGATGCGCTCACGCTCGACCAGCGGCGCCAGCACGTCCTCGATCGCGCTGCGCAGGCTGGTCTCGCGCTCGATGGCGTCGTGGCTGCTCTGCTCCTGCAACTGGTCGAGGCTGGCCGCCTGCATCTGCACCTGGCGCCGCAGCAGCTCGCGGGACAGCGCGCCCTGGCGGGCGCCGAACAGATAGCCCGAGGTCAGCAGCAGGATGGCGGCGCCGAGGCCGCTCACGATGGCATAGATCGTCATGGTCGCTTCGTCGCTGTGAGTTGACTGCAATCATCGACGCCCGCAATGCGCAGCACGGCCTTGCGGTCGCCCGCGACCGCCAGGGCATCGCCGCGCGCCTCGCCGGCGCCGGCGGCGCGCACCGACATCCGCTGCGCCGGGAGACCCTCGCGCTTCAATTGGGCCGCGATCTCCTTGGCGCGCGAATAGCTGAGCAGCACGTTCAGATCCTCGGTGCCGCTGGCGTCGGTATGGCCCTCGATGATGATGGTCGCATCGCCGTGGCGCGCGAGCGTGCGTTGCAGGATCGCCAGCGACCGCTTCATGTCGGCAGGGTTCGGTCGGGCGCTGCCGCGCTCGAAGCCGACCGCCAGCGGGGCGAAGCACTCGGCGGAAGGCTTCGCGGGGCTCTGGGGCTCCGGGGGCGCTGCCGGGGCGACCGGCGGAGTCGGTGGCGCGATTACGACGGGAGCGGGCGCGGGCGGCGTCGGCGGCGCCGCGACCGGTGCCGGGTCGACGATCCGCGCCTCCCGTCGCTTGGGCGCCGCGTCGGCAACGCGGTCGTCGCGCTGCGGCACGGCCATCACCGGCATTGCGGCCGTCGCGACCGGCGGCGTAGCGCTGCCTTGCTGCCAGAGCGCTGCCGACATGACGGCGATCAGGGTGCCGGCGACGGCGAAGGCCGCGGCGAGCCAGATCGGCGCCTCCTCGCCGGCCACGGTGCACGCATCGACGCGCATCGCGGGCGAGGGCGGAACGGAGTTCGGGGAAGGCGCCAGCATCTCAGCCCACGGGTACCTTGAACTTCGGCGTGATCAGGTCGATGCCGCATTCGAGCCCCGCGCACCATGCGATGAACTGGCGCGACATTGCAGCATCCGGAAACAGCGCGCCGTGCTGTGGGGCGATGATCTCGATGTCGAGCGTGCTCACCATCTGCGCCCACGCCTTCATGACGCGGTTGGAGACCATGTAGCGGCGGTGAAAGCCTTCCATGAAGCGCGTATGCGCCTTGAAGTCGCGCACGACGGTGTAGTCGACGCCGATCGAAGCGCCGAGGTCGCCGCTGTAGAGGATCTTCGAGATCGGATCGTAGAGCTGGAAATTGCCCTCGCTGTGCAGGAAGTGCGCCGGCAGCGCATACAGCCTGCTGCCGGCGAGATCGAACACCATGCCTTCATCGGGGATCGGCTTCAGCCGGTCGGCGACGATGTGGTCGAAGCCGAAATGCGGCACGAAGCGGGTCCACAGCTCCGAGATGTAGGCGTCGGCGTCGGTCGTCATCAGCCAGCCGTTGATCGCCGCGACGATGTCGGGATCCTGGTGCGACAGGAACAGATATTTCAGCCGCCCGCCCGCGAGCTCGCTGAAGGTCTCGCTGAGCACCCTGGAATAGACCTTGTGGCCGCCCGGATCGAGCAGCATGCCGATGCGGTCGTGGATGATCAGATGCTGGTTCGCCTGCACCGCGAGGTCGCCGGCGCCGAAATCCTCCAGCAGGATGTTCTTGTGAACGCCGTCGTCATAGAGGACGGTATTGGCCATGAAATGACTCCCCGCCGGCGCCGCGCGATCGCCGCGCGCCGGCTCATTGACGACGATGCGCTACAGCACCTTCTGCAGCGACCGGACGGCTTCGCGCATGTCGAAGAAGGTTAAGCCCAGCTTGCTGTTCTCGTTGGTGAGCGCGAGCAGCAGCGCGCCGCGGCCGGCGCTGACCAGCACGGCGTAGCCGGACTCGCCGCGGATGATGACCTCCTGCAGATGGCTGCGGCCGAGCTCCATGGCGGCGCGGCCGCCCAGCGACAGCAAGGTCGCGGTCATGCCGGCGACCCGCGTCTCCTCCATGTCGGCCGCGAGCACGCTCGCGATCATCAGCCCGTCCTCCGAGATCAGCGCGCAGGCCTCGACCCCGAACGAGTCGCTCTGCAGCTTGCGCAGGACGCGGTTGATTTCATCGAGTCGTGACATCGGCTTCTCCTCGACGGCGCGCGGGGCAAACTTGGAATGAAACTGACTTTGAGCCATGGCGGGGTCCTGGTCATCATCTTGAGCTGTTGAAACGGAAGCGGCGGGAATGTCGATCTGTGCAGTAACGGCGGAGGGATACAGCGGGTCATCCGGGACCAGCGTCGTCGTCTGTTCCGGACTGCCGTCCGGTGTCGTCAGCGCGCGCGTCTCGATCGTATCAACCGCGTCGTCGAGCGCGCGCTGCTCGGCCTTGATGCGTGATCGCGAGACCGGCGGATCCATCGCCTGCAACTGGGTCACCAGCGCCTGGCGGGCCGACTGGTAGACTTCGGCTCGGCGTTCGGGGGATGAGTCCGGCAGGTTCTCCATCGCGCGCGACAGCAGGATGAAGTAGTCGGCGGTGGTCACGGGCAGGGCCGCCGCATCCTCATGCGGACCGTGCGCTCGGCTCAGCAGGCTTGCGAGGCGTCCCATCGCTCTCTCGTCAACTCTACGCAACTAACGATGCGTAAGGTTAGGTCGGCACAAGAGACGCGACGAATGATCTGAATCAAATTAACTAAAATCGGGACCAAGCTGCGCAATCCGGCCCTCGAGTCGACCGGGGTTGATCATCATGTCGCCATGATCGCCCCGATGAGGCCGCATTGACGCCGCGTTCGGCGCAACTGCGCCTCGGTTGCAGCCAGAATCAGCTACGATCACGGCAACGAATGCGGTGCGGGGAGGGCGGCGTGAACTTCGGGGACTATGTGCAGCGAGATGCAACGGCGCTTGCCGCCGCGGTGAAGGGCGGCGAGACCCATGCGGCGGAGCTGCTGCAGCTCGCGCTGGTACAGAACGAGCGGGCCCAGCCGCGGACCAACGCCGTCTGCAGGCTGATGGAGGGCGAGGCCCGTGCGCAGCTTGCCAAGCCCGCCGCCGGCCCGTTCACCGGCGTACCGTTCCTGATCAAGGATTGTGCCCAGGACTATGCGGGCCTGCCGACGGCCTATGGCAGCAAGGCGCTGTCCGGCTTCGCGGCCGCCGAGCATGCCTCGGTCGTCAGGCGGTATCTCGAAGCCGGCCTCGTGATCTTCGGCAAGACCAACCTGCCGGAGCTCGCGCTGAAGGGCGTCAGCGACTCCCGCGCTTTCGGCCGCGTCGGCAACCCCTGGAATCCCGCGCATACGCCGGGTGGCTCCAGCGGCGGCGCTGCAGCGGCGGTCGCCTCGGGCGTCGTGCCGATGGCCGCCGGCAATGATGGCGGCGGCTCGATCCGCATTCCCGCCGCCTGCTGCGGCCTGTTCGGGCTGAAGCCGTCGCGCGGCCTGATCTCGTCGGGCCCGGGCTTCGGTGAGTATTGGTTCGGCGCCTCGAGCGAGGGCGTGCTGTCGCGCAGCGTTCGCGACACCGCGCTCGCGCTCGACGTCATCGCGGGCAGCGAGCCCGGCGATCCCTTTCTCACCGCCGAGCCCGGCGTGGTCTATGCCAATGCGGTCGCCCGCGATCCCGGCCGCTTGCGCATCGGCTACACGGCGGCGTCGCCGATCGGGACCGAGGTGCATGCCGAGGCGAAGCTTGCGGTCGACAACGCCGTGAAGCTGCTGCGGGGCCTCGGTCACGAGGTCGAGGAGGCCACCCCCGACATCGACGGCGCCGCGCTCGCGACCTCGTTCCTGCACATCTATTTCGGCCAGGTCGCGGCGCTGGTCGCCGACGCGCGCGGCAAGGGCGCCAGGCGCGAGGAGTTCGAGCTGCTGACGCGGGTGCTGTCGACGCTCGGCGGCGCGATCTCGGCCGGCGCGCTGACGACGCAGCTGCTCAAATGGAACGAGTTCGCTCGCGCGCTCGCGCGCTTCCATGCGCGCTACGACCTGCTGCTGACACCGACGCTCGCACACCCTCCGATCCGGCACGGCGAGGGCGATCCGAGCACGGCCGAACAGACCCTGCTCGACATGCTCGACCGCATCGGCCTGCTCGGGCTGCTGACGCGCTGGGGCCTGCTCGACGGCATGATCGACAAGATCGCCCGCGACAGCCTGCAATATGTCCCGTTCACGCAGCTCGCCAATCTGACGGGAACGCCGGCGATGAGCGTGCCGCTGCACTGGACCGCCGACGGCCTGCCGCTCGGCGTGCAGTTCACAGGCCGGCTCGGCGACGAGACGAGACTGTTGCAGCTCGCCCGCCAGCTCGAGCAGGCGCAGCCCTGGTTCGCGCGCTTGCCCGACTGGGTGATGCAGGGCTGACCAGACGAGATGGGCCGGTTTGCGCAGCGCGGTCGTGCGTCGCAAGACGCCGTGCGCATCCATCGCGATTGCGTGCGCGCTGTTTGTGGTGTTCTATCTGAGGTGGAGCGCGGTTGCGGAAGCCGCGCCGGTTCGGCGACGTTGTTCAGACGGCGACGTTGTTCGGATCCGGCCCATCGCGCGTGACTGCCGTGGTGCGGAAGCCATTTCGCGCCGCTTCCGACGATCCGCTCGTCCGGTGCCGTGCCATGCTTGTGGCGATATTCTCAGAGGGCGGGATCATGAACGTCACGGTCTATTTCGCGACCAACAGGCAACCGATCACGGCTGAAGGCACGAATCAGATTACCGGGTTCAGCTCCGAGCTCGGTCCCGTCAACGGCTTGAACATCAGGTATGGCCGGGCCGAGATCGCCGTCGATCTGCAGGCATCGAGCTATGGCCTGGTGCCTGGATCGCTTCATGTCGAGGACGAGCAACTGATCTTTCCGCAAGGCTCCCGAGCCGTCCTCGGCAGCAATACGATCTTCGGCGCCCTGCGTACCGACATGCTGGCGAAGGCGCGGCCGACGATCGCGTTCATTCACGGCTTCAGCAACAGCTTCGTCGACTCGATCGAACGCGCCGGGTGGATATCGGCGTTCTACGGGATCGACGCCAACATGTTCGTGTTCAGTTGGCCGTCGGTGGCCTCGCCGGTCGGCGTGCCGCTGCCCTTTGTGGACTACCAGCACGATCGCAAGACGGCGGCGGCATCCGGCCCGGCCGTGGCACGCACGCTGCGGCGTCTCTATGATTTCGTCGACGGGCTGCCGGAGAGCGAGCGCTGCAACCAGAGCATTCATCTCATCTGTCACAGCATGGGCGTCTATGTCCTGCGCGGCGCGCTGCAGGCCTTGATGCAGATGCCGGATCCCGCGGCCGGCGCGGCCATGGCTGGCAGCGTGCCGGCGATGGTGCGGATGGACGGCACGCAGCCGGCGCTGACCGGACTGCGCAGGACGTTCGACAAGATCGTGCTCGCGGCAGCCGACGAGGACGCGGATGCGTTCGACGACCCGGCGAAGCTGAAATATCTGCCGCGCACCGCGAGCAGCGTCACGGTCTATCACTCGACCAAGGATTGGGTGCTGAACACGCTGAGCGCGGGCACGAAATTCAACGGTCCGCGGCTCGGCAATGACGGCCCCGACAACATGGGCAGCATCAGCGACAAGGTCACCGCGGTGGATTGCTCTGACGTCACGTCGTTCGCGCAGGACCCGCAGGAGCACCAGTATTATCGCATCTTTCCAGTCGTCCGTGACGACATCGTCCAGGTCCTGAGCGGCGTGCCGCAGAACCAGGTCGGCAACCGCGATCCGACCGGGTCGGGGCGCTACCGCATCCGGCCGCAGGCCCGCTTGCCGGTCAGGGCCACCAGTCCCAAGCCGCGCGCCGCGAAGGCGCGCGTCGCCAAGTCAGGTGCTGCGAAGAAGAGGGCGGCCGGCGGGAGCTGAGCGCGGGACGCCGGCGCGCCCGCATGGCCCGTTGGTCCTACTTGCGCGGCATGCCGATGGCGCGGCCGAGCCCGTTGGGCTGCGGCAGCGCGGCATGCGCCTGCAGCACGCGGGCGATGTTGGCCTGGATGTCCGGCGGAAACGGCGAGACCTTGCGCTTGGTCATGTCGATGTGCACCGACATGTTCTCCGAGGTCGCCGAGACCCAGCCTTCCCCGGCATGGCGCAGTTCCTCGAAGGTGTGCAGCCGCTTCTCGTCGGCTGCGATCAGCCAGACCGCGACCTGGACGGGATCGCCGAGATGGATCTCGCGCAAATAGCGCACGTGGCATTCGGCGGTGAAGGTCGAGCCCTGGCGCTCCGTCATGTAGGCAGGGCCGATGCCGAGCTCGGCCCAGATCTGGTCGATCGCGCGGTCGAACATCACGTTGTAATAGGCCATGTTGAGATGGCCATTGTAGTCGATCCATTGCGGCTCGATCTGCATGACCTGTGACAGGAACGGCCCGGCCTCTTGCGTCGTGGGCACTGCATTATCGCTCATCGGCTCTTCCGTTTGCTCCCTTGACCCCTGTTGCGTCCTTTGCCACGGTCCGCCCAACTTTCGGAGGAAGCAGTGGCGACGACGATCCCCCATCACGATTTGAAGCGGCCCGCGCCGGAGGCGCTGAAAAGCGCGCTCGACGCGCTCGCAGCCCGCTTCGGCAACCGGCTCATCACCTCGCAGGCCGTGCGCGAGCAGCATGGCCATACCACGACCTGGCTGCCGACGCAGCCGCCGGATGGCGTGGTGCTGGCGCAGGAGACCGCCGACATCCAGGACGTCGTCCGCATCTGCGCCCCCCGAGGCGTGCCGATCATTCCGTTCGGCACCGGCACCTCGCTGGAGGGCCAGGTCAACGCCCCCGCGGGCGGCATCTGCATCGACATGCGCGACATGAACAAGGTGCTGGAGGTGCATGCCGAGGACCTCGACTGCGTGATCCAGCCCGGCATCACCCGCAAGACCCTCAACGAATATCTGCGCGACCAGGGTCTGTTCTTCCCGATCGATCCCGGCGCCGACGCTTCGCTCGGCGGGATGGCCTCGACCCGGGCCTCCGGCACCAACGCGGTGCGCTATGGCACCATCCGCGAGAACGTGCTGGCGCTGAAGGTGGTGCGCGGCGACGGCGAGATCATCAAGACCGGCACCCGCGCCAAGAAGTCCGCAGCTGGCTACGATTTGACGCACCTGTTCATCGGCGCCGAGGGCACGCTCGGCATCATCTGCGAGATGACGATCCGTCTGCGCGGCATTCCCGAGACCATCGCGGCGGCGTCGTGCTCGTTCGAGACGGTGCGCGGCGCCTGCCAAGCGACGATCCTCGCGATTCAGACCGGCATTCCGATGGCGCGCATCGAGCTGCTCAATGCGGCGCAGGTGAAGGCCTGCAACGCCTATTCCAAGCTGACCCTGCCGGAGACGCCGCTGCTGCTCCTGGAATTTCATGGCAGTGAGGCCGAGGTCGCCGAGCAGTCGAAGAACTTTGCCGAGATTGCCAGGGAGTGCGGCGGCGGCGACTTCGCCTGGACCACCAAGCCGGAGGACCGCACCAAGCTGTGGCAGGCGCGTCACGACGCCTATTGGTCGGTGAAGGCGATCCGGCCCGGCGTCGGCGTGGTCGCGACCGATGTCTGCGTGCCGATCTCGCGGCTGGCGGACTGCGTCACCGAGACCGAGGAGGATCTCGCGCGTCTGCGGCTGACATCGCCGATCGTCGGCCATGTCGGCGACGGCAACTTCCACTGCTCCTTGATGTGCGACGTCGACGATGCCGACGAGATGGCGCGCGGCGACGAGTTCATGCACCGCCTGGTCGAGCGCGCCCAGGCCATGGACGGCACCTGCACCGGCGAGCACGGCATCGGCCAGGGCAAGCAGAAATACCTCAAGTCCGAGCTCGGCGAGGAAGCGCTGGACGCGATGCGCGCGGTGAAGGCCGCGCTCGATCCGCACAACATCTTCAACCCCGGCAAGATCATCCCGGCCTGAAGCCGCATCAGGCCTCAACTCTCTCCTCGATCACGCTGCGCTCCCTCTCCCCGTTCTTACGGGGAGAGGGTGGGGATGAGTGGCAGCGGCATGGGAAGTATTGGAGAGGGAGCTTGACCGTCTTTCTCGGAACGCACCGACTGCTGCAACGAGGATGAGCGAATTCGAAGGCTCGTCATTGGGACCGCACGCGCGGCTGCGCCTCACCCCAACCCACTACCCGTAAGAACGGGGAGAGGGAGCGCACTACCTGCGCGGCGACACGTCCGATCCAACCTCGTCAGGAGAGCACCAAACAAAAACGCCGCCGCGTTCGACACGCGGCGGCGTTGTAGTCCATTCAAATCAACGGCAGACGCGGCGCGGTCCCCACGGGGTCGGCCGGACCCAGCAGGTGCGCGGGCCGAAGCCGCCATAACCGTAGGGGCGATAGACGCGCGGGGCGGGTCGGCAACGGCCCCAACGGTCGGGGAACCAGCCGGGACCGCAGCCGCCGGCGACGCGCTCGACATTGCCGTCCGGAGCAGCCGGCTGGGCCGGCAGCGTGAAGGCCTGCGCGGCCGACGCGCCCAGCATGACGGTCGCGGCGAGCAGGGCGGAGGTGAACAGATTGCGCATTGCAGTGCGGTCCTCTCGTTGGTTTCGAAGCAGTGCAGTCCTTAGACGTCCTCGGACAGGATTTGGTTTCGCAATTTTTTCGACGCCGCGAAACCTCTTCCTAGTACCATAGAGACCTCCACGACACCGATCGCGCGATGCAGCTCTGCTGATCATGGAGCGCATCGCTACGGCATCGTCGCCATCTTAGGATATTCTAGCAGACATTCGCTGCAAGGAACATGAACGACGAGCGACGTCTGCCGCCGGCTTTCGTCGCAGCCGGCATCATTTGCCGCCCGGCTGCGCCTTCGCGTCCTTCAGCGCCGTCTTGCAGCCGTCGGAGAGCTTATCGAACTTCTCGATCATGCATTGCTTGATGCGGCCGCCGCCCGGCATGATTCCCGTACAAAGCGTGCGCACGTCGTCGCCGCACGCCTGGCGCATCGCGCTCCTGTCCTGAGCCTGGGCGGCAGCGCTGAAGATGACTATCAACAGCAGCGGAAACAGCTTGTGCATGATCGATGATTCCTCTCTTGCCGCGGCCGACGCGCCGGGCCTTGTGAGGCTGCTGTCTCAATTTAGCAGGCATATGTCGAGCGTCGCCGCAACGTGTAACGGTTTGTATCACGAGGTCACCGCGCGCAAGCGTCCGCTTGGTCCCGGAGACGTCGTCGACCACGGCGGTGCTCGTGCCGCCATTCCCTCAAGCGTGCATATCCGAGGCACTGCCGCGCAGCTTCTGCAGCGCGTGATCGACGCTGTGGAACACGCGCTCCCGCGGCAGCACGTCGTACAGGCCGAACCGTTCGAAGGCCGCCTGGGCCCGCAGCGACTCCAGCCGCGCCACCGCGAACACGATGCCGGTCTCGTTGCAGATATGGATCATGTCGCGCAGGGTCTGCGCGGCGGTGAAATCGATCTCGACGATGGCACTGGCCTCGAACACCACCAGCCGCGGCTTGCGGCTGCGCAGCAGGCGCTGCATGTCGGCGCGGAACGTCGCCGCATTGAGGAAGCTGAGCGGGGCCTGGAAGCCGACCACGGCGATGTCGGACAGCTCCTCGCCTCTGATCTGCGGATGCGCCGGCCACCAGATCGTCGTGTCCGGCACGCGTTCGAAGGCGATGAGGTGGGCGCGCGTCGTGCTCCAGATGCCGTGCAGCAGCGACAGCGCGATGCCGATCGCGACGCCCTGCTCGATCGGCAGCGCGATGATCGCCACCGCGGTGGCGAGGATGAGCAGGAACTCGCCCTTCGACGCACGATAGACGCTGGTGATCTGCGCGACGCGGATGATGCGCAGCGCGACGAACAGCAGCACGCCGCCGAGCGCCGCCTCCGGCACATTCGCAAGCAGCCGGGCGCCGAACAGCACGAGCAGCAGCACGATCGCGGCGGCGAGCAGGCCCGCGACCTGCGACCGGCCGCCGGTCTCGACCACGATGCCGGTGCGCGGCGGACTGGCATTGACGGGGAAGGCGCCGAACAATCCGGCCAGCAGGCTGCCGGCGCCGGCGCCGAGGAAGTCGCGGTCGACGTCGGCCGGCCGGTCGGGATCGGAGGGGAACGAGCGCGTCGTCGCCGAGGTCTGCACCATCACCACGACGGCGATCAGGAAGGCGAGGGGGACCAGCTTCGCCCATTGTTCCGGTCCGATCAGCGGCACGGACGGCATCGGCACCGTGCCGGCGATCTCGCCGATGACGGGCACGCCACCGCCCTGCAGCCCGGCCGACATCACGAACAGGGTCGCGGCCGTCAGCGCGATCAGCGCGCCGGGTATGCGGGCGCTGATCCGCTCGCAGACCGTGATGGTCGCGAGCACGCCGAAGCCGATGAGCATCGTGTATGCGTTGGACTTGCCGAGCTCGCCCGCGAGGGTCGCGATCCGCGCCAGCGTCGGCCCGCTCGGTGACGGCAGGCCGAGCACGCCCGGCCATTGTGAGACGATGATATGCACGGCAATGCCGGCGAGGAAGCCCACGGTGACCGGCACCGACAGCAGGTTGGCGATGCCGCCGAGCTTGAAGCCGCCGGCCAGCACCAGCATGACCCCGACCAGCAGCGCCAGCGCCGCGGCCAGGCTGCCGTATTCGGGCGTGCCGCCGGCCGCAAGCAGCGCCAGGCCGCCGGCGAAGATCGGCGTGATCGTGGAATCGGCGCCGCAGGACAGGAAGCGGTTGGCGCCGAACAGCGCAAATCCCAGCGATCCCGCCATGAAGGCGAAGAAGCCGATCTCGGGCGCGAAGCCGCCGAGCTTGGCGGTCGCCATCTGCTCGGGGATCGCGATCGCCGCCAGCGTCAGTCCGGCGGCGAGATCGGCGGGCAGGGCGCTCAACCGGTAGGATTGCAGGGAGCGGAGCAGCGTCCATGGACGCCCGGCCGCAGTCTGGTCTGTCATGAGTTTCTACGTCTCCGGACGTCGCTGCAGGCGGCAGAGCCACAGCCCGATCATCCTCGATGGCACGGCTGGATCGGGCAGCGCAACAGCGCAGGTGCAATTGCCCGCACGGCAGGACGGACTTGCAAGAACGTTGGAGTTGGCATCATTATTCTCTAATTCGGATTGGTTTGGATACTCGATTTGAGGCCCCCGAGGTCTCCATTGCCTGCAGCCTGCGAGACAGGGCTTCGTCTCACGACGGGATACGCCATTGTACAAGGTCGTCTTCCACCGGCTGATCTGGTTTCCGTATCGCCCCGAGCATGCGCTGGTGGGGCCGCTGCTGATGGCGCTGCTGTTCTTGGTGGCCGCAACCGGAGCAATCAAGGCCATCGATATTTTCACCTCGCTCGGCACGCAGGCCGCGGGGCACGAAGCGCGCATCACGGTCGTCGTCTTGCTCCTGTGCCTGGTCGTATGCATCAACGCCGCAAGAGCGGACTACATCTCGGTCGTCGCGGCGATCATTCCCTGCCTCGTCACGGTCTTGGTGGTCACTGTGCTGAGCTTGCTCGGAACCTGGCCCAGATCGGACATGAACGCCGCGCTGATGCAGGCCAGCGTATCAGCATTCGCCGCCCTGTCGCTGATCGGCCGGCTCGTGCAGTCGGGCGGACCGGACCTCGGAAAAATCGGGGTGCTCTGGCGACGGGCAAAGGCCCATGTCCGCCGTCTCAAGGATACGGACGTCCAAAAGACGGATTTCAAGGTGAAGCGGGCGGAGCTGGTCGAAGACGTGGAGTCGCTCGCCAAGGAGCTGAAGGAGGCCGCCTCGCAGCTTGTCGAGCCGGGGTTGCCCAGGGGGGTGGAAAAGAAGCTCCGATCCTTCATTGCCTACAGCAAGATGGCCAGCCATGCCGACTTCATGGCGGCTGCGACGCAAGGTCAGGAGTCGCTCGTCGAAACTCTGACGGTGTTGAATCAGGGGCTTAGATAAGATGCGCGAAGTCATTCCTCTCTATTTCGCCACGCTCGACGGCGAGCAGCCATGTGCCTGGTCCCCCTTCGGCGTTCCGATGCGGCAGATGCAGGATTGCAAGAAGGAGATCATGCAGTCGAAGTACTCCAATTCGAAGCATTTCAGCGTCTCCATCTTGTGCGAGAAGCACGAAGCCATCCCGGACGAAGCGCTGTCGCAGACCATCGGGTGTCTGATCGACGCAAAATACCTGAAGCCGGAGAACAGGCGCTACATCGACGGCCAGTTCGTCGAGTTCAGCAACCGCCTGGACAGGGAGAAAATCGCGATATTGGGATTCGAGATCTACATCGTGGCCTCCGACCAGGAGCCGGAATGCGATCTCGATCGTGCCATGGAGTTCAAGGACAGGCTGATCCTGGCAGGCTTCGATCCTGACCGGCTCAGGGTCGATGTCGTCAGCGACCAGGCTTGCCTGACCAAGATATCCAAGCTGCGTCTCGTCAACATCAGGCATATGCAGAAAGCGATCAGTCTGCCGATGTTGAAGCCCTAGGAGGTCGTCGAGAATGGCAGCCAAGGACATCAAATTCGCCGGTGAAGCCCGCGACCGCATGCTGCGCGGCGTGGACATCCTCGCCAATGCCGTGAAGGTCACGCTCGGTCCGAAGGGCCGCAACGTCGTCCTCGACAAGTCGTTCGGCGCGCCGCGCATCACCAAGGACGGCGTCACCGTCGCCAAGGAGATCGAGCTCGACGACAAGTTCGAGAACATGGGCGCGCAGATGGTGCGCGAGGTCGCCTCGAAGTCCGCTGATGCGGCTGGCGACGGCACCACCACCGCGACCGTGCTGGCCCAGGCCATCGTGCGCGAAGGCGCCAAGGCGGTTGCCGCCGGCATGAACCCGATGGATCTGAAGCGCGGCATCGACCTCGCGGTCGAGGCGGTTGTCGCCGATCTCGTCAAGAACTCCAAGAAGGTCACGTCGAACGACGAGATCGCCCAGGTCGGCACCATCTCCGCCAACGGCGACTCCGAGATCGGCAAGTTCCTCGCCGACGCCATGAAGAAGGTCGGCAACGAGGGCGTCATCACCGTCGAGGAAGCCAAGTCGCTCGAGACCGAGCTCGACGTCGTCGAGGGCATGCAGTTCGACCGCGGCTACATTTCTCCGTACTTCGTGACCAATGCCGACAAGATGCGCGTCGAGATGGACGACGCCTACATCCTCATCAACGAGAAGAAGCTGTCGTCGCTGAACGAGCTGCTGCCGCTGCTCGAGGCCGTGGTGCAGACCGGCAAGCCGCTGGTGATCGTCGCCGAGGACGTCGAGGGCGAGGCTCTGGCTACGCTCGTCGTCAACCGTCTGCGTGGCGGCCTGAAGGTCGCGGCCGTCAAGGCGCCGGGCTTCGGCGACCGCCGCAAGGCCATGCTGCAGGACATCGCGATCCTGACTGGCGGCCAGGCGATCTCGGAAGACCTCGGCATCAAGCTCGAGAACGTCAACCTCTCCATGCTCGGCCGCGCCAAGAAGGTGATGATCGACAAGGAGAACACTACGATCGTCAACGGCGCCGGCAAGAAGGCCGACATCGAGGCGCGCGTTCAGCAGATCAAGGCGCAGATCGAGGAGACCACCTCGGACTACGACCGTGAGAAGCTGCAGGAGCGTCTGGCCAAGCTCGCGGGCGGCGTCGCGGTGATCCGCGTCGGCGGCGCGACCGAGGTCGAGGTCAAGGAGCGCAAGGATCGCGTGGATGACGCGATGCATGCGACGCGTGCGGCCGTCGAGGAAGGCATCCTGCCGGGCGGCGGCATTGCGCTGTTGCGCGCCAGGCAGGCCCTGAGCCGGGTGTTCAGGAGCAAGAGCGAGCCGGACAGCATTTCCGACCTCGCGATGTCTGACACGCACGATCTGGGACGCTTGCTTCGTAAGCAGTCCTTGTTGAACAACAGGCTCTTGAACGAGATCTTCGCATCCATCGAGAAGCTGCTGAATTCCGACAGTCCGTTCGTCTATCCGGATTTCTTCTTTCAGCGTGTCCATCGTTTGCAGCTTCCCGATTCGCTCGAAGCCGAATTGATCGACTATCTGACAGAAATGATTCTCAACCTCAGAGAAAGGCGCGAATCCGCTCGCCGTCATTCGCGGACGCGGGGAGCGGGCTGGCAATCTGCTCGGCAAAATCCGGACATCATGCATGGCTTTGGTATCGTCATGAAGGCGTTGGAAGCACCGGTGCGCCAGATTGCGGCAAATGCCGGAGCCGACGGCTCCGTCATCGTCGGCAGATTGTTGGAGCGGGATCAATATGCTTACGGGTATGACGCACAGTCCGACGACTACGGGAACATGATCAGCAAGGGAATCATCGATCCGACCAAGGTCGTGCGGACCGCCCTGCAGAACGCTGCCTCCGTTGCGGGCCTGCTGATTACGACCGAGGCGATGGTCGCCGAACTCCCCAGAGAGCAGGCGGCGGCTCCGGCCACGCCGTCCGGCGGCAGGATGAGCGGAATGGATTTCTGAGGCTCGCCCGAAACTCAGTTCGTTCGCGACGACGTCACGAAGAACTGACGCCGCTTACGCAAGATCGCGATCCCAGGGCGGCTCCGGCGCGAAGGCCGCCGCGAGGTGGTCGATGAAGGCGCGCACCTTGGCCGAGGGCGTGCGATCCGGCAGGTAGACGGCATGCACCGCCAGCAGGTCCGATGGCGGCACCTCGAGCGTCAGCGGCACCAGCCGTCCCGCGCGGATCTCGTCGCCGACGATGAAGGTCGGCTGGTAGATCACGCCTTGCCCGGCGAGCGCTGCCGCGAGCAGCGCATCGCCATTGTTGGCGCGCAGATTGCCGCTCACGGTGACATCGACCGCGGCCTTGCCACCCATGCGCCAGCGCGACGGGCCGGCCGCCGCCAGCGTGTAGCCGAGGCAGTTATGGCGGCCGAGATCGGCCGTGGTGCGCGGTGTCCCATGCGCGGCGAGATAGGACGGCGCGGCGCAGACCATCATCCGGCACGGCGCCAGCCGCCGCGCCACCAGACTGGAGTCCTTGAGCGTGCCGATCCGGATCGCGAGATCCCAGCCTTCCTCGATCAGGTCGACCAGCCGGTCATTGAGCCCAAGCTCGACGCTGACGCCGGGATAGAGCGCGGCGAAGCCGGCGAGCAGCGGCGCGATCTGGCGCGTGCCGAAGGCGAGCGGGACATTGAGCCGCAACAGCCCGCGCGGCTCGACGCGGTCGGCCGCGATCGCGCTTTCGGCCGCCTCGAAGTCGCCGAGCACGCGCTCGGCGAGGTCGAGATAGCGGCGTCCGGCCTCGGTGATGGTCAGCCGGCGCGTGGTGCGGTGAAACAGCTTGGTGCCGAGCCGCGTCTCCAGCGCCGCGAGGTGCTTTGTCACCATGGTCGGCGACATGCCGAGCAGGCGGGCCGCGCCCGACAGGCTTCCGGAACCGGCCACCTTCGAGAGCACCTCCAGTCCGGTCAGCCGGTCCAACACTGGATCATCTCACTCTTATGGTGTGAACTGAATTTCCATTGTATCGGATTATCGTCTTTCGGGAAATGATCCATATGCTGGGGGTCCCCACCGGAGGTTCCGATGATCGATTCCCGTACCGCGCCCTATGCCGCGCTCCTGCTCCGCCTCACCCTGGGCGGGCTGTTTCTGGCCCATGCCAGCCTCAAGCTGTTCGTGTTCACCCCGGCCGGCACTGCCAAGTTCTTCGGCAGCATCGGCCTGCCGCCCGAGCTGGCCTATCTGGTGATCACGGCCGAGATCCTGGCCGGCATCGCGCTGATCCTCGGCATCTACACCCGCTGGGTGGCGCTCGCCGCCGTGCCGATCCTGCTCGGCGCCATCTTCACCGTGCATGGCTCCGCCGGGTTCTTCTTCAACAATCCGAAGGGCGGCTGGGAGTATCCGGCGTTCTGGGCGGTGACGCTGGTGATCCAGGCGCTGCTTGGCGACGGCGCCTACGCGCTGGGCGGCCTGCGCAGCAGCCTCGCCGGCGGGCAGTTGCGCAGCGCGCATTGACGCTGGCAGTTGGGTTCGCTGACTGTCGCCACACTTCGCTGTCATCCCCGCGAACGCGGGGATCGATAACCACAGGCGGAACTGGTCTGAGCACGACGGTCGATACTCAGCCTGCCTCAAACGTCGATCCCGCGGTATGGGTCCCTGCGTTCGCGGGGACGACAGCTGTGGTTTTGGCGCGCTATCTTGACGACGTGTCAGCAGCCCGAGGAGAGATGACATGACCCTGCCCAGCATCTTCCTGTCGCATGGCTCGCCGATGCTGCCGCTCACGGACTCGGCGGCCCGTGACTTCCTCGTCGGCCTCGGCGGCAGCCTGCCGCGGCCGAAGGCGATCCTGGTGATCTCGGCGCATTGGGAGACCGACATCCCCGCCGTCAATGCGGTCGCCACCAACGAGACCATCTACGATTTCTACGGCTTTCCCCGTGAGCTCTATCAGTTGCGCTATCCCGCGCCGGGGGCGCCCGATCTCGCGCAGGCCGTCGCGGCGCGGTTGCAGGCGGCCGGCTTGCCGGTCGGCATCGACCGCGGGCGCGGGCTCGATCACGGCGCCTGGGTGCCGCTGCTCCTGATGTATCCGCAGGCCGACATTCCGGTGCTGCAGCTCTCGATCCAGACCGAGCGCGGGCCGGCACATCATCTCGCACTCGGCCGCGCGCTGGCGCCACTGCGCGACGAGGGCGTGCTGATCATCGGCAGCGGCAGCTTCACCCATAATCTCGGCGAATTCCGCAAGCGCCGGCTCGATATCGACGACCCCGCGCCGTCCTGGGTGGTCGACTTCGCCGACTGGGTGCACAAGGCCGCGATCGAAGGCCGCGTCGACGACCTCGTCGACTACCGCCGTCTCGCCCCGCATGCGCGCGACAATCATCCGACCGACGAGCACTTCCTGCCGCTGTTCGCTGCACTCGGCGCCGCGGGAGAGGGCGCCCGCGTCGAACGGCTGCACAACAGCGCCAATTACGGCGTGCTGCGCATGGACGTGTATGCGTTCCATGGCGCCGACGAGGCCAAGGCCGCGGCGTAGAACGCAACTTATTAGTTCGCCGTCGCCCCACGACGTCATTCCGGGGCAAGGCCGCAGGCCTTGAACCCGGAATCTCGACATTGGCTTGCATCCGTCTTTCAACAATCTCGAGATTCCGGGTTCGATCGTCCAGACGCAGACGCGGTTGGACGATCGCCCCGGAATGACGACGGAACGCTGTTTGCCCGTCGGGTTACTTTGTCGCAGATCATTTCGCTTGCGTCGTCGGGCAAATCACCGCGATCTTTCCGCGCATCCCGCCTCATCATGGAGGGGCGTTGCGCGCGATCGTCACGACACGCGAGGCGGGGAGCGGTGGCCGCGAGAGCTCGCAGCATGTCCTTGGCAGCATGTCCTGGATGTGCGGACGAACGACGTTCTTGCGGACGTGAAGTTGCAGGGTTCTGATACCTCGACGCTGGTATCACCGCGCAACGCGTGAAAGGCGTTGTCGCGCATGGCGGCCAACAAGCCGAGCGCCAGGAAGCCTGCATATAAGCGTGAAGACCATCGCGCAGGGAGGGCCGGGCGATCTCGGCTGAACCTGTGGTACCTGCCGCCTGCATTTTTTTGAGCAGGCGGGCCACGGGCGCGGCCGGCGCCCGGCCTTCCCTGCGCCCTCCTGTTCGAGGAGGGTGAGTGAGCAAGCAAAGCTCGGGCGCAGATCGCGCTGCGGGGACGTGCAGCCATGATCCGGCGAAGCTCGCCACATACGCGGTGTCGTCCCGGCCTTGAGCCGGGACCCATAACCACCGGCGGGAATGAGACGCGCAACTGTCAGCCATGTCCCTCGTGAGATCGCGCGGTATGGGTCCCGGCGTTCGCCGGGACGACAGCGGGGGGCAGAGGAACAGTGCACCGCACACATGACCTCGGAGGTAACTGACACCGCCGTCGCCCGCGCAGAAAATCCTTGACCCCTTCGCACGCAGATGATGCGAAGGATGCACCAGGGAGTGAAAACAACAACAATGCGCCTGCCGTTCTATTATGGCTGGGTCATCGTCGCCGTGACCTTCGTGACGATGGCGATCGGGGTCAATGCGCGCACCGCGTTCTCGCTGTTCTATCCGCCTGTTCTCGCCGAATTCGGCTGGGACCGCGGCGTCACCGCCGGGGCGTTCTCGTTCGGCTTCGTTGCCTCTGGAATCGTCAGTCCGCTGATCGGACGGCTGATGGACCGCACCGGTCCGCGCGCGGTGATGGAACTCGGCGTCGCCCTGATGGCCGGCGGTCTGCTGCTGGCGCCGCTGACCTCGCAGCCCTGGCATCTCTACGTCACGATTGGCGTGATGGTCGGTGCCGGCAGCGTCTGCCTCGGCTATTCCGGCCAGTCGCTGTTCCTGCCGAACTGGTTCATCCGCCGCCGCGGGCTGGCGATCGGCATCGCCTTCGCGGGCGTCGGCATCGGCTCGATGACGCTGCTCCCGTGGGTGCAGCACATGATCGCACAGACCAACTGGCGCACGGCGTGCACAGCGATGGGGATCGTGGTGCTGGTCGTGCTGGCGCCGATCAATCTGTTGCTGCGCAAGAGGCCGGAGGAGATCGGCCTGCGTCCCGACGGCGACGCCGCGCCGCTCGCCAATGCGGCCAAGCCGGTCTCCAACGTCGTCGACGCCGCCTGGGCCGGCACCGACTGGACGCTCTCGCGCGCGCTGCGCACGGGCCGGTTCTGGTGGCTCGCGCTCGGCTATTTCTTCGGCCTCTACGTCTGGTACGCGGTGCAGGTGCACCAGACGAAATACCTGCTCGAGATCGGTTTCAGCTCGAGCGTCGCGGTGTGGGCGCTCGGCGCGGTCAGCCTGCTCGGGATCCCGGGCCAGATCGCGCTCGGCCATCTGTCGGACCGCCTGGGGCGCGAGGCGGTGTGGGGATTGGGCTGTCTCGGCTTCGCGATCTGCTTCGCCGCGCTGATCGCGCTCAAGGCCGCGCCGTCGCTCATGCTGATCTACATCATGGTGGCGACGCAGGGCGCGCTCGGCTACGGCCTGACCTCGGTGATGGGCGCGGTCGCGCTGGAGATATTCCAGGGCGCGCATTTCGGTAGCATCTTCGGAACGCTGATGCTGATCGGGCTATGCGGCGGCGCAGCAGGGCCGTGGGTGACCGGCGTGCTGTATGACTACACCCTGAGTTATACGCCGGGCTTCGTGATCGCCTTCCTCGGCGCCTTCGTCTCGGCGGCGGCGATCTGGATCGCGGCCCCGCGCCGGGTCCGCCTCGTTGCCGGCCAGTTGCACAGGTTAAAGACGGCGGGGGCTGCGGCATGATGTGTGAACTAGCCGGTTGCCATCGCGGCGCGGGCGTGAGCTAATCGGCCAATCCAGGGAGAGGGACCCCATGAACGAGCATGTTCAGGCCGCCAAGGCCGCGCCGCTGTTCAATCCGCTGTCGCCGGAGTTCATCCGCGATCCCTATCCCTTCTATGCGCAGCTGCGCGACAACGACCCGATGCATGTGACGCCGTTCGGGGCGTTCCTCGCCAGCCGGCATGCGGAATCGAGCCTGGTGCTGCGCGACAAGCGCTTCGGCAAGGACTTCGTCGCGCGTTCGATCCGGCGCTACGGCCCTGACATCATGAACGAGCCGATCTTCCGCAGCATGAGCCATTGGATGCTGCAGCAGGATCCGCCGGATCACACGCGCTTGCGCGGCCTCGTGGTGAAGGCATTCACGGCCCGCCGCGTCGAGGACATGCGGCCACGGATCCAGGCGATCGTCGATTCGACGCTCGACGAGATCATCCCGCGCGGCCGGATGGACCTGATCGAGGACTTCGCGTTCAAGCTGCCGGTCACCGTGATCTGCGACATGCTCGGAATTCCCGAGGAGCACCGCGAAGCGTTCTACAAGAGCTCGCGCGAGGGCGGCCGGCTGCTCGAGCCGGTGCCGCTGTCGAAGGCCGAGATCGCCGAGGGCAATGCCGGCAACGCGGTATCGAAGGCGTATTTCCAGCACCTGTTCGAGCTGCGCCGGAAACATCCCGGCGACGACCTGACGACGCAGCTGCTGCAGGCCGAGGAGGACGGCGCCAAGCTCAGCAATGAGGAGCTCACCGCCAACATCATCCTGCTGTTCGGCGCCGGGCACGAGACCACGGTCAACCTGATCGGCAACGGCCTGCTGGCGCTGCACCGCAATCCGGACCAGCTGGCGCTGTTGAAGGCGCGGCCGGAGCTGATCACCAACGCGATCGAGGAGTTCCTGCGCTACGATTCCTCGGTGCAGCTCACCGGACGGGTGGCGCTCGAGGACATCGAGGATCTCGGCGGCCGCCGGATCCCCGCGGGCGAGAGCGTGCTGTGCCTGCTGGGCTCCGCCAACCGCGATCCTGCGGTCTATCCGGATCATCCGGAGCAGCTCGACATCACCAGGGCCAACGTGAAGCCGCTGTCGTTCGGTGGTGGCATCCACCATTGCCTGGGGGCGCAGCTCGCCCGCATCGAGGCCGAGATCGCGATCGGAACCCTGCTGCGCCGGCTGCCGGAGTTGAAGCTGGACGATCCCGACAACCCGGAATGGCGGCCGACCTTCGTGCTGCGCGGCCTGAAGCGGCTGCCGGCGCACTGGTAACCATCTTCGTTAACGGAATTGTGCAACGCCCCCGGAAATACCGACAGCGCTGTGACTTCGCCATACTTAATCCTATATGATGCAGCGCTCCGGTATCGATGCCAGTGGGCCGCGGCCGTATTGGCTTTAAGGTTGGGACGCCGGAGCGTTGTCCTTTGAGGGAGACCCCGTGCAGACGACCCTGCTCGGCTTGGCGATTGCCTTCATCCTTGCGCTCCTTGCTGCGCTGATCGGCCCGTACTTCGTCGACTGGAACCAGTTCCGGCCGCAGTTCGAGGCTGAGGCGGGCAAGATCATTGGCGTGCCCGTGCGGGTCGCCGGTGCGCTGGACGCACGGCTGTTGCCGACGCCGACCTTGCGGCTGCGCCAGGTCACCTTTGGCGGCGCCAACGACCTCGGCAAGCTGCGCGCCGACAAGCTCGACGTCGAGCTCAGCCTCGGCGATCTGATGCGCGGCGAGTGGCGGGCGAACGAGCTCACCATCGGCGGCATGGCGGCCGATCTCGGGCTGGATGCCAAGGGCCAGGTCGACCTGCCGGCCGCGTCGGGCCGGTTCAATCTGGCGGCGCTCGCGATCGACCGGCTCAACCTCACCGGCCGCGTCGCCCTGCACGACGCCGCCAGCCGCTCGACGCTGGAGCTGACCGACATCGTCTTCTCCGGCGACGTGCGTTCGCTGGCCGGCTCGCTGCGCGGCGACGGCGCGGTGTCGATCCGCGGCGGCCGCTACCCCTTCCGGGTGTCGTCGAGCCAGGACAAGGACTCCAACGGCCTGCGCGTCCACCTCAACATCGACCCGGGCGAGCGTCCCGTGATGGCCGACATCGAAGGCCTCATCAGCTTTCCCAACCGCTCGCCGAAGTTCGAGGGCGCGCTGACCCTGTCGTCGCCCCCGAAGGAGCAGGGCGCCGACAACGACAAGCCCGCCCAGTCTGCGAAGGAGCCATCGGCGAAGCAGGCCCAACAAGCCAAGGCCCGTCCGCTGAGCCAGGCTGGCGCGACGCCTTGGCGCATCGCCACCAAGGTCGTCGGCGACCAGGCGTCGGCCAAGCTCGACCAGATCGAGGTCAGCTTTGGCCAGGAGGATCGCTCGCTGAAATTCGCGGGCAGCGGCGACATCCGTTTCGGCGCCGCCCCCGTGCTGAAAGCCTCACTGTCCGCACGCCAGCTCGATGCCGACAAGCTCCTGGCCGGCGAGGACGACATCAAGGACCGGCGGGCGATCGCGCCCGCGCTGGTGCTGCCGGCGCTGCGCAACTGGATCGCACAACTGCCGACCTTGCCGATGCCGGCCAACGTGCAGTTCGCGACCGAGCAGATCATGCTCTCCGGCCGTCCGGTACAGAACTTCACCGCCGACCTGCACAACGAACCTTCGGCATGGAGTCTCGAGAAGGTCGACCTGCGCGCGCCCGGCTCGACGCGGCTGACGTTCCGGACCATCGGCATCTCGACCTCGGTGACATCGGGCTTCACCGGCGCGCTCGATCTCGAATCGTCGGAGCCCGACACGCTGGTGGCCTGGCTGCAGGGCCGCAGCGACGGCAGCTATCGCACCCAGCGCCCGCTGCGGCTGCGCGGCGACCTCAACGTGGCGCCGGAGCGGGTCGCGATCGACAGCCTCAAGGCCGATATCGACGGCGGCTCCGTCGACGGACGCGTCGCTCTCGTCAACCGGCCAGCGGGGCCGGGCTCGCGTTTCGAGGCGGTGCTGAAGGGCGATCGGCTCGATCTCGACGCCGCGATGGCCGTGACCCGCTCGCTGGTCGGCGTCACCGGCGAGTGGCCGGCGGAGGCCAGCGTGGCGCTCGACGTCGCCCGCGCCAAGCTCAGCGGCCAGGAGCTGCGTCCGCTCACCGCGCGCTTTTCCTATGATCCCAAGACCATCGCCATCGACCAGATCAAGTTCGGCCAGAGCAGCGGCGTGACGAGCGAGGGCTCCGGCCGGTTCGATCGCGCCGACGCAACCGGGCGGCTGGTGGTGACCTCGATGGCCGGCTCGCTCAAGGAGATCACGGCGCTGGTGCAGCCGCTCGCGCCGCAGATCGCCGCCCGCTTCGATGCGCTCAGTATGCCGCCCGGCGCCGCCCGGCTGAAGCTCACGCTCGATCTCGCCAAGGACCCAGCCAACGCCGATCGGAGCCAGGCCAAGGCGGTGCTCGATCTCGACGCGCCACAATTGAAGGGCTCGGCGACGCTGACGGCCAAACCCTCGGCCGCGGCGCTGCGCAGCTTCGAGGTCGATGCGATCGATCGAACGGAGCTTGGAATCGAGAGCCGGGTGTCGTCGGAGCAGGGCAGCGCCGTGCTGGCGCTGCTCGGGCTCGATCGCGTGGCGGCGGCGGGCACAGGTCCGGCCCAGTTCGATGCCAGCGTGACCGGCGGCTGGCGGGCGCCGCTGCGGGTGAATGCCAAGCTCTCCGGCGCCGGTCTCGATGGCGATGCGCAAGGCACTGTCGATCCCTGGGGCGACACCGCAAAGGCCAACGTCAATCTGCGCCTGCGCAGCGCCAACCTGTCGCCCTTGTTTGGATTGAAGCCGCAGGATCCGGGCGCGCAGAACGTCCGCCTGTTCAGCCGTCTCGGTCTTTCCAACAATCGCCTGACGCTCGACGACATCGACAGCACGGTGGGTGGATCGCGGCTGCGCGGCCGGCTCGCGCTGGTGCTCGACGACGACAAGCAGATCGAGGGCGAGCTCGGGCTGGATGCGCTCGACGTGCCGCAAGTGGTATCGGTGCTGATCGGAGCGGCCGGGCGTGAGCCCGCCGAGCCTCTCGGCGCAGGTCTCTTGAAGGGGTGGCGCGGGCGTGTCTCGTTCCAGGCCCTCAGCGGCGCCATTCTGAATGGCATTGATCTGCATCCGCTGGGCGGCGCCATCAAGAGCGACGGCCAGTCGCTGACCATCGAGAACCTCAAGGGCAAGCTCGGCGGCGGCGACGTCGCCGCGACCATCGATGCGCGCTCCAACGCGAATGGTCTCGTCCTGAACGGCCGCGTCGAGCTCGCCGGCATCGACGGCAACGCGCTGCGCTATCACAGCCTGAAGATGCCGGCCGGCAAGGTCTCGGCCCAGATGACGCTCGCCGCCGAAGGACGCAGCGTGCAGGCACTGGTCAATGCGCTCTCGGGCAATGGCACGGTGACGCTCGACAATGCGGCGCTCCCCAATCTCGACCCGCGGGCGTTCGATGCGGCGTTGCGCGCGGCCGACGCCGGCCAGGTGAGCGACGACGGCAAGTTGCGGCAGGTGATCGAGCCGGTGCTGACGTCGGCGACGTTGCCGGTCGCGTCTGCTCAGATCCCCTTCATCATCCGCGACGGCCGGCTGCGGGTCGGCGCCACCACGCTCGACGCGCAAGGCGCCCGCGTCATCGTGTCCGGCGGCTTCGACATTCCGGCGGACAATGCCGACATTCGCGCCAGCCTGAGCGCCAATACGGTCGGCAATGCCAACAGCCGTCCGGAGATCCAGTTGTTCGTGGTCGGGACGTCCGAGGCGCTGACGCGCGCGGTCGACGTCACCTCCCTGTCGTCGTGGCTGGCGGTGCGCGCGATCGATCGCGAAACGCGGCGTCTGGATGCGATCGCGCGCGGCGAGGTGCCGCCGGCCTATCCATCGTCGACGGCGTCGCTGCCCGGTGCACCCGAGGCTGGCCCGGCGGCACCGAGCGCGGCCGACGTGCCGCTGCCCGGTCGTGATCCACGGCGCGAGCCGCGCGCCAAGCTGGGTGGTCCGCGCGCCGTCGTGTCGCCGCTGACACCGCCGCTCTCCGCTCCCGCCCCTGCGCCTCAGCCGGCGGCACCGATGGCATCGAGCCAGCCGCAAGTCGCGCCCTTGCCGCCGCCGGTCGAGATCAAGCCCGCGCCGGGGGCGCTGCCGCCGCGCCCACGGCCGGTGCCGCGCCCGCCGGTCGTGCTGACGCCGCCGGGCAGTCCGTGATTCCGGCCGAAGGCGTGCGGGGACCGCGCCGATGATGACCTTGCGACAGGTCGAGGTCATTCGCGCGGTCATGGTGACGGGCACCATCAACGGCGCCGCGCGCCTGCTGAAAGTGTCGGCGCCGGGTGTCAGCCGTCTGGTGAAATACACCGAGCGCTCGCTCGGCATCCGCTTCTTCCAGCGCCAGAACGGCCGCTACTTTCCGACGCCCGAGGCGCAGAACATCTTCGAGCAGATCAACAGCGTCTACGAGAAGGTCGACGATCTCAGCTACATCATCTCCAACATCGGCCGTGGCGCGCTGTCGGAACTGCGCGTCGGCTCGGTGCCCAGCATCTCCCAGGTGATGGTGCCGCGCGCGATCGAGCGCGTCCGCCGCCGCTATCCTGATTTGGGCATCGACATCAACATCCTCAAGATCGAGGAGGCGATCGACTATCTGATGCTGGGCAAGGGCGAGTGCGTGGCGATGAGCTATCGGCTCGATCATTCCGGGCTCGAATTCCTTCCTCTCGCCTCAGGCGAACTGTTCTGCATCGTCCCGCCCGGCCACGAGCTCGCCGGCCGCAAGCAGGTCTCCGCCGCGGAGATGACTCGCTATCCGTTGATCGGTATCGATCCCAACGACCCCTACGGCCGGATCATGGCCGAGATCTTCGCGCGCAACAAACTCAGCTACAACATCTCGATCAAGGCGCGCTTCGGCACCACGGTCTGCGCGCTGGTGAAGGCGGGGCTCGGCATCGCGGTGATTGACCAGTTCACGGTCGCGCATGGCGGCTATCCCGGCATCGAGCTGCTGAAGATCGCCGAGCCGACGCGGTTCGACACCTACATCGCGGTCAAGCGCGGCACGCCGCTGTCGCTTTACGCGGAGCACTTCATCGACTGTCTGCGTGCCGAGATGCGCGCACTGGAGCCGGGCCGGCGGCAGGTTGCGAGGCCGGGGAAGGCGGCGCTCGTAAAAAAATAACATGATGTTAGGTTCAGCGGATATTTGGGTAATTGTGTTAGCTGGCGGACGCGCTATCGTCCGCGACGCCATTCATCGCTCGTGCGGCGATCGCGCGAGCGGCAGCAGAGACTGAAGCCAACGTGCCCGATCTTTCCGCGCTCAAAGCCCGCAAATTCCTGACCGGCCTGATCGGTGCGCCGATCGCGCATTCGGCCTCTCCTGCCATGCACGAACATGCCGCGGCGGCGCTCGGCGTGCGCTGCCACTACCAGCTCATCGAGGTGGCCGGCGCCGACCGGGCCGGTCTGTCCGCGCTGCTGGAAGGCGTGCGCCGGCTCGGCTTTGCCGGGGTCAACGTGACCTATCCTTACAAGGAAGCCGTGGTCGAGCTGCTCGACGAGCTCGCGCCGAGGGCGGCGGCGATGGGCGCGGTGAATACCGTCGTCGTTCGCGACGGCCGGCTGATCGGCCACAACACCGACACCACCGGGTTCGAGCGAGCCGTCGCGCCGCTCATCAGCCAGACCGATCGCGGCGTCGTCGCGTTGGTCGGGGCCGGCGGGGTTGGCAAGGCGATCGCCTTCGCACTTGCAAACCTCGGAGTCGCCGGCCTGCGCATCTACGACACTGAGCGCACGCGCGCCGAGAAGCTGGCGAGCCTGCTGCCGGTCGGCAACACGGTGACGGTCGCGGACAGCGTCGAAGCGGCACTGCACGGCGCAGTTGGCGTCGTCAACGGCACGCCGATCGGGATGTTGCCGAACCGCGGTACGCCGGTGCCTGATCATTTGTTGCGCGCCGACCTCTGGGTCGCCGACGCGGTCTATTCGCCGCTCTGGACGCCGCTGCTGAAAGCCGCCAAAGCCAGGGGAGCCCGGGTCCTGCTCGGCCGCGAGCTCGCGATCTACCAGGCCGCGGACGCGTTCGAATTGTTCACCGGCCTGGCGCCCTCGACCGAGGCGATGGGGGCTGCGTTCGACAACCACATGGCGGAGAGATATCCGGCGGTTGACGCCGCCTGAGCCGACGGCCAATACGCGCCGGAACAAGTCGTTCAAGCAAGAAACGCAAACAAGCGTTTAAGTCAGAGGAGGAAACAACGTGAGATCGATCATCCTGGCTGGCCTGTGCTCAGCCACGCTGCTGTCCGGTGCCGCCTACGCGCAATCCGGCGCCCCCATCAAGATCGCCGATGTCGCCGAGCTCTCCGGCGGCGGCGCGACCGTCGGCAACAACTGGAAGAACGGCATCGACCTCGCCGTCGAGGAAATCAACGCCAAGGGCGGCATCCTCGGTCGCAAGATCGAGGTGAGCCACGCCGACTCGCAGTCGAACCCCGGCGTTGCGCGTGCGCAGGTGCAGAAGGCGCTCGATGGCGAGCCCTACGTGCTGCTCGGGCCGGGCTATTCCGGCTCGGTGAAGGTGACGGCGCCGCTGGCGGCCGAGGCCGGCATCACCCAGATCATGGGCGGCGAGGCGGCCGAGCTCACGCAGGCTGGCAACAAGTTCCTTTTCCGCACGTCGTTCGGCCAGCAGTCCTCGATGCCGAAGGTCGCCAAGTACATCAACGACGAGCTGAAGGCGAAGTCGGTCGCGGTGGTCTGGGTCAACAATGATTTCGGCCGCGGCGGCCGCGACGTCATCACCAAGGAGTTCAACCGTCTCGGCATCAAGGTCGCGGCCGATCTGTCGACCGAAGCCGGCCAGGCGGATTTCGCGGCCGACGTCAGCAAGATCAAGGCGGCGGCGCCGGATGCCGTTTTCATCTACGTCAACGAGGAAGAGAGCGCGCGCATCCTTAAGGAGATCAAGCGCCAGGGCGTGACTGTGCCGCTGATCGGCGAGACCACGCTGGTCGGCCAGAAGGTGATCGAGCTCGCCGGCGATGCCGCCAACGGCGCTCGCGGCCACGTGGGTCTCACCACCGACGCACCGATCGAGGCCATCAAGGCGTTCCGCGACCGCTTCGTGAAGAAGTACAACTACGTGCCCGATCACAACGGCATCAAGGGCTATCTCGCGATCTACATGGTCAAGGCCACGACCGAGAAGATGGGCAAGGTCGACTCCAAGGCGTTCGCCGACACGCTGCACGGCCTGACCATCAAGACCTCGGCCGAACCGAACATCCTGATGGATGTGACCTTCGACCAGAACGGCGACATCGATCGCCAGGGCTTCCTGGTCGAGGTCGTGGAAGGCAAGCAGGTCGTGAAGCAGGTGTTGCCGAAGCTCAACTGAGGACAACGGTCGATCGGCGGCGCCGGTGTGGTGATGTCCGGCGCCGCCGTCACCCAAGGGCTCACGGGGAAACCATGTCCAATCTGCTCGACCTTATCGTGGCGGGACTCGCCACCGGCGCCATCTACGCGCTGGTCGCCGTCGGCTTCACCTTGCTGTGGCAGACCTCGCAGACCATCAACTTCGCCCAGGGCGAGTTCGTGATGCTGCCCGCCTTCCTGATGCTCGCGGTCATGCATCTCGGCGCGCCGTTCTGGCTCGCGGTGCTCGCCGGCGTGCTACTGTCGGCGCTGCTGCTCGGTCTCGCCTTCAAGATGCTGCTGGTCGATCCGATGCTGCGGCACGGCGTGCTGCCGCTGGCGATCGCCACCATGGCGCTGGCGATCGGGATCAAGGAGGCCGTGAAGCAGTTCTTCAGCGCCGAGGCCTCGCCGTTTCCGTCGATCGTTCCCGCGGGCGATATCAGCGTGCTTGGCCGTGTCATCTCGCTGCAGAGTCTCGGCGTGCTCGCCGTTGCAATCCTGGCCGTCGTCGGCCTGACCACGCTGCTCAATCGCACCTCGCTCGGCCACCAGATGCAGGCGGCGGCACAGAATCCGACGGTGGCGCGCATCATCGGCGTTCCCGTCGAGCGCATGATCCTGCTGACCTTCCTGATCAATGCCGTGCTGGTCGCGCTGGCCTCGCTGCTGATCACGCCGATCTATCTTGCCAAATTCTCGAGCGGCGAAGTGCTCGGGCAGGCGGCGTTCATCGCCGCGATCGTCGGCGGCTTCAACCAGGTGCGCGGCGCGATCGCCGGCGGTCTCCTGATCGGCGTCGTCGACAACCTCGCCGCGGCCTACGTCTCCACCCAGTATCGCGCGGCTGTTCCGATGGTGCTGCTGATCCTTGTCATCCTGTTCCGGCCGCAGGGCCTGCTCGGACGAGCCGAGGAGCGCACGGTATGACCCGCAACGGCAGACTGCTCCTCGCCGCGCTGGCGATCGTCGTCATCGCCGGCCTGATCATCATCCCGATGAACTTCAACCGCTACGGCCTCTATATCCTCAGCCAGTGGGCGGTGATGACCATCGCGGCGATGGGGCTCAACCTCACGCTCGGCTATGCCGGGCAGGTGTCGCTTGCGCAGGGCGCTTTCGTCGGCATCGGCGCCTACGGTGCCGCGATCCTCACTACCCATGGCTGGCCGCTGATATCGGCGCTTGGGCTCGTCATCGTCGTCTGCTTCGTCGTCGGCTGGCTGTTGGGCTATCCGGCGCTGCGCGTGCAGCATCACTATCTCGCCTTCGTCACGCTCGCGTTTTCGACCCTGGCGTTCCTGGTGTTCCGCAACGAGAGCTGGCTCACCAACGGCATCTACGGCATCAGCAACATTCCGCGCCCCGGGATCTTCGGCTTCCCGACCCGCAAGCCGTTGCCGTTCTACTATCTCTGTCTCGGCTCGCTCGGCCTCGTGACGCTGGCGATGTGGTGGCTGATCCGCTCGCCCTGGGGCCGCGCCTTCATGGCGCTACGCGAAAATCCGATCAGGGCGCAATCGCTCGGCATCGACACCAGACGCTACACGCTGATGGCGTTCGCGATCGGCTCGGTGCTCGGCGGCATCGCCGGCGTGCTCTATGCGCCGCTGACGCAATATGTCGATCCCGTGCCGTTCAACCTGCAGCTCTCGCTCGATCTCCTGATGATGGTGATCGTCGGCGGTGCCGGCTTCATGCTCGGGCCGTTCCTCGGCGCCATGATCGCGGTGCTGCTGCCGGAGTGGCTGCGCTTCGCCGAGGGCTATTATCTGATGCTCTACGCGGCCGCCGTGATCGGGCTGCTGATCTATTCGCCGAGCGGCATTCTCGGCATCCTCGACCGCTATCTCAGCTCACGGCGCACCCAGGCCGCATCCGCATTGCGGGCGGCGGCTCAATCCAAGCTGGAGGCCGCGCGATGACCGCAGTCCTCGACGTTCGCGACGTCAAGAAGAGTTTTGGCGGCATCACCGCCGTCAACGGCGTCAGCTTCGACGTGCAGGAGGGCGAGATCCTCGGCCTGATCGGCCCCAACGGCTGTGGCAAGTCGACGCTGTTCAACTGCATTCTCGGCCAGCTCGTGCCGAGCGGGGGCGAGGTGAGGGTGGACGGCAAGCTCGTCACCGGCCAGCGTCCGTCCGAACTGAACCGCCTCGGCGTCAGCCGCACGTTTCAGCTCTTGCAGGTCTTCCCGAAGCTGTCGGTGCGCGACAACCTGATCCTCGCCGGCCAGGAGCATCGCGGCAGCATGCTGTCGCGCCTGTTTGGTCCGTCGGATGCAGGGCTCACCGAGACCGCCGATCAGATGATCGGCTTCTTCAAGCTGGAGCATCTCGCCAACGAGCCGGCCGGCGGCCTGTCCTACGGGCAGCAGAAGCTGCTCGATGCCGCGATGGCGTTCATGGGCGGTCCACGGCTGGTGCTGCTCGACGAGCCCGCCGGCGGCGTCAATCCGACCATGCTCGGCGATCTCAAGGACCGGCTGATCGCGATCAACCGCGAGCGCCGCGCCACTTTCGTCGTGATCGAGCACAACATGGAGTTCGTGATGTCGCTGTGCTCGCGCGTGATGGTGATGGCGGAGGGCAAGGTGCTGGCGATCGGCAAGCCCGACGAGATCAGGGCCAATCCGGCCGTGATCGAAGCCTATCTCGGACACTGACGGAGCCGACGATGAGCGATCCCATTCTCGACGTCCAGAACCTCGTCGGCGGCTACGGCAAGATGACGATCCTCAACGGCACGACGTTCTCGGTGCCGGCGGGATCGATCACCACCGTGATCGGTCCGAACGGTGCCGGCAAGTCGACGGTGTTCAAGGCGATCTTCGGTCTGTTGAAGCTGCGCGAAGGCAAGGTCATCTTCAAGGGCCGCGACGTCACCGGCTTCAGCCAGCGCGCGCTGCTCGGCGCGGGCGTCTGCTACATCCCACAGGGCCGCAACATCTTCGGCGAGCTGTCGGTGCGCCACAATATCGAGCTCGGCGGCGTTGCCGCGCCGCGTGAGATCGATCTTGCTGCGCGCGTCGAGGCGGCGCTCGACGTGTTTCCGGTGCTGCGCAAGAAGGCGGATCGGCAGGCCTCGACGCTGTCCGGCGGCGAGCAGAAGCAGCTCGAGATCGCGCGCGGGCTGCTGCTCGAGCCGCAGCTCGTGCTGATCGACGAGCCGTCGATCGGGCTGTCGCCGTTGATGGTGCAGCAGACCTTCGACATGCTGAAGCAATTGCGCGACCGCGGCGTCTCGGTGCTCCTGATCGAGCAGAATGCACGCTCGGCGCTGGAGATCTCGGACTACGGCATCGTGCTCGAGCTCGGTCGCACCCGCATCATCGACAAGGCCGATCGCGTGCTGGCCGATCCGCGCATCGGCCAGCTGTTCCTGGGCGGCGCGATGGAGGAGACGGCGGCATGAACCAGCGCTCGATCGCAACGGTCTCCATCTCTGGCGCGCTCGACGAGAAGCTCAAGGCGATCGCTGCCGCCGGCTTCGACACGGTCGAGATCTTCGAGAACGATCTGGTCGCGTTCGGGATGCGGCCGCGCGAGATCGGGCAGATGTGCCGCGACCTCGGCCTATCGATCTGCGCCTATCAGCCGTTCCGCGATTTCGAGGGCATGCCGGAGCCGCAGCGCGCGCGCAACTTCATCCGCGCCGAGCGCAAGTTCGACCTGATGCAGGAGCTCGGCACCGACCTGCTGCTGATCTGCAGCAGCGTGTCGCCGGCCGCGCTCGGCGGCATCGACCGCGCCGCCGCGGATTTCCAGGAGCTCGGCGAGCGCGCCGCGAGGCGCGGCTTGCGCGTCGGCTACGAGGCGCTGGCCTGGGGCCGCCATGTGCACGACTATCGCGATGTCTGGGAGATCGTGCGCCGCGCCGATCACAAGGCGATCGGCGTCATCCTCGACAGTTTTCATGCGCTGGCGCCGGCGCTGCCGACCAATGCGATCCGCGCCATTCCCGCCGACAAGATCTTCCTGGTCCAGTTGGCCGACGCACCCAAGCTCGAACTGGACGTGCTGTCCTGGAGCCGGCACTTCCGCAGCTTTCCCGGGCAGGGCGACCTCCCGGTCGGCGAGTTCATGGAGGCGGTCGCCGCGACCGGCTATTCCGGGCCGCTGTCGCTGGAGATCTTCAACGATCAGTTCCGTGCCGGCTCGGCGCCACGCACGGCGCTCGACGGCATGCGTTCGCTGCTGCTGTTGCAGGATGACCTCGCCGGAAAAATCCCCGCGGCGTCGGCAGAGCCCCGCTTCGCGCCTCGCGTGAAGAGCCACGGCATCGGCTTTGTGGAATTCGCGGTCAGCGAGGACAAGGCGGAGTCGCTCGCCGCATTGTTCGGGCAGCTCGGCTTCCGCAAAACCGGGCGGCATCGCAGCAAGGCGGTGCAGCGCTGGTCGCAGGGCGCGATCGAGCTGGTGATCAATTGCGAGCCGGCGAGCTTCGCGCATTCGCACTATATCACGCACGGTTCCGGCGTTTGCGCGTTGGCGTTGGATGTCGACAGTGCGGACCGTGCCATGGCGCGGGCGCAGTCCTTGAAGACGCGCACCTTCACCCAGCCGGTCGGGCCGGGCGAGCTGGAGATCCCGGCGATCCATGGTGTCGGCGGCAGCCTGCTGTATTTCCTCGATACCCACGGCCGTCACTGGGATGTCGACTTCGAACCGGTCGCCAGCGACAAGACGACTGATCGGCTCTTGGCCGTCGATCACATCGCACAGTCGATGCCGCATGAGGAGATGCTGTCCTGGCTGTTGTTCTATGCCGGGATCATCGACTTCTCGCGGCTGCCGCAGATGGAGATCGCCGATCCCAGAGGCCTCGTGCAGAGCCAGGCGATCGTCAACGGCGATCGCAGCCTGCGCTTCATCCTCAACGGCTCGACGGCGACGCGCACGCTGTCGTCGCGTTTCATCTCCGAGTTCTTCGGCTCGGGCGTCCAGCACATCGCCTTCGCCTGCGACGACATCTTTGCAGCCGTGGCCGAAATGCGCGCCCGCGGCGCCGGCTTCCTCGACATTCCCGACAACTACTACGACGATCTCGAAGCGAAATACGATCTAGCGCCCGAGACCATCGCGGCGCTCCGCGCCAACGAGATCCTGTACGACCGCGACGGCGACGCGGAGTTCTTCCAGGTCTACACCCACATTTTCGAGGAGCGCTTCTTCTTCGAGATCGTGCAGCGCCGCAACTACCAGGGCTTCGGCGCCGTGAATGCCCCGATCCGGTTGGCGGCGCAGTCGCGCGAGGTTCGGCCGAATACGATGCCGCGGCTGTAGCTCACGGCTCCGGGCGGATGCCCGGCAGCCGGGCGATCTCCTCGGCAAGATAATCGATCAGCAGCCGCACGCGCGCGATGCCGGCGCGCTCCGGCACGATCAGCATATTGAGCGGCGTCGACGGCAGGCGGTGGTCGGGCAGGATCACCGTCAGCCTGCCGGCCGCGATGAGGTCGTCGACCAGCCAGGCATGGCTGCCGCCGATGCCGCGCCCGGCCAGCACGGCTTCGCGAACCCCGAGCCCGTGATTGGTGCGGAAGCAGCCCCTGAAGGGCACCTCATGGCGCTCGCCGTCGGGTCCGATGACAACGAGCACCTCGCTCCCCGCGACATTGGTCATGCGGATGCCGTCGTGGCCGATCAGCTCCTCCGGCGTCCGCGGCGTGCCGCGTCTTGCCAAATAGTGGGCAGATGCGACCAGCAGCCGGTGCGAGTAGCCGAGCGACCGCAGCTTCAGAGAGCTGTCGGTGAGCGGAGCGAGACGCAGCGCGATGTCCACACCCTCGCGTACGAGGTCGATGCGCTCGTCTGTCAAATTGAGATCGATCGCGATGTCCGGGTAGCGATCCTGGAAGGCGAACACGAGCCGTGTGATGTGGAGGATGCCAAACGCCGCCGTGCAGGAGATCCGGATCGTACCGGCCGCGGCGCCCCGCGCGCCACGCGCCTCGTCGCCAGCCTGCTCGATCAGTCGCAGGATCTGCACGCAGTTCGCGTAATAGCGGCTGCCTTCGTCGGTCAGGGTCACGCGCCGCGTGGTGCGGCTGAGCAGCGGGACACCGATGGCGTCCTCCAGCTCCTGCAGGTGTCTCGAGACGGTGGACTGTCCAATCCCAAGCTCGCGCGCAACCGCAGACAGGCTGCCGCGCTCCGCCACCCGGACGAAGCTGCGCATGTTGGCCAGACTGACGTCAGATTTATCCATTAATCGGCATAATGTTATCAATAATGGCCATATAGTGGATGAGTGAGCAGACGTCTATGTCTTGGCGAGTTCCAGCAGAGGATCCAGCCATGAACATCCTGCTCGTCTTTGCCCATCCCGAACCGCGCTCGCTCAACGGTGCCCTACGGGATGTCGCCGTTGCCGAACTCCAGGCCCAAGGCCATCAGGTGAAGGTCTCGGACCTCTACGCCACGGGTTGGAAGCCGGCCGCCGACCGTGCCGACTTCCCGCAACTGCCGGCGGAAACGCGCCTGAATGTCGCCAGCGCATCGGGAGACGCCTTCAAGACGCACACGCTCACCGACGACGTCCGAGTCGAGCAGGACAAGCTGCTCTGGGCCGACGCGGTCATTCTGCAATTTCCGCTGTGGTGGTTCACGATGCCAGCGATCCTCAAGGGCTGGGTCGACCGGGTCTATTCCTACGGCTTCACCTACGGCGTCGGCGAGCACAGCGACAAGCGCTGGGGCAATCGCTACGGAGAGGGCGTCTTTGCCGGCAAGCGTGCGATGCTGGTCGTGACGACGGGCGGCTGGGAGGAGCATTATTCGGCGCGCGGCATCAACGGGCCGATCGACGACCTGTTGTTTCCGATCAACCACGGCATCCTGTTCTATCCCGGCTTCGACGTGCTGCCGGCTTTCGTGGTGCATAAGGCGAGCCGGATCGACGAGGCCGGTTTCGCTGAGATCGCGGAGCGTCTACGCGGTCGGATGCGGACGCTGTTCACGGATCAGCCGATCCCGTACCGGCGGCAGAACCACGGCGACTATCTGATCCCGTCGATGCAGTTGCGGGCAGAACTCGGCAATCCCGATGCGCGCGGTTTCGCGCTGCACGTCGATGATCAACGCTAACGCCGGTGGGCGTGGGCTCAGCCCGCGCCCATCGCGACCGCGATGTGGTAGGTCGCGAACGCCGCCGCATAGGCGAGCGCGAACATGTAGAAGAACGTCACGGCCATCCAGCGCCAGCTGCCGGTTTCTCGGCGGATGACGGCGAGCGTCGAGGCGCATTGCGGGGCGAAGATGTACCAGGCGAGCAGCGCCAGCGCCGTGGCGAGGCTCCATTTGCTGGCCAGCACCTGGCCGATCTGCTCGGCCGCCTCCTTGCCGCCTTCGATCGCATAGACGGTGCCGAGCGCGGCGACTGCGACCTCGCGGGCGGCCATGCCGGGCACCAGCGCCACCGCGATCTGCCAGTTGAAGCCGACCGGCGAGAGCAGGGGGGCGATCGCCTGGCCGATCATCGCCGCAAGGCTGTAGTTGATCGCCGGCTCGGTCGCGCCTTCCGGCGGTTGCGGGAACGACGCCAGGAACCAGATCAGCACCATCATCGCGAAGATCGTGGTGCCGGCGCGCTGCAGGAACATCTTGGCGCGGGTGTAGACGCCGATCGCGATGCTGCGCAACCGCGGCATCTTGTAGTCCGGCAGCTCCAGCATGAACGGCGCCGGCTGGTAGTCGCGCATCAGGAAGAATTTCACCAGGAACGACACCAGCAGCGCGCTGATGATGCCGGCGGCGTAGAGCCCGAACATTACCAGGCCCTGCAGGTTGACCAGGCCCCACACCTTGGTAGGCGGGATGAAGGCCGAAATGATCAGCGTATAGACCGGGATCCGCGCCGAGCAGGTCATCAGCGGCGCGATCAGGATCGTGGTGAGCCGGTCGCGCCGGTTGTCGATCACGCGCGTCGCCATGATGCCGGGGATGGCGCAGGCAAAGCTCGATAGCAACGGAATGAAGGCGCGGCCATGCAGCCCGGCGCCGCCCATGATGCGGTCCATCAGGAACGCTGCGCGCGCCATATAGCCGAAATCTTCCAAAAGCAGGATGAACAGGAAGATGATGATGATCTGCGGCAGGAAGACGATGACGCTGCCGACGCCGGAGATCACCCCGTTCTGCAGGAAGCTCTGCAGCAGGCCTTCGGGAAGCTCGTCGTGAACGAGCTGGCCGAGCGCATCGAAGGCCGCCGACAGCACCTGCATCAGCGGCTGGGCCCAGGCGAACACCCCCTGAAACATCACGAACAGGATCGCCAGCAGGATCAGCAGGCCGCCGACCGGATGCAGCGCAATGGCATCGATCCGGGCGGTCCAGGTATCGGGCCGCTCGGGCAGGCTGACCGTCTCCGCGATGATACGGTCGGCCTCGCGCTGGGTGGCGCGCAGCTCCGGGACCGTGAGAGGACGCCAGGTATTGGCGCGCTCTCCGGTGGCCGCGGCCGCCTGGGCCAGGAGCTCGTCGGTCAGCCGAAGCAGGTCGTCGGTGCCGCCCTTGCGCACGGCGATCGACGTCACCACCGGCACGCCCAGCGCCTGCGACAGCGCGGGGACGTCGACCGTCACGCCGCGCCGCTTGGCGATGTCGAACATGTTGAGCACGAGCGCCAGTGGCCGGCCGGTGCTCTTGAGCTCGAGCAGCAGCCGGATCGTCAACCTGAGGTTGGTGGAGTCGGCAACGCACAACACCAGATCGGGCAGGACCTCGCCGGTGGCACGTCCCAGCACGAAATCCCTGGTGATTTCCTCGTCAGGGCTGCGACCGCGCAAGGAATACGTGCCGGGCAGGTCGACCAGCGAGACCTGGCGGCCCTGCGGGGTGACGAAGGCGCCCTCTTTGCGCTCCACCGTGACCCCGGGATAGTTCGCGACCTTCTGGCGGCTTCCCGTGAGCGCGTTGAACAGCGAGGTCTTGCCGCTGTTGGGCGTACCCACCAGGGCCAGATGCAGCAGAGGGCTTTCCATGACGACGCTTTCCGCGCGGCCTATGCCACGATGACGGCCATGGCCTCGCGCCGGCGGACCGCGACGGTGATGTTGTCGACACGCACGGCGATCGGGTCGCGCCCGACGATCCCCTCATGCAGGATTTCGACCCGGGCGCCCTCGACGAAGCCCAGTTCGATCAGCCGGCTCTCCAATTCGACGTCCGGCAGGGACGAGCTCGCGCCGCCCGCCGCCAGATGCTGGATCGTTCCGGTATAGCCCCGCCGGGCGAGACCGAGCGGCTGAGGCGGCCGTGTATCGCAGATTTCGCTCATAGCCTGTATTTTCAATCGCGTGCCAAGAGGTCAAGCGCGGCATGTTAAATGCCGCGGCATCTTAGAGCGATTTTAAACAGACCGGGCGGGCCGCCGTCTGATCTGCCTCAAGGAGCGGCAGCGGCTGCCGTGTGCCGGGTGTCCACCGCCGCCTTCGGCTCGAGGCCTGAAGACGCTGCGGCGCGGCTCTTGAAGTGGTCGAGCACGAACAGCCGGATCGCCGACGACAGGTTGCCCTGCTGGCGATTGTTGTCGATCTCCCCGACCAGTTCGGACAGGGTCATGTTACGGAGACCCGAAATCTCCTTCATGCCGTTCCAGAAGGCCTCTTCGAGGCTGACGCTGGTCTTGTGACCTGCGACCACGATAGAACGTTTTACGACGGGCGACTTCATCACGCGTCCTCGCCATTGATACGATGTTGATCGAGTAATTCGTTCGCGCGCTTGTCGCGTTGGGCGTCAGTTGCGCGTTCGGACTTCGTCCTGCCGAAGCGAGCGCGGTTGCCTTCGGCGACCTTTGCTGCCTGATCGCGCTCCACGCGCTTTCTGAAACGCTTCAAGTTGATGATGTCACCCATGCTTGCTCCAATCATCTAAGGCATCGAACATCACGACGAGAGCATGCGCATTGCGCGGATGAGCTCAGGCGTTCTCCAGACAATCACGTCATCGCTCCCTGATAGTTCGATGGCCATTCGCGTCGTTGCGAGCTGGATTTGTTTACTCACCAAACGCAGCAGAACTTGTAGTCGAGAGTATCCTTTAGGGGTTAACAGCGAGAATTGCATCACCCCCCGTAGTACTACGGGACTACCGCTAGGCTCGCCCCGGCCTCGTCATCCTCTCGGGTTGAACGAGGCGGTCGAATTCCTCTTCGGAGACGAGACCGAGCCGCAAAGCTTCCTGTTTCAGCGTGGTGCCGCGCTGATGCGCTGATTTCGCGACTTTGGCGGCGTTGTCGTAGCCGATCTTCGGCGCAAGCGCCGTCACCAGCATCAGCGAGCGCTCCATCAGCTCGCGAATGCGAGCAGTGTCGGCCTGGATTCCGGTCACGCAATGTTCGCTGAATGAACGTGCTGAATCACCTAGTAATTGTATGGACTGCATCATGCAATGTGAGAGCAATGGCTTGTAGACGTTCAGTTCGAAATGACCCTGGCTGCCGGCCATGGTGATCGCCGTGTGATTGCCGAACACCTGGCAGCACACCATCGTGAGCGCTTCGCATTGCGTCGGGTTCACCTTGCCCGGCATGATCGAGGAGCCCGGCTCGTTCTCCGGCAGGATCAGTTCTCCCAATCCGGAGCGGGGGCCTGATCCGAGGAAGCGGATGTCGTTGGCGATCTTGAACAGGCCGGTGGCCGCCGCATTGAGCGCGCCATGGGCGTAAACATAGGCGTCGTTGGACGCAAGCGCCTCGAATTTGTTGGCGGCACTGGTGAAGGGCAGGCCGGTGGCGTCGGCAACATGCTTGGCGAACAGCTTCGCGAACTTCGGATCCGCGTTCAGGCCAGTGCCCACGGCGGTGCCGCCCTGCGCCAGCGGCAACAGATCCCGCGCCGCGATCTCGATTCGTGCGATCGCGTTCTCGACCTGCGTGGCGTAGCCGGAGAACTCCTGGCCGAGCGTGAGCGGCGTGGCGTCCTGGGTGTGGGTGCGGCCGATCTTGACGATGTCCGCGAACGCGTCCTGCTTGGCACGCAGCGCCGCCAGCAGCTCCGACAGCGCCGGCACCAGATGGCCCGAGATCGCGCGCGCCGCGGCGATGTGCATCGCGGTGGGGAACGAGTCGTTGGACGACTGGCTCATGTTGACGTGGTCGTTCGGATGAACGGGCTTCTTGGTGCCGCGCTCGCCGCCGAGCAGCTCGCTGGCGCGATTGGCGATCACCTCGTTGAGGTTCATGTTGCTCTGGGTGCCCGAGCCGGTCTGCCAAACGACCAGCGGGAAATGGTCGTCGAGCTTGCCGTCGATGACCTCCTGCGCCGCCTGGACGATGGCGTCCGCCATGCGTGGCTCGAGCAGGCCGAGCTCGCGGTTGGCCTGGGCCGCGGCCAACTTCACCAGCGCGAGCGCGCGCACGATGCCGATCGGCATGCGGTCGTGGCCGATGCGGAAATTCTGCCGGCTGCGCTCGGTCTGCGCGCCCCAATAGCGGTCGGCGGCGACCTCGATCGGGCCGAAGCTGTCGGTCTCCGTGCGCGTCGATCCGTGCGATGATGAATCAGCTGAATGTGCCATGAAGCATGCCCATGATTGATGGTGAACCGGCGTCGACCGGTTCAAGCATGCTTCAATCTAGTGGTCCAACCGCCGTTCCGCGCGCGGCGAATGGGCCTATTTCTTGCGGAAACGGTCCAGGCGCACGACCTCGGCGCCTTCCCCCGGCGAGGTCGGCGGGAGCGGCTTGTCGTCGCTGGTCTCGGCCGGCGTCGCAGGCAGCGGCCCGGCGATGGCCGATGGCGTCGGTGCGGCCGGCAGCTTCGGCGCGGCCGGCGTCTCGGCAATCGCCTCCGACGGCTCGAACTGCAGTCCGAATTGCACGGACGGATCGAAGAAGCTCTTGATCGCGTGGAACGGCACCACGAGGCGCTCAGGGATGCCGCCGAACGACAGGCCGACCTCGAACCGGTCCTCCGAAACCACCAGATCCCAGAACTGGTGTTGCAGGATGATCGTCATCTCCTCCGGATATTGCGCGAGCAGCCGCGGCGACAGCTTGACGCCCTCGGCCTTGGAGATGAACGTGATGAAGAAATGGTGCTCGCCCGGGAGCCCGTGGGCGGCAGCGTCGGTCAGCACCCGGCGCAGCACCCCGCGCAACGCGTCGCGCGCCAGCACATCGTATCGAATATGATCCGTCGCCATGATCGGTCCTGTGTCGTGAGGGCTGCGCCCGACGTGTCGAGCCGCCGCGCCCGGCAGGCAGCAGCATTCCCGACTCGCGTCAGTCACATCGTACCCGGCATCGGCGCCGAGGTCAGCAGCCATGCCGGTCGATCGCCAGATATGGGAACGGGTAGAAGCTGGCGGAAGTCCGGTCAACGGCGGAATGAACGGGTGCCGCGCCAAAAAACTGGGGACGGCACAGCCCGTGGAAGGAAACCGGTTAACGTGGAGGCAGGTGAAAGTGGAGGCTTCTGTTGCCAGGTGCCTCCGAACCCCGCCTAACGGAGCTTAACCCGTTAGGACTTTAAGGTGGTCTTTCAAACTGCGTTACGCAGCCTGAGCAACCGGAGCAAAGTTGTCGTTGGCAACTATTGCAGTAGCCCGATAACGGCGGAACAATACCGGGAAAAAGCTCGCCCTTTACGCCCTCGTCGATCCTATTTCGCCCCCGCCAAAACCCATCTGTCGGTGGGTTTTGGTGGAGGCGCCGGGTACCGCCCCCGGGTCCGAATGGTTTATTTCGACGGCGATTTATTTCCATAGCCGGCAAGCCGGCCTCCCCTATATAGGCCGCCGGCCGGCGGATGCACAGGGCCGAAACGCCGCGGCGCGCGACAAAAATGTGGGCGGCTGCCGGGAACCTCTGGTTCGACCTTGGCAGCCTGGTTTTCGTCCTCCTACAGTGCGGCATGCCTCCCGAAGTTGCGCAGGTTGCCTCTCCCGCGGCCGACATCGCCAGACACCCGCCCAGCCTCCGCACGCTCTTCTTCGCATTCGCGAAAATGTCGCTGTCGGGCTTCGGCGGCGTGCTGGTGTTCGCGCGGCGTGCGATCGTCGACGAGCATCGCTGGATGACGGCGGAGGAGTTCAACGCGACCTTCGCGCTCTGTCATTTCCTGCCCGGACCGAACATCGTGAATTTCTCCGTGGTGTTCGGCGCGCGATTGCGCGGTGTCGCCGGCGGAATCGCTGCGTTTGCCGGCCTGCTCGGACCCCCGATGCTGCTGATCACCTCTCTCGGCGCCATTTACGGTCATTTTGGACAAGCCGACACGTGGCGACGGGCGCTTGCAGGCGTGTCCTGCGTGGCCGTTGGCCTGCTGGCGTCGGTGGTGTTTCGCATGATCTCGCCGCTCCTCAAGAAGAGCGACGTGGCGGGCGTTGTCGTCGTCGCTGGCGTGTTCGTGGCGATCGGGCTGGCGCGCCTGCCGCTTCAGGAGGTTCTGCTGGTGGCCGTGCCGCTCAGCCTTGCCGTCACCTATGCCAAGACGCGGTGGGCACGATGAGCGGGGACGACAATCCGTTGTTCCAGCTGTTCTGGACCTTTGCGTTGATCTCGCTGTTTGCGGTTGGCGGCGCCGTGGCGGCGATTCCCGAACTGCAACGTGTTGCAGTCGAGGCCCGGCACTGGATGACAGACAAACAGTTCGCCGACCTGTTCGCACTGTCGCAATTGTCGCCCGGGCCCAACGTTCTGATCGTCACCCTGATCGGCTATTCGGTCGCAGGCGTGGCAGGTGCGGCGGTCGCGACGATCGCGATGTGCGGTCCCACTGCCGTGCTCTCCTATTTCGTCAGCCGTTGGCTCTCGAATGCGCGGGATGCGCGCTGGCCCGCCATGCTGCAGGCGGCGCTGGTGCCGTTGTCGATCGGCTTGATGGCGGCGAGCGCATGGATTCTCGGTCAGGCTTCCGACCAGACGTGGCGGGCGTTCGCGCTGACGGTCCTTGCCGCACTCGTTGCATCTATGACGCGACTCAATCCGCTCTGGCTGCTCGCCGCAGGCGGCTGCCTTGGTTTCGCTGGCCTTCTCTAGGGAAAGCCGCTAGCAAAACAGAAGCGCGACCGGTTTGCTCCGGGCCGCCGAACGAAAACAGTGCCGGCCATCAAGGCCGATCGGGGAGGGCGAGGCATGGCCGAGACCACGGGCCAATTGTCGGGCGAAACGGCGGGCATGCCGGCCGCCCGCAGCGTGACCGCCGCATCGATCATTCTGGTCCTTGCCTTCGCGCCACAGATCATCGAGCTGCTGATTGCCTTGGCCGGTCTTGTCGGTCCACTATCCGGACGCGGTCCGCTACAGGTCATTGCGGCCCATGCGTCGGCCTTGTCGATGGCGATCCCGAGCCTGGCGCAGCAATATGCCGCAAGCGGCAAGACCTCGCTGTCTTCCGATGTTCTGCTGGCTCTCATCTACACCTATCCGCTGATCGCGGTCGCAGTGTTCACATTCATGGTCCGTCCGCGCGCGGCGCAGGACTATTTCGGCGGCGTCGTGCTGATGGCGATCGCGCTGTTCGCGTTGTGGGCCTCCAGCGACCTGCAAGGCATGCGCGGCTTCTCGTTCGGTGCCGGAACTGCGCCGCGGATGTTCGGTCTGCTGCTGCTAGGGCTCGGAGCCGCCGTGGCCGTGATCGGCGTCGTGAGTGAAGGCGCGCAGCTTGCGACCTATCACTGGCGCGGACCGCTGTTCGTCTCGCTCGCGATCCTGACCTTCGCCGTCTCCATTCGCCCGCTCGGACTCTTGATCACGGGGCTTGCAAGCTTCCTGATCGCGGCGATCGGCAGCCCGGAGACGCGCTGGCGCGAGGCCCTGATCGTCGGCATCTGCCTGACCGGCGGCTGCGCGCTGCTGTTCCCCTACGTGCTGGGGTTGCCGATGCCGCTGTTGCCGCGTTTCCTTTTGCAGTGAGGGCGTGATGGATCTGTTTGCAAATCTCGCCCACGGTTTCGTCGTCGCGTTGTCGCCAATCAATCTGCTGATGTGCCTGATCGGCGCGCTGGTCGGCACGCTGGTCGGGGTTCTCCCGGGCATCGGGACCATCGCCACGGTGGCGATGTTGCTGCCGATCACCTTCGGCCTGCCGCCGGTCGGCGCGCTGATCATGCTGGCCGGTATCTATTACGGCGCGCAGTATGGCGGCTCGACCACGTCGATCCTGGTCAACATTCCCGGCGAGGCGACGTCGGTGGTGACCGCGCTCGACGGCTTCCAGATGGCGAAGCAGGGCCGTGCCGGTCCGGCGCTGGCGATCGCCGCGATCGGCTCGTTCTTCGCCGGCTGCGTTGCCACCGTGCTGATTGCGATCCTCGGCGCGCCGTTGACCAAGCTCGCGCTGGCGTTCGGCCCGGCCGAGTATTTCTCGCTGATGGTGCTGGGCCTGATCTTCGCGGTCGTGCTGGCGAAGGGCTCGGTGCTGAAGGCGATCGCGATGATCGTGCTCGGCCTGCTGCTGTCGATGGTCGGCTCGGACATCGAGACCGGTGTGTCGCGCATGGCCTTCAACATTCCCGAACTCGCCGACGGCCTCGGCTTCGCCACCGTCGCGATGGGCGTGTTCGGCTTCGCCGAGATCATCCGCAATCTCGATGCCGGCGCGGAGATGGACCGCGACCTCGTGCAGAAGAAGATCACCGGCCTGATGCCGACCAGGAAGGATCTGAAAGACTCCACGCCGGCGATCCTGCGCGGCACGCTGCTCGGTTCGATCCTCGGCATCCTGCCGGGCGGAGGTGCGGTGATCGCCTCGTTCGCGGCCTATACGCTGGAGAAGAAACTCGCGCGAGATCCGTCGCGGTTCGGTCGCGGTGCGATCGAGGGCGTCGCGGCGCCGGAGAGCGCCAACAACGCGGCGGCGCAGACCTCCTTCATTCCGCTGCTGACGCTCGGCATTCCGCCGAATGCGGTGATGGCGCTGATGGTCGGCGCGATGACCATCCACGGCATCGTGCCGGGCCCCCAGGTGATGCAGAAGCAGCCTGATCTGGTCTGGGGCATGATCGCCTCGATGTGGATCGGCAATCTCATGCTGATCATCATCAACCTGCCGCTGGTCGGCATCTGGGTGCGGCTCTTGCGCGTGCCATACCGGCTGATGTTCCCGTCAATCGTGATCTTCTGCGCGATCGGCATCTATTCGGTGAACAACGCGCCGGTCGACGTGGTCCTGGCGGGCGCGTTCGGCCTCGTCGGCTACTGGCTGATCAAGCATGATTTCGAGCCGGCGCCGCTGCTGCTCGGCATGGTGCTGGGCCCGCTGATGGAGGAGAACCTGCGCCGGGCGCTGCTGATCTCGCGCGGCGACTGGTCGGTGTTCCTAACGCGGCCGCTGTCGGCCGTGCTGCTCGCGATCGCGGCGGGGCTGCTCGTGCTGGCGGTGCTGCCGACGCTGCGCCGCAAGCGCGATGAGGTCTTCGTGGAAAGCGAAGGCTGACCAGCGTCGGCGGACCGGACGCCGGAGGCGCTCGGGACCCTGGTCAAGGGCGAGATCGTCAAATGGTCCGCGGTCCTCAAGCCGGCGAGCTGGTACGGAACAGCCATGGATCGGGAGGAGGGCGGAACGTGCGGTCCCGCCCTTGTCAATTGCGGCTGCGGCCGACATTTTTCGGGGTATAATTGGCGACCGGGCCGAGTCGAGGCTAGGGCCGGGCGATCCCTGCCGTTACATTCGCCGCCTTCCGCGAAAGGCCGCCAGCGCGCACCATGCACCAGTATCACGACCTGCTCGAACGCATCCTGTCCGACGGCGCCGAGAAGCACGACCGCACCGGCACCGGCACGCTGTCGGTGTTCGGCCACCAGATGCGCTTCAACCTTGCGGCCGGCTTTCCGCTGGTGACCACCAAGCGGCTGCCGCTGAAGGCGATCGTGCATGAGCTCTTGTGGTTCCTCAAGGGCGACACGAACATCAAATATCTGCACGATCACGGCGTGACGATCTGGGACGAGTGGGCCGATGCCAATGGCGATCTCGGCCCCGTCTACGGCTATCAGTGGCGCTCGTGGCCGACGCCGGACGGCGGCCATATCGACCAGATCGGAGGCGTGATCGACATGATCAGGCGCAATCCGGATTCGCGCCGGCTGATCGTGACGGCCTGGAACCCGGCCGACGTCGAAAAGATGGCGCTGCCGCCGTGCCACTGCCTGTTCCAGTTCTATGTCGTGAACGGCAAATTGTCGTGCCAGCTCTACCAGCGCTCGGCCGACGTCTTTCTCGGCGTGCCCTTCAACATCGCATCCTATGCGCTGCTGACGATGATGGTGGCGCAGGTGACGGATTTGAAGCCCGGTGAATTCGTGCACTCCTTCGGCGACGTGCATCTCTATTCCAATCACATCGAGCAGGCCCGCCTGCAGCTCACCCGTGCGCCCCGTCCGCTGCCGACCATGACGCTCAATCCGGACGTCAAGGACATCTTCGGCTTCCACTACGAGGACTTCGCGCTCGCCGGCTACGATCCGCATCCGCATATCAAGGCCGAGGTCGCGGTCTGACGCATGCCGGTTTCGATCCGTAGCGCCGGGCCTGACGACATCGGAAGCGTATTCGCGCTGATCCGGGAGCTCGCCGACTACGAGAAGCTCTCGCACGAGGTCGGCGCGAGCGAGGCTGACATCGCCGCCGCGCTGTTCTGCGAGCATCCGACGCTGTTCTGCGATCTCGCCGAATGGAACGGCGCGGTGGCGGGCTTCGCGGTCTGGTTCGTCAACTTCTCGACGTTTGCCGGCAAGCCAGGGATCTATCTCGAAGACCTGTTCGTGCGGCCGGCGTTTCGCCGCAACGGCATCGGCCAGGCCTTGCTCGGCCATCTCGCGCGCACCTGCATCGAAAAGGGCTGGGCGCGGCTGCAATGGTCGGTGCTCGACTGGAATGCTCCTTCCATCACTTTCTACAAATCGCTCGGCGCCGAGCTCATGGACGAGTGGACGCTGTGCAAGGTGACCGGCGAGGCTCTGGCTCAGCTGGCGGAGAGGGCGCCGTGATCGAGATCGTGCTGATCGTCGCAGTCGCCGACAACGGCATCATCGGCGCCGCCGGTGCGATCCCGTGGCGGCAGAAGAGCGACATGCAGCGCTTCAAGGCGATGACCATGGGGCGCCCGATCGTGATGGGCCGCAAGACCTTCATCTCGTTTCCGCGCCGGCCGCTGCCGGGCCGCACCAACATCGTCGTCACCCGCAATGCCGAGTTTCGCGCTGATGGCGCGATCGTGACCCATACCGTCGATGAAGCGCTCGTCATCGCGCGTGGTGATGCGCTGCGGCGTTCAGCCGCGGAGATCGCGGTCATCGGAGGCACCGAGCTCTTTGTTGCAACGATGCCGATCGCCGACCGGCTGGAGATCACCGAGGTGCATGCGAGCCCGCCTGGCGATACCGTGTTTCCGGCGATCGACCCGGCCCGATGGGAGGAGGTGGCGCGGCAGCGCCATGCCTCGGGGCCTGACGATCAGGCCGAATTCTCCTACGTCACCTATCGCCGGCGGCGGTGAGCGTTTCGCCGGTGGGATCTGTGCGACCGCCCGTCCAAGACCATCCGTTAATGATGAAGTCGCGCAGTTTGGCCGTGTGGCGGAGCTGAGGCCGCGGCAAACCGGCGCTTCCGGCCCTGTTTACATTGACAAAACCCGGTTCGGGCTTAGCTGGAGCGCTACGTTGTAAGGGGCGGGGCCGTCCCTTATAACCCGGCGACCGTCGGGGCCGGCGTTGGTGTACACTCAGCCTCTCGGAGGAGATCGATCGATGGCGTGGAAGAATCAGGGCGGAGGCCCGTGGGGTCAGGGTCCGAAGGGGCCCTGGGGCTCGGGACCGCAACCGGTCGGTCCAAGGCCGCCCGACCTGGAAGATCTTCTGCGGCGCGGCCAGGACCGGCTGCAGCAGTTCGTGCCGGGCGGCGGCTTCGGCACCGCGGGCGTGCTCCTGATCGTGCTCGGCGCCATCATCATCTGGCTCGCCTCCGGCATCTACCGCGTGCAGTCCGAGGAGCTCGGCGTCGTGCTGCGCTTCGGCAAATATGTCCGCGATGAGCAGCCGGGCCTGCGCTATCACCTGCCTTATCCGATCGAGACCGTGCTGCTGCCCAAGGCGCTGCGCGTCAACTCGATCTCGATCGGCATCACCGCCAATGATGATCCCGGCCGGCGCGGCCGCAGCGGTCGCGATGTCCCGGAGGAGAGCCTGATGCTGACCGGCGACGAGAACATCGTCGACGTCGACGTCACCGTGCTCTGGCGCATCAAGCCGAAGGGCGCGGCCGACTTCCTGTTCAACATCCAGAACCCCGAGGGCACCGTGAAGGCGGTGGCCGAGAGCGCGATGCGCGAGGTGATCGGCCGCTCCAACATCCAGCCGATCCTCACCGGCGCCCGCACCGTGATCGAGCAGAACGTGCAGGAGCTGATGCAGAAGACGCTCGACAATTACGGCTCCGGCATCCAGATCACCCAGGTGCAGATGCAGAAGGTCGATCCGCCGGCCCAGGTGATCGAGGCGTTCCGCGACGTCCAGGCGGCGCGTGCCGACCTCGAGCGTCTCCAGAACGAAGCCCAGACCTACGCCAACAAGGTGGTGCCGGATGCGCGCGGTCGTGCCGCGCAGATCCTGCAGGTCGCCGAAGGCTACAAGGAGCAGGCGATCGCCGAGGCCAAGGGCCAGAGCGCGCGCTTCCTCAAGGTCTATGACGAGTACAAGAAGGCGCCCGACGTGACCCGCGAACGGATCTATCTCGAGACCATGGAGCGCGTGCTCGGTGGCTCGGAGAAGCTCGTGCTCGACTCTGGCGCCACCGGCGGCCCTGTGCCGCTGCTGCCGCTCGGCGATCTCTTGCCGCGCCGTCCGGCGCCGGCCGCTCAGCAGGGAGGCGTCCGATGAGGTCCCCCGTTGCAGGCATCGTCGCGCTCGTCGCCGTGCTCGTGCTCGTCGTCATCGGCTACAGCTCGCTGTTCACCGTGAACCAGACCGAGCAGGCGCTGGTGGTGCGGTTCGGCAAGCCGGTCGACGTCGTCACCGAGCCCGGCCTGAACTTCAAGGCACCGTTCATCGACAACGTGATCTCGATCGACAAGCGCATCCTCGACCTCGAGAACCCCTCGCAGGAGGTGATCGCGTTCGACCAGAAGCGGCTCGTGGTCGACGCCTTCGCGCGCTACAAGATCAAGAACGCGCTGCAGTTCTACCAGAGCGTCGGCTCGATCCAGACCGCCAACGTCCAGCTCGGCACGCTGCTGAACGCCGCGCTGCGCCGCGTGCTCGGCGAGGTCACCTTCACGCAAGTCGTGCGCGACGAGCGCGAGGCGCTGATGCGCAAGATCCGCGATCAGCTCGACAAGGAGGCCGACGCCTATGGCATCCAGGTGGTGGACGTCCGCATCCGCCGCGCCGACCTGCCGGAGGCCAACAGCCAGGCGGTGTACAACCGGATGAAGACCGAGCGGCAGCGTGAGGCCGAGGAGTTCCGGGCGCTCGGCGGCCAGAAGGCCCAGGAGATCAGGTCCAAGGCCGATCGCGAGGCGACCGTGATCGTCGCCGAGGCCAACTCGCAGGCGGAGCAGACCCGCGGCGCCGGCGATGCCGAACGCAACCGGCTGTTCGCCGAGGCCTACAGCAAGGACCGCGACTTCTTCGCCTTCTACCGCTCGATGACGGCGTATGAGAACGGCCTCAAGTCCGGCGACACCCGCTTCCTGCTGCGGCCCGATTCGGAGTTCTTCCGCTACTTCGCCAACCCCTCGGGGAAGCCGGCGGGGGAGACGCCGTCCACCGCCAGCAGCTCGACCGCGGCGGCCGCGGTGCCGGCGCCCAAGCCCTGATGCATCGGCCCCGATGACCAGGGCGGTTGATCCGGGTGAATAAGAGTTGACATGAACGGGGCGAAGCCGTTGCTTCGCCCCGTTACATATCAAGAAGGTCGAACGGGAGGTCCGGGTCCGATGAGGTCCATTGCGTTTTCCGATTTCCTCATCGGATTAGGTATCCTGTTCGTGCTCGAAGGCCTGTTGTTCGCGGCCAGTCCGGAGTGGATGCGGCGGGCCATGAAGACCGCGATGACCACGCCCGACAACGTGCTGCGCGCGGTCGGCATCGGCTCTGCTGTCGCCGGCCTGGTCCTGATCTGGGTGATCCGGCGGCCGATCTGAGGGGCGCATCGGCATCTGCCCGCGCGGCCGCCGCACAGGAACGAGGCCCGGCCGCGGCAATGACCGTCAACCGCCCGGCCAACGCCATTGTGAGGCGATGGCTGCGCCATTTTGCCGTATTAGGTCGCCCTCAATGATGAATCTGCCGTCCGATCCGGCGTGCTTGCGTCGCCCGCCGGTTCCGGCGCACTGTACCGGTTGAATTTGCCGACTTTTCTGGAGATCCGCCCGATGACCGCGACCCTTGCTTTCCGCCGTCCACTGCGTCCGATCCTGACCGCGGCGGTTCTTGCCGCGGGCTGGGCGCTCGCGCCGGTCCCGGCCTCGGCGCGGGGGCCGGAGGGGATCGCCGATGTCGCCGAAAAGGTGATCGACGCCGTCGTCAACATCTCGACCTCGCAGACCGTCGAGCCCAAGGGCGGCTCGTCCGAGAACCGCAACGCCAATCCGCAGGTGCCGCCGGGATCGCCGTTCGAGGAGTTCTTCGACGATTTCTTCAAGAACCGCCGCGGCGGTCCGGGCGGCCGGGGTGGGGCCGACAACTCGCCGCGCCGCACCAACTCGCTGGGCTCCGGCTTCATCGTCGACGAGTCCGGGGTCGTGGTCACCAACAATCACGTCATCGCCGATGCCGACGAGATCAACGTGATCATGAACGACGGCACCAAGATCAAGGCCGAGCTGGTCGGCGTCGACAAGAAGACCGACCTTGCGGTGCTCAAGTTCAAGCCGCCGCGGCCGCTGACGGTGGTCAAGTTCGGCGATTCGGACAAGCTGCGGCTGGGCGACTGGGTGGTCGCGATCGGCAACCCGTTCAGCCTCGGCGGCACCGTGACCGCCGGCATCGTCTCGGCCAAGAACCGCGACATCTCGTCGGGCCCCTATGACAGCTACATCCAGACCGACGCCGCCATCAACCGCGGCAATTCCGGCGGCCCGCTGTTCAACCTCGATGGCGAGGTCATCGGCGTCAACACGCTGATCATCTCGCCGTCCGGCGGCTCGATCGGCATCGGCTTCGCCGTGCCCTCGAAGACCGTGGCCGGCGTCGTCGACCAGTTGCGCCAGTTCGGCGAGCTGCGCCGCGGCTGGCTCGGCGTCCGCATCCAGGGCGTGACCGACGAGATCGCCGAGAGCCTCAACATCAAGCCGGCGCGCGGCGCGCTGGTCGCCGGCGTCGACGACAAGGGACCGGCGAAGCCGGCCGGCATCGAGCCCGGCGACGTCGTCGTCAAGTTCGACGGCCATGACATCAAGGAGCCGAAGGACCTGTCGCGCATCGTCGCCGACACCGCCGTCGGCAAGGAGGTCGACGTCATCGTCATCCGCAAGGGCCAGGAGCAGACGCTCAAGGTCAAGCTCGGTCGGCTCGAGGACAACGAGAAGGTGCAGCAGGCGGCGATCAAGAAGGACGAGCCCGCCGAGAAGCCGGTGACCCAGAAGGCGCTCGGGCTCGATCTTGCCGCGCTGTCGAAGGACCTGCGTACCCGCTACAAGATTAAGGACAGCGTCAAGGGCGTCGTCGTCACCGGCGTCGACCAGGCCTCCGACGCCGCCGAGAAGCGGCTGTCGGCCGGCGACGTCATCGTCGAGGTCGCCCAGGAGGCGGTGACCTCGGGCGCCGACATCAAGAAGCGCGTCGACCAGCTCAAGAAGGACGGCAAGAAGTCGGTGCTGCTGCTGGTGTCGAACGCCGACGGCGAGCTGCGGTTCGTGGCGTTGAGCTTGCAGTAGGGACCTGCTGCGGTCGCAATCGTCAGGCTCCGCACCGTAGCCATGAGCAAGAGCGCGGTGCGCATGAATGCGCCCTCTCCCCTTGTGGGAGAGGGCATGTACGCTGGTGCGTCAAGCTCGGTCGGGTGAGGGGTCTCTTTCAACGAGCGACGTCCGCGGAGAGAGACCCCTCACCCGAGTGCGCACGTGGATAGGACGGCGATGCCCTCTCCCGCAAGGGGAGAGGGCGCTGTATCTGACAGCGCCGATGACCTCGCGTAGTAGCTGTAGGGTGGGCAAAGGCGCGCCCCACCTCGCGCTAGAGATGACGCTCCATCGCGCGCCGTGCCCACCACATCTGGCTCCGAGCTCGCGGCACGACGGTGGGCACGCGACCGCCCTGCGGGCGGCTGCTTTGCCCACCCTGCGGCAGCTACAAACTCCGCTGTCGTCCCGGCCTTGCGCCGGGACCCATAGCCACAGGGAGTGGTTTGAGGCAGGCGAGCCGTTATCAGCTCGCCCATGACCTCCGCCGCGGAGTATAGGTCCCGGATCGGCGCCGTGCCGCGCTGGAGCGCGTCACGGCTTGTCCGGGACGACGGTGGAGAAACATCCGATTTACATCTCAAACAGCGCAGGCGACGCTATCGGCATGAGGACGTAAGATCACATTCCCGCGGCGCATGGCGCCCGAGGTCTGCGATCAGTTCGTCCCTCTCGAAATGCAGAGGGCGCAGGGAATGCCGGGTGAAGGCCTCACCCATGGCCCGCCTGCGAAAAAAATGCAGGCGGCAGGTACCACAGGTGGTGCCGAACACTCCGGCATTCCCTGCGCGACGGTCTTCACGCTTATACGCAGTCTCCCTGGTGCGCCGGGCTTGTTGGCCACCATCACCACGCGGCACATCAGCGCCATCGCGGCTTGATACCAGCGTCGGGGTATCAGGACGCTGCGATTTCACGTCCGCAGCAAAGCCGTTCGTCGGCGTGCCCGAAGACACGCTGCGGCTTCACCGCGGCCATCGCATCCCCACCTCGCGTGTCGTGACGATCGCGCGCAACGCCCCTCCGCAGTGAGGCGGGATGCGGGGAGATAATCATGATTTCAGATAAAGCGCAAGAAGATTATTTTTTTCAGAATCTGCTGCAGCGCCCCCGCCGGCCGGCGACGACGTTCCGGGCAGGGTGGAGCGCGCGGCCGGAGCCTCACAGCGATCGCTGGTTGACCCGCGTCGACAGCGCCTCGGCATTCTCCTTGCGCTCGGAATAGCGGTCGACCAGATACTCAGCCCGGTCGCGCGTCAGCAGCGTGAACTTGACGAGCTCTTCCATCACGTCGACGACGCGATCGTAATAGGGCGACGGCTTCATGTGGTCGGCGTCGTCGAACTCCGCGAAGGCCTTCGGCACCGAGGACTGGTTTGGAATGGTGATCAGGCGCATCCAGCGGCCGAGGACGCGCAGCTGATTGACGGCGTTGAACGACTGCGAGCCGCCGCTGACCTGCATCACGGCCAACGTCTTGCCCTGCGTCGGCCGGACGGCCCCGAGCGACAGTGGGATCCAGTCGATCTGGGTCTTCATCACGCCGGTCATCGCGCCGTGCCGCTCGGGCGAGCACCACACCATGCCTTCGCACCAGGTCACGAGATCGCGCAGCTCGCGGACCTTCGGATGATCCGGCTCGGCGTCGTCGACCAGCGGCAGTCCGCGCGGATCAAAGGTGCGTGTCTCCGCGCCATAGCGCGCGAGGACGCGCGCCGCTTCCTCCGTGAGCAGCCGGCTGAACGAGCGCTGCCGGAGCGATCCGTAGAGCAGCAGGATTCGCGGAGGGTGGGAGGAGAGAGCGGGCTCCAGCAGCTTCGCGCGGTCGATGGGATGGAAGGAGGTTTCGTCCAATTGAGGCATCGTGTCAGACAACGCGGTATCCTCCGGCAAAATGATCGGCGTCGGCCGTCCTCGTTCGAGATCCGCCGGCAGAAGCGCTCGGAACGCCAAGCCGCCCAGAACGCCAAGAGCTCAGAACGCGATGTCCGCGGCGACCGCTTCGATGCCGGCCTTCGCGCAGATGTCGTCGTTGTCGCCTCCGGGCGCGCCGGATACGCCGATCGCTCCGACCTGCTGGCCAGCGGCCTCTATTGGCATGCCGCCGCCGACCATGACAACGCCGGGAACGTTGACGATGGCCCGCTCCGCGGCGTCCGGTCGAGCCAGCCGGGCTGCGAGCGTGCTCGTCGCCTCGCGCCAGCTCGCCGCCGTCCGCGCCTTGCCCGTCGCGGCCTCCAGCGTATGCCAGCCAGCGAAACGGTCGCGCAGGGTGACCAGCGCAAGCCCCGACGGATCGCTCACGGTCACGGCGGCCTGCCAGCCGCGTTTGCGGCACTCGGCGAGCGCCGCCTGTGCCGCCTTGAGCGCCGTGTCCGGCGCGATGATCCGCCGCGTCCATGTGGGCTCGTCGGCGCGCGCAACGACAGCCGGGCCGAGCAGGAGGACGGCTGCGAGCAGCAGACGCAACATCACGTCGACAGCCATTTCGCTATGTCCTCGGCCTTCGGCAGGCCGCCCGCATGAACGACCTTGCCGTCGATCACCACGCCCGGCGTCGAGGCGATGCCGAACCTGGCGATGTCGGCGAAGTCCGTGATCTTTTCCAGCTCGATCTCGATGCCGAGCTTGCTTGCTTCCGCGGAGACCATTGCTGCGGTCTGAACACATCGCTTGCAGCCGGAGCCGAGAATCTTGACGTTCTTCATGGGGCTTGTCCTTTCATCAGAACAGGGCGTTGAAGAGATAGCCGACGGCGACGATGCCGGCGGCGACGACGCCCGCGAAGACGGCGATCAGCCGGAGCGTCAGCACCTTGCGCAGAATGAGCATCTCGGGAAACGAAAGCGCGATGACGCTCATCATGAAGGCGAGCACCGTTCCCAGCGCCGCGCCCTTGCCGAGCAGCGCCTCGACGATCGGAATGATGCCCGCGGCATTGGCGTACATCGGCACGCCGATCAGCACCACGGCCGGCACGGACCACCATTGGTCCTTGCCCATGATCGAGGCGAGCAGGTCGTTCGGGACATAGCCGTGAATGAATGCGCCCGCCGCGATGCCCACGATGATCCAGGCCCAGACGCGGCCGACGATGTCGCGCACCGCCTCGATTCCGGCCCGGATGCGATCGGCCACGTTCTGTGAATCCGGCTGCAGATCCGCCTGTCCGGCGCGCACGTTGCGAACCCATGCCTCGAGCCACCCTTCGAGATGAAGGCGTCCGATGATCCATCCCGCCACGATCGCGACCGCCAGGCCGAAGGCCAGATAGATCGCGGCGATCTTCCAGCCGACCAGTGCGAACAGCAGGCCGAGCGCGACCTCGTTCACCATTGGCGCCGCGATCAGGAACGAGAAGGTCACGCCGAGCGGGACACCAGCGGAGACGAAGCCGACGAACAGCGGCACCGCCGAGCACGAGCAGAAGGGCGTGAATACGCCGAGGATTGCAGCCGCGACATTGCCGAGGCCCTCGCGCCTGCCGGCGAGCAATGCGCGAGTTCGCTCGGCTGAAAAGAAGCTGCGCACGACGCCCATGCCGAACACGACCAGCGTCATCAGCATCAGGACCTTGGGCGCGTCGAACACGAAGAACCGCGCGGCTTCTTCCAGATGGCTGTCGCGGGGCACCGGCAGCGACGACACCAGCCATGCCGAGAACGCTTCCAGCTGCCAGTAGACCGCAAACCACATCGCGACCGCAGCGGCCGTCGCGACGATCCAGATCACAGCCGATGCCGACCCGTCAGGATAGGTTGAAGTTTCGGTTTTCATGCTGCGTTCCTGTTCGGCTCAGCCATGGCCGCCATGACGGTCTCGAGAATGGCGCGCCGGTCAGGCGCCAGGTCGGGGCTCAGCCGATACCGCACCCACTGGGCGTCGCGTCGGTCGATGACAAGACCTGCGGCCTTGAGGGCCGCCATGTGCCGGCTCATGCGCGACGCGCTTGCGCCCAGCTGCCGCATGAGTTCGCAGACGCAATGCTCGCCGCCATCCCACAGGATGCGCAGGGCTGCGAGGCGGGTCGGCTCGGCCAGGGCGGCGAGCAGCGGAACAGGATCGGACATGACGGAGATATATTCGTATTTGCGTATTTGCGCAATAGCGCATATGATATCCTTTGTCTTGGCACGCCGCTGCCGGCGATGACAATTCCCGGACCCGTCGAGGGGATGATGCAAACTGGGCTCAGCGGCTTGCGGGCTGTATGTCTGCGCGCACCGGCGATGCCGGATCAGGCGAGCTGAGTGATGTCAGGCCAATGCACGCGCAGGACGGTCTTTCCGTCAGCCGCGGGAATGCCGGAGGGCTTGGTGTCGACGATGCGGCCGCCAAGCCGCCTGTAGAACCGGAGGCCGGCGACATTGGCCTCGAAGACCCAGAGGTGCAATCCAGAGTGTGACGCGCCTGCCGAAAGCAGGCGAGCCGCGCCGCGAAGCAGCCGCTCTCCAAGCCCCGAGCCTCTGGTCTCGGCCGCGACGTGAAGATTGTCGACCAGATGTCCCCACACCGGGTCGGCGTCGCGATAGCAGCAGATGAAGCCGCGCATCAACCCGGCCGGGTCGCGTGCGACGTTGACGAGTTGATCCACGGCCGGCGTGCCGAGCCGCTGCGTCCAGACCGCGCGCCGGTCGGCGTCGATGGCGCTGCTGAGAAACTCCGGCGCGAGGATGTTGGCATAGGCGTCGCGCCAGCTCGCCGCATGGAGCGCCGCGACGGCCGGCGCGTCTTCGCTGGTCGCGGCGCGGATGATGATGTCACTCAAGAAATCTTCTCCATATCCTGTCTACGCATCACTCACTATCGGAGAGCAGCGCTGCTTCGCTCGCGAGCCAGTTCGTGAAAAACCGGACGCGCGTATCGCTGCTGAGCACGGCCGGCCAGCGCACGACATGCACCTTGCTGGACGGCACGTCCCATTCGGCCGAAACGACGCGCGTCAGGCGGCGCTCGGCCAGTGCGTCATGCACGAGCAGCGATCGTCCCAGCGCCACGCCGGCGCCCTCGATCGCTGCGGCGAGCGCCAGGCTGATCGTATCGACCCGAATGCCGACGGGAGCCTCCGCGCCGAGGCCGAGCCTCTCGAACCATGCGGGCCATGACCATTCAGCGCCGTCGTCGCGGCCGGCGCGCCCCTTGTGAATGATGGGGTAGTTCGCGAGATTGCGGACATCGTGCAAGGCGCGGCCGCGCGGCAACAGGCGCGGCATGGCGACCGGAAAGACGCGCTCTCTGAACAGCAGCCGTTGCGTCGAGCTCGCGCGCGCCGCAGCCTTCGGCAACCACAGCACCTGGAGATCGACATCAGCTGCGCGCGCCTGAGCCTCGCTCTCGGCGACGACGAGTTCGACGCCGACGTCGCCGTGTCTGGACAGAAAGCCGGGCAACCGACGCACCAGCCAGTAGTGCGACAAGGCTGCGCTCACGCCGACCTTCAACACCGCGGGCTGCGCGGCGGCGCGGTAGCGCGCGCGCAGCAGCGCCATCTCGTCGAGCAGACCAACGATCTCCGTGAGCAGCGAGGTGCCGGCCGTCGTCGGCGACAGTCCGGTCCCGCTGCGGTGGTTGAACAGCTTGGCGCCGAGATAAGTCTCGAGCTTGCGCAGCCGGTGGCTGACAGCACTCTGCGTCAGCCCGAGCTCCGTCGCTGCCAAGGTCATGCTACGGTGGCGGGCGGTTGCCTCGAAGGCAACGAGACCGTCGAATGGCGGAAGAGATCGCATCGGCCAAGTATGAACGAGATTCATGCTGACGTGAATGGGTGCGCCGGCCATATCTTTGGCCCGTCCCTCTCCATGACGAAGGCCGCCAAATGCCGACAGCCCGTTCCACGTCATCGTCGGCCGACGTCGCAACGGCGCCGTCCATGTGGCCGGCGCTCGCCCTGAGCCTGGCGGCTTTCCTCACCAATTTCGATGTGACCGCCGTGGTGGTGGCCTTGCCCACCATCGCGGACGAGCTTGGGCTTGGGATCGCCGGCCAGGCCTGGATGATGGACGGCTACAGCCTCGCCTTCACGGCGGCGCTTCTGGTCGCGGGCGCTCTCGCCGACAGCCTGGGCCGTCGCCGAGCGATACTCGGCGGCAACCTCGTTTTTGCCGCCGCATCGGTCGTGTGCGCGCTGTCGGCCGACGGCCTGACCCTCGGGCTCGCGCGGGTGTTGCAGGGACTGGGCGCGGCTTTCGTGATGACCGGCGGTATTGCGTTGATTGCCGCTCTCTATCCGCAGGCCGCCTTGCGCACGCGCGTGTTGGGGGGGCTCGGCGTCGTCTCGGGCGTTGCGATGGCGGTCGGACCGAGCATCGGCGGCGGCATTTCCGCGTGGATCGGTTGGCGCTGGATCTTCGCCGCCAATCTGCCGGCGTGCCTGCTGGCGGCCTGGAGCATTCCCCGGCTCGTTCCCGAAATGCGCAGTTCGGCGCGGCGTCCGCTCGATTATCTCGGGATGGGTCTTCTTAGCGCGGCGCTCTGCATGCTGATTGCAACCCTGCTGCACGGTCACGGCGGACCGGAACTGATCCTGGGGGTCGTGCTGGCGGCGCTTTTTTGGGCGACCTTCCTCTGGCAGCAGCGGCGCCGCACGCAGCCGATCTTCGATCCAGCGATCTTCCTCAACCGCGCGATGGTTGCCGTCGCGCTGCTGTTGAATGCCGTATCGCTCGGCTACTGGGCCGTGCTGGTCTTCCTGCCGGGTTTTCTCCGTGCGACGTTCGGCTGGACTGCCTCCGAATGCGGGTTTGCGATGCTCGCGGCGACGTTGCCGATGCTGGTCTTGCCGCCGCTCGGTGCAAGACTGGTCGTCCGGTGGGGATGGCGGCGGCACTTCACGGTCGCGCTGGCTATCATCGCCCTGGGCAATCTTGTCTTCGTCGGCGCGCTGGCCATGCCCGATCCGGCGCTCCGGTCGTGGCTCGTGCACATCGCAATGGCCGTGATCGGAAGCGGAGCCGCGCTGGCCCATCCGCAATTGTCGGGGGCCGTGGTTGCGCTGGTCCCGGCCGATCAGGCTGGGATGGCCGCGGCTGTGACGGTCGTCATGCGCCAAGCCGGCTTTGCGATCGGCATCGCGGTGCTCGGCGCGGTGTTGGGGAGATCAGGCGAAGTACCGAACTACGCGTGGGTATTCTGGGTCGCTGCGCCGGTCTGCGCGGCGGCGAGCGCATCGGCATTCCTGCTGCTGCCCTCGGCCACGGTCGCGCCGACCTGCGGGGAGAAGCAGCAGCAAGTTGCCTGATGGCGGAGACGGCCTGTCGATCAGTTGCGAACGCTGCCCACGGTCGCCGGCACGGCGAGAGCGGCGCTGCGACGATGCTGGGTGAGCACAGAGAGCTGGACCGGGGTGGCGGTGCTGTCCGCATTGATCGCAACGGTCTGCTGCGCGGCGGATGCACCGACGACGGAGAGCTGGTGCGGGGTGGCCGGCAGCGCGCCGACTTCGTAGCTCGGCAGCTCGCCGGCAACAGCCGCGCCGCTCAGCAGCGCGAGGGCAAGAAGAGAGCCGGGAATGATGTGCTTGATGGTCATCGGGAGGTCCTTCTGTGACGATGATCGATTGCATCACCTGCAATCGCTTTCGCTTCCTTGGACACTCCCTAGCGTTGTCAGCTTTATATGCGCTGCAGCATGATTTGACAATTCATGGATTGGTGATGCGGTTAAAATGGCAGTTCGCGTGCCGCCTTGATGCGGAAGGTGAATGATGTGATTTGCGATCTGAAATGAGATTGGAATGGAGTTGCGTGCGAGTGCGCTGGATTGAAACAAAATCCTGATGATGCGCTGATCGAGAGCCGATGAAGGCAGGGCTTTGGTAACGGCTTTGCTTGGGCGGCGATTCGCCCATGGACAATACGACTGCAATCTTCGAGCGTTCGCAAAACCATTGATTAATGGCCTGCCGCGCGGCCGCAGTCTCGTCAGTCCACGAACTGATCGCGCGTGTAGCCCTGGGCATAGAGCAGGGCGGTGAGGTCGCCGTGGTCGATGCGGGCCGAGGCGGCGGCAGAGACCGCCGGCTTGGCGTGATAGGCGACGCCGAGACCGGCCGCCTCGATCATGCCGAGGTCGTTGGCGCCGTCGCCGACCGCGAGCGTGTCGATCGCGTCGAGATCGAACGACTCGCGCAGCTCGATCAGGGTGGCGAGCTTGGCGTCGCGGCCGATGATCGGCTCGCGCACCTCGCCGGTGAGCTTGCCGCCGTCGACGACGAGCTCGTTGGCGCGGTTCTCCTGGAAGCCGATCTTGGCCGCGATGGCGCTGGTGAACAGCGTGAAGCCGCCGGAGATCAGGCAGGTATAGGCGCCGTTGGCGCGCATGGTCATCACCAGGTGACGGCCGCCCGGCGTCAGCTTGATGCGCTTGGTCAGGACTTCGTCGACGACGCTCACCGGCAGGTCCTTCAGCAATGCGACGCGTTCGCGCAACGCCGGCTCGAATGCGATCTCGCCGCGCATGGCGCGCTCGGTGATGGCGGCGACGCGCGGCTTCAGCCCGGCGAAGTCGGCGAGCTCGTCGATACATTCCTGGCCGATCATGGTCGAGTCCATGTCGGCGAGAAAAAGCTTCTTGCGCCGGACCGCTTCCGCCTGCACGACGATGTCGATCGGCATGTCGCCGCGCAGGTCGCGCAGGCGCGCCTCGAGCTTGTGGACCTCGCCGTCATGGGCGAACGGGATGTCGATCGCGACCTCGTCGAACAGCCAGCGCGGCGTGCCCGGCGACGGCAGCACGGCCAGGAAGGCCTCCACGATCGTGGTATCAAGCGCGGGATCGGCGGGATTGCAGATGAAGGTGGCGACGAGAGACATCGGGTGACTTTGCCAGGGATCAACAAAGCGGTGCTTATCGCAGGGCCGACCGCCAGCGGCAAGTCGGCGCTGGCGATGGAACTTGCGCAAAAAGCGGGCGGGGTCGTCATCAATACCGATTCCATGCAGGTCTACGGCGATCTGAGGGTGCTGACGGCAAGGCCGACCTGCGACGAGGAGGCCGCCGTGCCGCACCGGCTCTACGGCCATGTTGATGCCAGCGTGAACTACTCGGCCGGCCATTTTGTCCGGGATGCCGCCGAGATCCTGGGCGAGGTGCAGCGGGCCGGGCGGCTGCCGATCTTCATCGGCGGCACCGGCTTGTATTTCAAGGCGCTGACATCAGGGCTGTCCGCGGTGCCGCCCGTGCCGGATGAGGTGCGCGACGCGGTGCGCCTCAGGCTCGATCGCGACGGCGTCGAGGCCTTGCATGCCGAGCTGGCGCGACGCGATCCGGCGGCGGCCGCGCGGCTGAACGTCCGCGACCGCACCCGCGTGGCCCGCGCGCTGGAGGTGATCGAGGCCACCGGTCGGCCATTGGCCGACTGGCACGCAGAGACGACGCCACCGCTGCTGCCGGCGGGCAGCACTCGGGCGCTGTTCATCGCTCCCGAGCGCGAGGCGCTATATCAGCGGATCGACGCGCGGTTCGATCTGATGCTGGACCGCGGCGCGTTGGAAGAGGTCGAGCGGCTGGCCGCGCGCGGCCTGGACCCGCTGCTGCCGGCGATGAAGGCCCACGGCGTGCCGGCGCTGATGCGCTATATCAGAGGGGAGATCACGCGGGAGCAGGCGGCCACCATCGGCAAGGCCGACACCCGCCATTACGCCAAGCGGCAGTTCACCTGGTTCCGGCACCAGTTGCCGGAGTTCGAGTGGATGAGCCCCGAGGCGGCGCGGGCGTGGGTGGCATCCCTCTGATCGTCATCGCGAGGAGCGCAGCGACGAAGCGATCCCGAGTTGTCGAGTGGGGCCCCTGGATTGCTTCGCTTCGCTCGCAATGACGGCGTGATGGCCAAATTACCGCTCGCCGAACGGAAAATTCCGCGTTAACATCCATAAATCGCGCAGCAGAGCCGGCTTTGCCTTGACATCGAGGCAACCATGGCTATGTTTCGCGCAACCTTTGGGAAGCTTGCTCGGCATCATGCGCAACTTTATTGCCCTCCTTATCGTAGTCGTACCCAGGCGCATCGCCGGGGATGGCTAGCGGCCATCCATGATCCGAGCGGTGCGCAGGGCCTTCCAGGGCCCTTTTTTATTGCCCGAAGCGACCCGACCACGCTGAACCAACAGAAAACCAGCCGACCGAACCGACCGACCAAAACGACAAGCCGCTGAGATCAGCGATCCGGAGCCCACCATGACCGACAAGAGCCACGATCCGAACCAGATGACCGGCGCCGCGATGATCGTGCGCGCGCTCATCGACCACGGCGTGCAGCACATCTTCGGCTATCCGGGCGGCGCGGTGCTTCCGATCTATGACGAGATTTTCCAGCAGAGCGAGGTCCAGCACATCCTGGTCCGCCACGAGCAGGGCGCCGGCCACGCCGCCGAAGGCTATGCGCGCTCGACCGGCAAGCCGGGCGTCGTGCTGGTGACCTCGGGGCCCGGTGCGACCAACATGGTGACGCCGCTGGCGGACGCACTGATGGATTCGATTCCCCTGGTCTGCATCACCGGCCAGGTGCCGACGCACCTGATCGGCAACGATGCGTTCCAGGAATGCGACACGGTCGGCATCACCCGGCCCTGCACCAAGCACAATTGGCTGGTCCGCGATGTCAACGACCTCGCCAAGGTGCTGCACGAGGCGTTCTACGTCGCCACCACGGGCCGGCCGGGGCCGGTCGTGGTCGACGTGCCGAAGGACGTGCAGTTCGCGACCGGCACCTATCATCCGCCGCGCAAGTCGGACGTCCACGTGTCCTATTCGCCGCGCGTCAAGGGCGACGCGATGCAGATCCGCAAGGCCGTGGCGCTGCTGGCTTCGGCCAAGCGGCCGGTGATCTATTCCGGCGGCGGCGTCGTCAATTCGGGCCCGGAAGCCTCGAAGCTGCTGCGCGAGCTGGTCGAGGTCACGGGCTTTCCGATCACCTCGACCCTGATGGGGCTGGGCGCCTATCCGGCGTCGGGCAAGAACTGGCTGGGCATGCTCGGCATGCACGGCACCTACGAGGCCAACATGGCGATGCATGATTGCGACGTCATGCTGTGCGTCGGCGCGCGCTTCGATGACCGCATCACCGGGCGCACCGATGCGTTCTCGCCCGGCTCGAAGAAGATCCACATCGACATCGATCCGTCCTCGATCAACAAGAACATCCGCGTCGACGTGCCGATCATCGGCGATTGCGGCGATGTGCTCGCCGACATCCTGCAGGTGTTCAGGGCCGAGGCGAAGAAGCCGGACATCAAGTCGTGGTGGCAGGAGATCGCCGTCTGGCGCGCGCGCAACTCGCTGGCCTACAAGCCGAACCGCGACGTGATCATGCCGCAATATGCGATCCAGCGGCTGTTCGAGCTGACGCGCGGGCGCGATACCTACATCACGACCGAGGTCGGCCAGCACCAGATGTGGGCGGCGCAGTTCTACGGCTTCGAGGAGCCGCACCGCTGGATGACCTCGGGCGGCCTCGGCACCATGGGCTACGGCCTGCCGGCGGCGATCGGCGTGCAGGTGGCGCATCCCGACAGCCTGGTCATCGACATCGGCGGCGACGCCTCGGTGCAGATGACGATGCAGGAGATGTCGACGGCCGTGCAGTACGAGCTGCCGGTCAAGATCTTCATCCTCAACAACCAGTACATGGGCATGGTGCGGCAGTGGCAGCAGCTGCTGCACGGCAACCGCCTGTCGCATTCCTACTCGGAGGCGCTGCCGGACTTCGTCAAGCTCGCCGAAGCCTATGGCGGCGTTGGTCTGCAGGTCAGCAAGCCCGGCGACCTCGACGGCGCGATCAAGGAGATGATCTCGGTCAAGAAGCCGGTGCTGTTCGACTGCCGCGTCGCCGCGCTCGAAAACTGTTTCCCGATGATCCCCTCGGGTAAGGCGCACAACGAGATGATCCTGCCGGCCGAGGCATCCGATCCGGCCGCGGCGTTCGCGGGTGGCAAGGCGCTGGTGTGAGTTCGACAGGAGTGATGGTGCGGTGATGGCACGCGCGTTCGGCAGTCTGGCTCTCAACCTCTCCCCGCTTGCGGGGGCGCGACGAGCTTCGCTCGCGCTGAGAGGTCGGATCGCATCGCCAGATGCGATCCGGGTGAGGGGGTACAGGTCTCACCACGCGCAAGTCCCGTGCGTCTGCCCCTCACCCCGACCCTCTCCCCGTAAGAACGGGGAGAGGGAGCGCAGCGGCGCCTGGAGCTGTCCGCTTCTGACAAATGAGCAATTCCATGTTCACGCTCGCTGAGCTCGAAGCCGCCCACGCCATCGTCGCCGCCGCGGTGCCGGCGACGCCCGCGCATGCGTGGCCGTTGCTGGCGCAGCGGCTGGGGACGCACGTCGTCGTCAAGCACGAGAACCACACCCCAGCCGGGGCCTTCAAGGTGCGCGGCGGGCTGGTCTATGTCGACAGCCTCAAGCGCACGCAGCCCGATGTCCGCGGCCTGATCACCGCGACGCGCGGCAATCATGGCCAGAGCATCGCCTTCGCCGGCCGCCGCAACGGCCTGCCGGTGACGATCTACGTGCCCCGGGGCAACTCGGTCGAGAAGAACCGCGCGATGGCGGCGTTCGGCGCTGCGCTGATCGAGCATGGCAGCGACTTCCAGGAGGCGCGCGAGGAAGCCGGGCGTCACGCTGCGCGCGACGGCCTGCACATGGTGCCGTCGTTCCATCGCGATCTCGTGCGCGGTGTCGCCACCTACGCGCTGGAGCTGTTGCGCAGCGCCCCCGATCTCGACGTGCTTTACGTCTCGATCGGGCAGGGCTCCGGCATCTGCGGCTGCATCCTCGCGCGCGATCTCCTGGGCCTGAAGACCGAGATCGTCGGCGTGCAGTCGACCGAGGCGCCGTCCTACGCGCTGTCGTTCGCCGCGCGGACGGTGGTGACGACCAACAGCGCCGACACCCACGCCGATGGTCTCGCCACGCGCAGCCCGGATGCGGATGCGCTCGCGATCATCCTGAAAGGCGCCTCGCGGATCGTGCAGGTCAGCGACGCCGAGATCGCCGAGGCCGTGCGCATCCTGTGGACCGACACGCATAATCTCGCCGAAGGCGCTGGTGCGGCGTCGCTCGCAGCCGCCTTGCAGGAAAAGGGCAGGCTGGCCGGCAAGCGCGTCGGTCTGGTGCTGACCGGCGGCAACATCGATCTCGATTTGTTCAGGCGCTGGGTGCTGCCGGCAGCAACCGAAGAAATGGCGGAGTTGTCGTAATGGGCACTCCGCTCACTCCACATACCGCCGTCATGCCCGGGCTTGACCCGCCTGCGCGGCCGAAGCCGCTTCGGCGCGGCGAAGGCCCGGGCATCCACGATGCCGCACGCGCGACGCTCGACGTGGATGGCCGGGACAAGCCCGGCCATGACGGATGAAATTCTAAGGGGACACCAATGAACCAGCCAGCCTCCGCCTATTTCATCGAAGACCGCCACGATCCGAACGAAACGCACACGCTTGCCGTGCTGGTGCAGAACGAGCCCGGCGTGCTGGCGCGGGTCATCGGCCTGTTCTCGGGGCGCGGCTACAACATCGAGAGCCTCACCGTCTCCGAGACCGAGAGCCAGAAGCACCTGTCGCGCATCACCATCGTCACGACCGGCACGCCGATGGTGATCCAGCAGATCAAGCATCAGCTCGACCGCATGATCCCGGTCTATCGCGTCGTCGACATGACGCTGACGAAACGCGCGATCGAGCGCGAGCTGGCGATGGTCAAGGTGCGCGGCATCGGCGAGCCGCGCGTCGAGGCGCTGCGGCTGGCGGATGCGTTCCGCGCCCGCGTGATCGACGCCACGACCGAGAGCTTCGTGTTCGAGATCACAGGCAACACCGACAAGATCACGCAATTCATCGATCTGATGCGTCCGCTGGGCCTGGTGGAAGTCGCCAGGACCGGCATTGCGGCGATCGGGCGGGGACCGGAAGGGATGTGAGCCATGCTGGCGCGCGACTGGTACTACAACGAACGCAACCGGATCGGTCTCGATCATGCCGTGGCCTCGATCTACGGTTCGGGCGACGATGCCGACGAGCGTGCGCGCGCCGCGTTGAAGATGCTCGGTGTCAAGCCGGGCTGGCGGGTGGCCGACATCGGCTGCGGCAATGGCGTGCTGGCGACGGAAGCGGCGCTGATGGGGGCCGTGGTAGACGCCATCGACATCTCGCCGGCGATGCTGGCGCTGACCAAGATCTACACCCGCGACCGCCGTACCGCGGTGCGGATGCATTCGGCGGGGCTGCTGTCGTTCGCCTATGAGCCTGCCACCTATGACCTGATCGCCAGCGAGTTCACGCTGCACCACCTGCCGGATTTCTGGAAGGCGGTGGCGCTGGCACGGATCTTCGCGGCGCTGAAGCCGGGCGCGCAGTTCTTCCTGCGCGACATCGTCTATGTCTCCATGCCCGACGGCGCGGAGCGCTCGGTTGAGCAATGGGCGGATTTCAACATCAAGAACCACGACCTCGCCCGCGACAGCGTCATCACCCACATGCGCGACGAGAACTCCACCTTCGCCTGGGTGATGGAGCGCATGCTGACCGAGGTCGGCTTCGTCACGGTGTCCGCCGACTATCACGCCCCGATGCACGCGACCTACGTGCTGCAGAAGCCGGCGGGGCAGGGCTAGCTATGAGCGGCAGATTGGTGAGTCTCACTTTCGCGCAGGCGACGGTGCGCTCCCTCTCCCCGTTCTTACGGGGAGAGGGTCGGGGTGAGGGGCAGCCGCACGGGGAGCGTTCGCCGTTAGACCTGTACCCCCTCACCCGGATTGCACCTGGCGATGCAATCCGACCTCTCCCCGCAAGCGGGGCGAGGTTGCACTGCCCGCGCCGCGACAGGCGCGGCCGCCATGCGCAGGTGACCGCAAGTCAGTGCTTGCTTGCGGCGAGAACGTCCTGATGTCCCAGCAGCTCCTCATCGCCTTCGTCACCTTCGCCTTCGTGATGGCGTTCACGCCGGGGCCGAACAACATCATGCTGCTGTCGTCGGGCGTGACCCATGGCTTCCGCCGCACGGTGCCGCACATGATGGGCGTCAGCTTCGGCTTCGCCTTCATGGTCGGCGCGGTCGGCTTCGGGCTGGCCACGGTGTTCATCCGCTACCCGGTCCTGCAAGACGTTCTGAAATATCTCGGCGCGGCCTATCTGATCTACCTGGCGGTTGCGATCGCCTTGTCCGGATCGACCAAGCCTGAGGACACCACGCCGCGCGGCCCGATGTCGTTCTGGGGCGCGGCGCTGTTCCAGTGGGTCAACGCCAAGGGCTGGGTGATGGTGATCAGCACCATCACCGCCTATGCCGCGATTGCCAGCTTTCCGGCCAATGTCGGGCTGCAGGTCGCGATCAGCTTCGTGATGGCGATCGGCTCGACCATCACCTGGACCCTGTTCGGCACCGCACTGCGGCCGCTGCTGAGCTCCGACCGTGCGGTCCGCGCCTTCAACATCCTGATGGCCGCGCTGCTGCTCGCCTCGCTCTATCCCGTCTTCATGGACGCATGAAGGACGCCGCCGCCATGCGAGATCGGGGTTTCCAACGGGACCCAAAATGCTCTAGACACGGGCCGGATTTCGTCCGGGCGCAGCCGCCCGTGCCTCACCCAAGCGTCTGACTTTTCAGCCAATTCCGGCCATCTCAAAGAGGAAACGACAATGCGTGTCTACTACGATCGCGACGCCGATCTGAACCTGATCAAGGGCAAGAAGGTCGTCATCGTCGGCTATGGCAGCCAGGGCCACGCCCACGCGCTCAACCTGAAGGATTCCGGCGTCAAGGACGTCGCGATCGCGCTGCGCAAGGGCTCGGCCTCGGCCAAGAAGGCCGAAGGCGCCGGCTTCAAGGTGATGGAAGTCGCCGAGGCCGCGAAGTGGGCCGACCTCGTGATGATGCTGACCCCGGACGAGCTGCAGGGCGACATCTACCGCGAGCACCTGCACGACAACATGAAGCAGGGCGCCGCACTGGTGTTCGCCCACGGCCTGAACGTCCACTTCAACCTGCTCGACCCGCGCGCCGATCTCGACGTGCTGATGATCGCGCCGAAAGGCCCCGGCCACACCGTCCGCTCCGAGTACCAGCGCGGCGGCGGCGTGCCCTGCCTGATCGCGATCGCCAAGGATTCCTCGGGCAACGCCCATGACCTCGGCCTGTCCTACGCCTCGGCGATCGGCGGCGGCCGCGCCGGCATCATCGAGACCACCTTCAAGGAAGAGTGCGAGACCGACCTGTTCGGCGAGCAGGCGGTGCTGTGCGGCGGCCTGGTCGAACTGATCAAGGCCGGCTACGAGACGCTGACCGAGGCCGGCTACGCGCCGGAGATGGCCTATTTCGAGTGCCTCCACGAGGTCAAGCTGATCGTCGACCTGATCTATGAAGGCGGGATCGCCAACATGAACTACTCGATCTCCAACACCGCCGAGTACGGCGAGTACGTCACCGGCCCGCGCATCATCACGCCGGAGACCAAGGCCGAGATGAAGCGCGTGCTCGACGACATCCAGTCCGGCCGCTTCGCGCGCGACTGGATGCTGGAGAACAAGGTCAACCAGACCTCGTTCAAGGCGACCCGCGCCAAGCTTGCCCAGCACCCGATCGAGGAAGTCGGTGCCCGCCTGCGCGACATGATGCCCTGGATCAAGAAGGGCGCGCTGGTCGACAAGAGCAAGAACTGAGCTGTCATATTCGACGGTTGGGACCGCGGTAGCGCGGTCCCCGCCATCGGCTCAATCAAAAGCCTCCGTCCTTGTCGGGCGGAGGCTTTTTCGTGGCTGCGACGGCGAAGCGTGGTTCAGCCCGGCCGTTTGCAACACCCACAGCTGTCGTCCCTGCGAACGCAGGGACCCATAACCACCGGCTTTTGTTTTGCGAAGGACGATGATCCAGACCGTTTCCGCCAACTCACATCACGCGGTATGGGTCCCCGCGTTCGCGGGGACGACGGCAGTGGGCGGGAAGACGACGAGCGCCTAACCGCTGATGCTGGTTCGGTCAGGACGCCGTGTGCCGCGAAGCCAGCGGCGTGAGCAGGCGGACGATCTCACTGACCGCGACGAGGCCGACCAGCCAGGCGGCGCTGGTCAGGCCGAGGCGGGCGACGATCGGGAGCGTAAAGCTCGCGGCCCCGCCGAGTGCGGGCGTGGCGGCCAGCAGCACCAGCTCATAGGCGGCGTAGGCACTGAGGAGCGCGACGGCAAACGCGAGCGGCGCTGGTGCCGTGCGCAAAGCCGCCAGCGCCATGCGGGCCACGACGGTGGCGCTGAGCGCCGCGACACCGATCATGGCGCCCCAGGCCAGCGTGTTGGCATCGACCGGATAGTGCAGCGCGCCGAAGCCGACGCCCTGGTTGACCAGCCAGGCGCCGAGCATCACCGGCAGCGCCATGCGCAGCGGCAGCATGGCGGCGGCGATCACGGCGAAGGCCGCAAACGGCGTCGCGCAGGCGAACACGAAGCTCGCCAGCGCGCAGGCCGCTGTCAGCAGCGCGAAGCAGAACGCAGCGGCATGCCGTTGCGGAACGGGCGCGAGGCGAGCCCCGGAACCAGATCGGGCGAGAACGTCGAGAGTCATGGAACATCTCCTTCTATTGCGATTGTAGTCCATTTCGGCAGCTTCTGTCAGCCGCCGGGAGGTTGGTCGGCAGCGTCACTGCACACCGGAGCTCGCCACCCGGAGGCCGCCGAACACGCCGAAGCCCGGCGCGAGGAATCCGGTCGGGTTCTGGTAGTGACGGTTGAACAGGTTATCGATCCGGCCGAACAGCTTGACCTGGTCGGACAGCGCGTAGTCGCCGCGCAGGTTGACGATCGTGTAGCCGGGCGCGACGAGGCCCGTGGTCATGCCGTCGCGGCTGACATCGAGCCAGTCGCTGATCCGCAGCACGGTGGCCGACAGGCTCAGCGCGTCGGTCGGCAGCCAGGTCGCGGTGGCGCTCCATTTTTCCTTCGGCCGCCGCAATAGCTGCTGGCCGGTGGCCGCATCGACCGCGCGGGTGAAGGTGTAGTCTGCACGCAGCGAGATCCGGTCGGTGAGATCAGCCGTCACGAAGCTCTCGGTGCCTTCGGTGGTGGCGAGGCCGACATTGGCGTAGGAGGTGAAGGTGGCGTTGAAATTGATCAGGTTGGTGATGCTGTTGTGGAAGTAGGTCGCGCCGAAGCGGATGCGATCCGAAAACAGCGGCTGTTCGAAGCCGGCGTCGTAGCCGGTGCTCTGCTCCGGCTTCAGGTTGGGATTGGCGAAGAAGTTGAAGGCCAGAAAATCCTGGTGCAGCTGGCTCAAGGTCGGCGCCTTGAAGCCGGTGCCGTAGCTCGCCTTCAGCTTGGTCCCGGTGACCGGCAGGATCACCGCCGGCGCGATCCGGAAGGTGCCATGGCCGCCGAATTGCTCGTTGACGTCGTTGCGCAGGCTCGCCACCACGAACCAGCTTTTGGCGAACTCCGTCTGCAACTCGATGAAGCCGGCCTTGTTGCCGTTCTCGGCGGAAAGATCAGTTGTTTTCAGCCGCTCGGTCTGCTGCTCCAGCCCGACGACGAGATTGTTGTGCGGCGCCAGTTCGGTCACCGCGTGCCAGTCATATTTGATGCGTTCCCCCGTGGCGACCGCGGCCACGGGATTGCCGGCCGTCAGATCCGACGACCAGTTGTTCACGTAGTTGACGCCGAAGTAGTTCCTGATGCGGCCGCCGAGCAGCGACCACACGGCCTCTTCGCGTGTTGCCAGCTGGTGGACGGTGTGATTGCTCCTGATAGCATCGGGAACGCTGGGAAAGCCGCTGTCGCCGGTGAACAGCAGTGTGGCGTCGGTGTATCGAATCACCGAGTTCAACGTCCAGGCCTCGTTGAGATCGACGCCGAGCTTGGACGAGGCGGTCACGTTGTCGTAGGCGTTGCCGATCGCCTTCTGCCCGGCCGGGAGCAGTTGCCATGGTGTCACCGGCACGTCACCGGCGTGCAGGTGCGCGACATTGACCGCGTAGTTGACATTGTTTTGTGAGCCGCTGACGCCGGCCGACTGGTTGAAGGTCTTGAACGACCCGCTCTCGACCGAGGCGGTCGCCCGCGCCGGGCCGTCGCCCTTGCGCGTGATCACCGAGATCACGCCGCCGATCGCATCGGAGCCGTACAGCCCGCTCTGCGGCCCGCGCAGCACCTCGAGCTGCTGGATGTCGGCGGCGAGCAGATGCGCGAAATCGAACGCACCGTTGCTGTTGGTGACGTCGCCGACGTCGATGCCGTCGATGATGAGCTTGGTGTGGTTGGCATTGGTGCCGCGCATGAAGACGTTGGTCTGGCCGCCCGGGCCGCCGGCCTGCACGACGTTCAATCCGGGGACGGTGCTCAGGATGTCCGGCACCGTGCGGGCCTGCTGCGCGGCGATGTCCTTGTCGGTCACCACCGTGATCGCATTCGCGACGTTGGCGACCGGCGTCACGATGCCGGCCGGGCTGACCGCGACGGGCGGGCTGGCCGGCGATTCCGGCTTTGCCGCCGGCATCTGTTGATGCGCGGCGTTGCCGGCTCTGCGGGGGATGGCCGGTTTCGGAGCGATCGGCCGGTGCGGCGGGTCGACCTCGACCGGCGGCAGCAGATCGGGCGAGGCGGATTGCTGCGCCGTTGCGGGGGAGGGACCGAGCAGCGCGAACGACGAGAGGAGGCAGAACGACGACAGAAGGGCGCGACGGCGCCTGGCATGGGGAACGGGAGACACGAGTGACCTCGGCATGACGTCAGTGGCACGTCACCGCGAACGAGGTCTCATGCACGCCTTTGCAGGCCTGCCTGAAAACGATGCCAATAACGCCCCGACCGGCATCCTCGCGTGTGACCACGGCTGACGGCAGGTCTCCTGGCTCGCGGGTCGTCACCTCCACGTCGCCTTCCCGGGACCGAGATTTCCCAGTGGCCTCTGACGCGAGATTCGCCGCTTACAGTTGCGGGGGCAGCTGCGGCCTTCGGTCACGTCCCTTGCGAGACGCATCCGGCACCGCATTCCCTATTGAGCCCCGGTCGAGGGGCACCGTCGCCGTCACCGTAGGAGTGCGGGCGCACCAAAGTCAATCCAGCGCCCGGTGATCTCCTGGCGATAACGCGCTGGAGTGGATTGCGTGTGGCGAACTCTCTCGGCCGCCGCGTTCGGCGTGAGATACCCGGCGCCCGCGACGCCCCACAGCTGTCGTTCGCAGGGACGACAGCGGGATGTGAGGCGCGAATCAATTCCGGCGCGGATCGCTTGCGAGCGCCGCTTACTTCTCGACCTTGTTGTGCACCATCCAGAACCGCAGGGTGCGCTGGGCGGTGTCGAGGGACAGGCGGGAATAGTCGCGTTCCGCGAGCTTCAGCGTGTCGCTGTCGATGGCGTGCTTGATCGGCCGGTGGGTCAGGATCTTCGCCACCACCGACCAGGCCAGCCCGGCGGCACGGCAGGGGATCAGCACGATGTCGGTGCGCGGGCCCTCCAGCACCTTGGCCATCATCTCGGTCGGGACGTTGTTGAGCAGGCCGAGTGCGGCGGACACCTCGCCGAAGCGGCGGGTCTCGGCGAAGAAGGCGATGGCGGCATCGTTGAGCTCGTTCAGCCCCTTCATGCGCTTGACGGCCTCTTCGGCCAGCGTGAAGTCGCGCCCGATCAGGCCGCCGTCGCTGCGCGCAACGTCGGCGATCGCCTTGAGGATTTTCTTGATCTCCTGCTGCAACGCCGGCGGCGCCGAGGCCATCAACTTGGCGCGCACGGCTTCGGTTGCGCGGCGCAGGAGGTCGCGCAGATGCTTGGTAGGCAGGTCGATGCGCAGCCCGATGATCTCGGACAATTCGTCGTCGTCCTCGGCATGCGCCATCATCCCGGAATAGCCGGTCTCGGAGAAGCGCGCGGTCTGGTTGTTGGCAAGCTTGCGGATGACCCGGCGCTCGCCGCGGTCGACGATGATGTCGGTCACCGCCTCGGTCAGATGCGGGCGGCTGGAGATCGCCATCAGGTGATCCTGGCCCTTGGTCGCCGCGACCTCCACCAGCGTATGCTCGGTGAGCCGGCTCGAGTGCATCAGCACGTTCTCGGCCACCGAGATTTCGTCGTCGCGGGCGAGCTGCTGGATCAATTCGACGGGCGCATAGTCGACCGGCGCGAGATGCTTGCTGAGCTCGGCCCGCGCGCGGGTCTCGACCCGCGAGACCAGCATGCACAGCACGTTGTCGAACACCTTGATCTGGTCCTCGCTGAGGCGTTCGCCGTCATGCAGGAACAGGTTGGTGACCTGGCGCAGCGTGTTGACGCGCTTCGCCGAGGAGCCGCTGCGGACGGCTTCTTCGAGTTCGGTGATGATGGAGTTTTCTGAAAGCGGAAGCTGTTCTGGCTGTGACACGATCGCGCTCGTTGGTCCGGATTGCCGGAGCGACAGCAACGCGTGTGGGATCCGCTGCAAGGCTTTCGGCCGGGGCAGTTTTCGGCACGGGCGATAACAATGCGTTAGGGGCGGAGGGCGTAGTACTCCGGGGAAACACGGATACGGAAAATTAAGACGATACGCATAGAGGGGAAGACGGGTCGGAGCCCGGCCTTTCGGAGATTCGCCGGACAATCGATGGAATGAGGTGCGATCACCTCCTTGCAGACCCGGCGAAGACAGGCGAGCGAGGCGGAAAGGTTAACGATCTCATAAGGTCACAAACCTTCCTTCATCCAGTTTGGTCGCTGCCCTCGATCTCACGTCAGCTCTCATCCTCTCAAGCATTGAAACTTAAATCCCATTCTTGCCGCGGCCGTTTTGCCGACGCGCCGTGCGTTGCGTGCCGTATTCCGTTGTTCCGGGGCAGGCTCGGCGGGTGATGACCTCACGCGAAAAATCAGCGCCAGCATCTTGCCGCATCCCGTGCGATAATCGCCGCGCAAATCGTTGAGGTCCCCATGAAATCCGTCGTCATCACCGGCGCATCCACCGGCATCGGGTTCGCCTGTTCGAAGCACCTGCTCGCGCGCGGCTTTCGCGTGTTCGGCAGCGTTCGCAAGCAGGCCGATGCAGACCGTCTGCGCAGCGAGCTCGGCGCCAACTTCACGCCGCTGCTGTTCGACGTGACCGACGAGGCGGCGGTGAAGGCGGCCGCGCAGGAGGTGCGGGCGGCTCTCGCCGGCGAGGCGCTCGCCGGCCTGGTCAACAATGCCGGCATCGCCGTCGCGGGGCCGGTGACGGAGCTGCCGATCGCGCAGTTCCGGCATCAGATGGAGGTCAACGTCATCGGCCCGGTGATCGCGACCCAGGCGTTCGCGCCGCTGCTCGGAGCGGATCCCGCCATAAAAGGGGAGCGGGGCCGGATCGTGATGGTCAGCTCGGTGGCCGGGCGCAATGGCAACCCGCTGTTGGCGCCGTATTCGACCTCGAAGCACGCGATCGAAGGGCTGTCCGAGAGCCTGCGCCGTGAGCTGATGCTGTTCGGCATCGACGTGATCGTCATCGCGCCGGGCGCGGTGAAGACGCCGATCTGGGCCAAGGCCGACGAGGTCGACCTGTCGCCGTATCAGGCCTCGCCGTTCTTCCCGGCGTTGCAGAAGATCCGCGCCTTCATGCTGAATCTCGGCAAGTCCGGGCTGCCGGCCGAGACCATCGCCGCGCGGGTCGCCGACGCCTTGACCTTGCCGGCGCCCAAGGTGCGCTACGAGATCGCGCCCGATGCCATGAGGCAATGGATCGTGCGGGTGCTTCCGAAACGGACCGTCGATCGCATCATCGCCAAGCGGCTCGGCCTGATGCCCGCGACCAGGCCCTGATGCCGGCGATGACGACCATCGGCAAGACCCAGGCGGAGCTGACCCGCCTGGTCGAGGAGGACCTTCGCGCGCAGCCGGGCTGCGAGACCGCGCGCGTGCCGGCGGTTCATGCGCTCGACGTGCGCAGCGGCCGCAACTGGGAGATCCCGCACGTCGTTCTCGGCGACAGCCTGATCAGCGACGTCGACCGCGCCGTGATGAGCGTGCAGCGCCGGCTCGGGCGCGCGTTTCACCTGATCGACGATCCGGTCACGGCGTCGGACGCGGCAGCAACGCCGCAGGGCGACTCCTGAGCTTTCTCGCGGGGATGTAAGCCCCGCCGGCTCAGCTCAGCAGGCCCTGCCGCAGCGCCAGCCGCACCAGCTCGATGTCGGTGGCGACGCCGAGCTTGTCCTTGATCAGCGAGTGCAGGTTGGCAACCGTCTTCGGGCTGAGATGCAGTGCCGACGCGATCTCGTCGGTGGTCCGTTCGGCCAGCAGCATCTGCATCACCTCGAACTCGCGCGCGGACAGGATTTCGGCGGCGGCCCGCTCGCCGGAGAGGCGGCTGAGCGCGAGCTCGTGATCGATGTCGGGGCTGATCGCGATGCGGCCTGCCAGCACGTCCATGACGGCGCGCACGAGAGCCTCCGGCGGGCTGCTCTTGGTGACATAGCCGCGGGCGCCGGCGCGGATCGCCTGCACCGCGAAGCCGGCATTCTCATGCATGGTGAACACGAGGATGCGCGCGCCGCGATCCCATTGCCGGATGCGGCGGATGCCCTCGATGCCGCCGACGCCCGGCATCGTCAGGTCCATGATGACGAGATCGGGCCTGACCTCCTTGAACAGCCGGTAGGCTTCGGCGCCATCGGCGGCTTCGGCGACCACGCGCAGCCCCGGCTGCTTCTGCAGCATCGACCTGTAGCCCTCGCGGACCACGGCATGGTCGTCGACCAGCAGGATGGTGCCGGCGGGCGTCGTCATGCCGCGTAGGCCGTTTCCGGCTGCGCAGGCGAGAGGCCGGGCAGGGCCGGGAGCGGAATCTCGACGCGGAGGCGCGCGCCGCCGGACGTGGCCGCAAAACTCATCTGGCCCCCCATGGAGGCGACGCGCTCGCGCATGCCGAGCAGGCCCATGCCCGGCTTGTCGGGCGCATCGCCGGCAGGACCGTCATCTTCGACGGTGAGCACGGTCGTGCTCTCGGGCGCCGACTGGGCCGGCCCGTCCTGAAGCGTCAACTGCAATCGCACGCGCGTCGCGCCGGCGTGCTTGACGGCGTTGGTGAGCGCCTCCTGCGCGATGCGGTAGACGTTGCTGGCGACGATGCCGGGCAGCCGGTCGACGTCGCCCGACAGGCTGATCTCGAACACGGTGCGGCCGTGCTGCCGCCGGTTCCAGCCGGCCACGAGGCCTTCGAGGCTGCCGGCGAGGCCGAGCTCGTCGACATCAGGCGGACGCAGCCGCATCAGCGCGCCGCGCAACTGCTCCATCATGTCGCTCGCGATGCGCGCGATGCCGTCGCATTCGCCGACCAGAGCGGGGCAATCCTGCGCCGCGCTGTGACGGATCGACGCTGCGAGCGCCCGGATCGCCGCCAGCGACTGGCCGAATTCGTCATGCAGCTCGCGGGCGAGGTGGCGGCGTTCGTCGTCTTCCAGGGCAATCAGGCGCCGGGTCAATTCGCCGCGCTGCGCCAGCGCCGTCTCCAGCCCCTCGGCGAGCTGATTGAAGGCATCGCGGATCGCCGAGAGCTCGGCGAGGTCGAACGGTGGCAGCCGCGCCGACAGATCGTTGGCGGCGATCCGCTCCAGCCCGGCGCGGATCAGCCGGGTCGGGCGCAGCGCGCGGGCCAATGCGGCGTAGGCCAGCACGCACAGCAGCAGCAGCGCCGTCCCGAGTACCGGCAGCAGCCGGCCGAGCTCGCGCCAGGCGTCCGCGGTCATGACGCCGGCATCGATCCAGACGACCGCATCGCCGGTCCTCTCGCCGCGAAACCTGACCGGCCGTGCCGCTTCCCGGCCCGGCTCGAACAGCCGCCGATACGGCATCGCGAAGGCGCGGGGCGGATCGTCCGCCTGCGCGTCCGCGCCGCCGCAGATCCGCTGCACGATCACGCCGTCGACGCCGCGATAGGCGATGCACAGCCCCGGTCCCATCGCCGCGGCCGCGACCGCGTCGAGGTCGGGAAAGCCGGCCGGCGGGCTGTTGACCCAATGCATCTTGCTCTGCTGCAGTTGCAGCGTCCGGGCCGTGATCTCGGCGATCCGCGCGTTGCGCGCATGCGCCGAGCGGTCGGTGTCGAACAGCACATAGGCGCAGATCGCCGCGAAGCAGAGCGCCGAGACCGCCGCGATGCGCAGCGTCAGGCGGTATTTGAGGTCGTAGCGGCTCCACATCTTCGGCGCGTCCATGGCAGCCCAGCCCGCCGGCATTTAACGGCAGAACCGCCCGGGCCAAAAGCGCCGCGGCCCGGTGGACAATGCGGTCGTGAAATTTTCCCGTGCCTCGCCGGGATCCTCGCCGCTGCAGCCATGCCGCGCCGGCATCTAGCTTCGGAGCGCCAGACATCGTTGCAGGGGAATCTCATGTCGAACCGCCGCCTCGTCCGTTGCCTCGTTTTCGCGCTTGCTCTCGCGGCCGGCCCGGTCCGCGCCGCCTCTGGTGATGTCCCGGCCGTGCTGGTCGATGATTTCAGCTATCTCGACACGTCCGGCGAGCCGGTCGATCAGACCGCGGCGCATCAGCGGCGGCTGGATGCGTTCATCGCCGCGCTCCGCCGCGATGTCGCCGCGGATGCGCGGCTGCGTCCGGTCAGCCCGTCCTGCGCTCCGTCCTGTCCGACCGATGCGTCGCCGGAGGCACGGTTGCAGATGGCGGCCGCGGCCGGCGCCACCGTCGTGGTCACCGGTGGTGTCCAGAAGCTCTCGACCCTGGTGCAGTGGGCGCGGGCGTCGGCCATCGACGTCACGTCCCATCGGGTGCTGTTCGACAAGGTCTTCACCTTCCGCGGCGACAGCGACGAGGCCTGGCAGCGCGCCGAGATGTTCGTCTCGCGCCAGGTCCGTGACGCGCTGGCGCCGCCGGAGCCGATCCGGCTGGCGCTCTTGCCATTCGAGCTCGACGACACCAGCGCAGGCGCTGCGCTCGGCGCGACGGAGTCCGACCAGAAGGGGCTGCAGGAGGCGACCGACGCGGTGCGGCAGCTGCTGGCGCAGTCCGGGCGTTATCGCCTCGTGGACGCCGCCGGCGAGATCAAGCCGGGGCAGCCGGTGCGTGAGTGCGACGATTGCGAGGCGCGAGTGGCGCGCGCGGTCGGCGCCCAGCAGTCGCTGCTCGGCATCGTCAGGCGGATCGGCCGCACCGAATACATCATCGGTTTTCGCGTCCGCCAGGCCGACAGTGGCGCACTCGTCGTCGCCGGCGACAGCGGGCTGCGCCTCGGCGCCAATTATTCCTGGAGTCGCGGCGCGGTGCGTCTGGTGCGCGAGCGGCTGCTCGAGACCGGCTCGGAGCACTGATCGCGGCCCGGCCATCGCTCCGGTCCCGGAGCCGTCGCCGGGAGCTGCGCCGGTCCGCCATGCCGGACGATCGGCGCGCGGCTCCGTGCAAATCCGGGCTGTTGTGATTTGTGACGATTTCATTACGGTCGAATGACAGGATCGGCTTCCTTGATCTGTCGGCATGCGCCGGCGAAGGGCGCCTGCTTTCGACCGGCTGATGTCACTGACCCCGAACGACCAACCGATCACCACGCTCGCCGCGGCGAGCGCAACACGCTCTGCCGCCGTCCGGCTGTCCGCCGTCGCCGCGCCGCATGTGGCGGCGCTCGCTCTGATGCTGCACACCGAGACCGATTTCGGCTCGCGGCTCGGCTTCGTGCTGGCCTGGGGCATCCTGAACGGCTTCTGGCTGGTGCTGCTGCGGCGGCCCGCGGTGTCGGGCGCGCTGGCGCTGACCATGGTCGTGGTGCTGGTGCTGCTGTCGCAGCTCAAGCACGCCGTGGTCCAGATGACCGCGAACTTCGTCGACGTGATGCTGATCGACCACGACAGCGCGGCATTCCTGTTCACGATCTTTCCGAATCTGAAGTTGTCGGTGCTGGTGGCGGCGGCCGTGGTGCTGCCGTTGATGGGCCTGTTGTGGTGGGCCGACCCGTTCCGCGTCGCCCGGTTGCCGGCGCTCGCCGGCAAGCTCGCCTGCCTCGCGGCGCTGACGCTGTATTCGCTCAACTGGCGCGACGAGGCCTGGCGCGGCTACTATGACGACGGCTATCTGTCGAAATTCGCGCGCTCCGGCGTCACGGCGGTGTCCGACTTCCTCGCCAACGGCTTCATGGAATCCGACGCCACGGCTGATCGAAGTCTGGCTGCCTTCGTCCCGGATTCCTGTCATCCGGCCGCGCGCCGGCCGAACATCGTGCTGATCCACGACGAATCCAGTTTCGACATCCGCTCGGCTGAGGGCATCAAGGTGCCCGATGGCTATGGCAGCCACTTCAAGTCGTTCGACGGCAAGGCGCGGCAGTTCATGGCCGAGAGCAATGGCGGCCCGAGCTGGTTCACCGAGTACAACGTGCTCGCCGGCCTGTCGTCGCGCTCGTTCGGCCGTTTCGCCTATTTCGTGACGCGGATTGCGTCCGGCCGGGTCGAGCGCGGCCTGCCGCTGGCGCTGCGCAATTGCGGCTACGACACGGTGTCGCTGTATCCCGCGCAGGGCGCCTTCATGAGCGCGCGCAGCTTTCAGACCACTGTCGGTGTCGATCGTTTCCTCGACGCGCGCGATCTCGGCGCCAAGGGCGTCGAGCCCGACGGCTTCTTCTACGACGCCGCGCTCGACCTGATGCAGCACCGGCCGCGCGGCAAGCCGCTGTTCATGTTCGTCTATCTCGCCGCCAACCATTTCCCGTGGGAGACGACGTTCCGGCCCGATTTGACGCCGTCCTGGCGTGCGCCCGGCAATCTGCCTTCGATCGACGAATATCTGCGCCGGCAGATGATGAGCGCAGCGGACTATCAGCGCTTTCTTGCGAGCCTGAAGAAGAGGTTCGGCGACCAGCCGTTCCTGATCGTCCGCTATGGCGATCACCAGCCGGAGTTCTCGCCGCACATTCTCGATCCCAAGCTCGACGAGGCCGGCATCGGCGAGAAGCTCGAAAGCTACGATCCGCGCTATTATCGGACGTATTACGCGATCGATGCCGTCAATTTCGAGCCGCGCCAGAGCGCGGTCGTGATGGACCGGATCGACGCCGCCTATCTGCCGCTGGTCACGCTCGAGGCCGCCGGAATTCCGCTCGATCCGTCCTTTGCCGAGCAGAAGGAGATCATGCTCCGCTGCAAGGGCGTGTTCTATGCCTGCGGCGACGGCGCCGAGGCGCGCCGCTTCAACCGCATGCTGATCGACGCCGAGCTGATCCGCGGGCTGTGACCGGCCGACGCCAAGGTCGGCCGGTCTGGGGCGCAGCCGCCGCTGCTAATCCGCGGCCGCGTCGGTGACGATGCCGCCGATGTTCTGCCAGTGGGCGCCGTCGAACTGGATCATCTGCAACTGCTTGTTGACGCGATAATCGGTCGGCGAGGTCGTGATGCTGATGCCCGGCAGCAGCATGCCGAGCTCGACATGGTCGAGATGGGTGGCCTGCTTCAGCACGTTCTCCCGCGTCAGCTCGTCGCCGCACTGCTTCAGCACCTGGACCAGGAGCTCGGCGGTGATGTAGCCATAGACGTTGAAGTTCGAGCCCTTGTCGCCGTCGGGATAGTATTTCTCCATGAAGGCGAGATAGCGCTGCACGCCGGGGTCGTTCTTGAAGCCCTCCTCGAGCGGGTCCTTGACGTAGCCGACGCTGATCAGGCCCTTGGCATTCTCGAGCCCGGCGGGCTTCAGGGTGGCGCCCAGCGAATTGGCATTGATGTCGACGATGTGGACCGGCTTCCAGCCGAGCTCGGCGACCTTCTTGATGGCCTGCGCCGCCTGCTTCGGCGTGGAGGCGCTGAACAGCAGATCGGCGCCGGCGTCCTTCAGCTTCAGGATGTGCGAATCGATCGTCGGCTCGGTGATCTCGTAGGACGATTCGGCCACGATCATCTTGGCGGCCTTGTCGCCCAGCCCGGCCTTGAGGCCGGCGAGATAGTCGCGGCCGAGATCGTCGTTCTGGTAGAGCACGCCGATCTTGGCGTCGGGATGGGTCTTGAGAATGTACTGGCCGTAGATGCGGCCTTCGACGACGTAGCTCGGGTTGAAGCCCATCGTCCAAGGAAAGTTCTTGGGATCGGTGAAGCGCGAGGCGCCGGTGGCCGCGAACAGTTGCGGCACCTTCTTCGAGTTGAGATATTTCTGCACGGCGACGTTCGGCGCGGTGCCGATGATCTGGAACGTCAGGAGCACCTCGTCGCTCTCGACCAGCTTGCGCACCTGCTCGACCGTCTTCGGCGGCGAGTAGGCGTCGTCATACTGGATCAGGTTGATCTTGCGGCCGTTCACGCCGCCCTGGTCGTTGATCATCTTCATATAGGCGGCCTGCGCCTTGCCGATCGTGGCATAGGCCGAGGCCGGGCCGCTCAGCGGCACGGTCTGGCCGACCTTGATCTCGCTGTCGCTGGCCCCGGTGTCGTACTTCTTCTCGGCCGCCGAAGCCGTCGCGGCGAGCGACAGCAGAGCAAGCGCGGCCAGCGCGGTGGTCCCAATCCTCATCACATCCACTCCCTGATCATTTTTTGTGAAGCTCATTCGGCCTTGATGGCGGCGTCGCGGATGACCGCGCTCCATTTTTTGGTTTCGTCGGCGATGAACTGGCCGAACGCCGTGGGGTCGCGCGGCTGCACGTCGAGCCCTTGTGCGAACAGCTTCTGCTTCACCTCGGGAGCGGCGAGATCGGCGATGATCTCGCGCGACAGCCGGTCGACGATGGCTTGCGGCGTCGCGCCCGGCGCCATGAAGCCGTACCAGCCCGACGCGACCACGTTCGGCAGGCCCTGCTCGCGCAGCGTCGGCGCCTGCGGATAGATCGCGCTCGGCTCGGTGGCGGCGACGCCGAGCACGCGAAACTGGCCGGCCTGGATATAGGGCAGCGCCGTGCTGATCGCGGTCAGCGTCGCGTCGACGCGGCCGGCGAGCAGCTCGGTGTAGGCCATCGAGTCACCGCGGAAGGGAATGTTGAGGCCGGTCACCTTGGCGTCGCGGAACAGCAGCTCGGCGGCGAGATGCGGCTGCGAGCCGGCGCCCGGCGAGGCGAAGGTCAGGCCTTCGGGCTTGGACTTGCCGTAGGCGATCAGCTCGGCCAGCGTCTTGTACGGCGCGTTGGCGCTGATCATCAGGAAGATCGGCGCGACGACGGTGCCGGCGACGGGGCGCAGATCCTTGATCGGGTCGTAGGTCAGCTTGCCGAACAGCGCTTCGGCGGTGACGTAGGGCGCAGCGGCGTAGAGCAGGGTGTAGCCGTCGGGTGCGGCGCGGGCGACGACGTCGTTGGCGATGCGGCTGCCGGCGCCCGGCTTGTTCTCGATGATGAACTGCTGACCGAGGTGATGTTCGAACTCCGTCGCCAGAAGGCGCAGTGAGATGTCGCTGGCGCCTCCGGCGCCATAGGGACAGATCAGCCGCACCATGCGGGTCGGCCACTCGCCCTCGGCGCGTGCGGGATGGCTGCGGCCCAGGGCCAGCGCGGCCCCGGCACCGAGCAGGCCACGGCGCGTCATCGTCAACGGTCTCATCGCGCATCTCCCTGTCTGCTGCATCCCTTGTCCGGGCTGCTCCGGCGCGTTCTTCGCTGCGCCTGGTCGTATCTGCTCGCGCCGCGTCAGATCACCTTCCTGCGCGCGAGATCGTCCATCTCCTGGTCTGACAGTCCAAGCCAGCCCTGATAGATCTCCAGGTTGTCCTGGCCGACGTCGCCCGCGGCATGGCGCAGCGCCGCGGGATCGTTGCCAAAGCGCGGTACGACGTTCGACATTGCCACCGAGCCGAAATCGCGGTCGGGCACGCGCGTGATCATCTCGCGCGCGATCGCCTGCGGATCGGCCGCGATCTGGTCGATCGCGTAGATCGGCGCGATCGTTCCCTTGGCCGCGGTGAAGCGCGCGACGACATCATCGAGGTCATGCGCGGCGCACCAGGCGGCAAAGATCGCGTTGAGCTCGGCCGAATGCTTCACCCGCGAGGCATTGTTCGCGAAGCGCGGATCCTCGATCAGGTCAGGACGATCGATCGCGCGACAATTGGCGGCGTAGAGCGCGTTGGTCGAGCCGGCGAGCGTCACCCAGCGATCGTCGCGGGTGCGATAGACTGCGGCCGGCGCCGAGTAGCCGTTGGCATTGCCGATCCGGCTGCGGCTGAAGCCGAGCTGGTCGTGCTCGACGGGCAACACGTCGAGCAAGCGGAAGACAGCCTCGGTCAGCGCCAGATCGATCTCCTCGCCCGGCGCCTCGGGATCGCGCGCCCGCTTCCACAACGCCGCGAGCACGCCGAGTGCGCCGAAGGTGCCGCCGATGGCATCGCCGATCGGATAGCCCGGATGGGTCGGCTCGCCCTCGGCCTCGCCGGTGATGTAGGTGAGCCCGCCCATTGCCTCGAAGATGCGGGCAAAGCCCGGACGGTCCTTGTACGGCCCGTCCTGCCCGAACGCGGTGGCGCGCAGGATGACGAGGCGCGGCTGGATCGACCACAGCACCTCTTTCGTCAGCCCCCAGCGATCGAGCGTGCCGGGGCGGAAGTTCTCGATCAACACGTCGAAGCGCGGCAGCAGCCGCTTGAACAGCGCGAGCCCGTCGGGCGTGCGCAAATCGAGCGTCGCGAAGCTCTTGTTGCGATTGGCGGTCTTCCACCACAGCGGCTTGCCGTCCTTGAACGGCGGAAAGGTGCGGACACCGTCGCCTTGGCCCGGCATCTCGATCTTCAGGACGTCGGCGCCGTAATCGGCGAGCAGCGTGGCCGCGAACGGCGCCGCGATGATCGTGGCGATGTCGAGAACGCGCAAACCCTGGAGTGGCCCGGCCATGTCGTGATGCACCTGTCTCAGCCGGCTTCGGCCGCAAGCGCCGGCTCCGGCGCGCGCCTGATGATCTCGGGCTCGGCTTCGTTGATGAGCGCCCGGATGCTGGCGGCGAGCGCCGTGATGCGCGGGCCGATCTCGGCCTCGAGCTGGCCCGGCTGCAGCCGGAAGGCGGGAATGCCGCAATTGATCGCGAAGGCGCGGCCGGAGCTGGCCGCGTAATGCAGCGGCGCGGCGACGGCGTGAATCGCGGGCATGTATTCGCCGATGCAGGTGCAGAACCCGCGATCGGCACATTGCGTGATGCCGCCGAAATAGAGTGCGGAAAAATTGCTCCATTGTTCGGCGTCGCCGGCGGCGAGCTGCGCGTCGAAACGCGCGGCCGCTCCGGGCGGAAGGATCGCCGACGCGGCGCGCCCCATCGCGGTCGCGACCACCGAGATCGGCATGCCGATGTCCGGTACATGGGGGCCGACGTCGCCGGAGCGCGCGGTCTCGACATAGACCACGGCGCTGCCGTCGAGCAGGCCGATCGACACGGTGCCGCGGACGCTCGCGGCGAGATCCTGCATCAGCGGCCGCGCGATCTGCCGGAACGGCATGTCGGCGAGCAGCGGATGCGCCATCCGCAACGCGCGGATGCCGAGGCGATACTTCGCGAGCGCCTGATCGAACGAGAGATAGCCGAGCTCGGTGAGGGTGTGGGTCAGCCGGGCCACGGTCGGCCGCGGAATCCCGGTCCGGACCGAGATGTCCATGTTGCCGAGCACCGCCGATCCGGTCCCGAACGCCTCCAGCACGAACAGGCCCTTGGCCAGGGTTGTGGCAAAGGCGGCATCGCTGGCGCTGTCCGCCAGCATGGTTTCGACAGCGCGGTCGCGGTTGATCGGGAGGGAGCGGGAAGCGGACATGGTCGAAGAATGACCGATGATAGCCGTAGAGTCCATATGCTTGTTATTTTGATGCATAATCGTCCACTATGTGGACATTGCGGGCGAGCGCAGTTTCCTTTGCTGCGCCCCGCGCCGGTCCCCTGATCGAGGGTTGTGAACCGGCCGGCGGACCGCTACCGCTGTCTCGTCAACGTCCGGGAGGAAATCGATGTCGACCTCAGTCAAGCAGATGCTGGAAGCCGCCAACGCCGCGGTGCCGAAGATCACGCCGGCCGAGGCGCAGGCGATGATCGCCAAGGGCAACACGCTGGTGCTCGACGTGCGCGATGCGCCGGAGGTCGAGAAGAGCGGCAAGATCGAAGGCGCGCATCACGTCTCGCGCGGCATGCTCGAATTCCGCGCCGATCCGGACTCGCCCTATCACGACAAGAATTTCAGCAAGGACAAGAGCGTCATTCTGTATTGCGCCTCCGGCGGCCGCTCGGCGCTGGCAGGGAAGACGCTGAAGGACCTCGGCTACGACAAGGTCTTCAATGTCGGCGCGTTCAAGGATTGGGCCGAGAGCGGCGGCGCGGTCGAGAAGCCGATCGAGCCGGGGATGTGAGATCACGTTCGATGCGGCGTTCGCATCGCTGCGATGGCAACGAGCGCGGCAGCGAGACCTGACGCCGCGCCGACGCCGAGTGCCCAGCGCGGGCCGAGGCTGTCGGCCACCCAGCCCACGATCGGCGCGCCGATCGGCGTGCCGCCGAGTGCGACGCCGACGCGCAGCGCCATCACCCGGCCGCGCATGGAGGGCTCGGTCGCAAGCTGCATCAGGCTGTTGGTGGTGTTGGTGAACATGAGCGCCGCGACGCCGATGACGACGAGCGCGGCGCCGAACAGCCAGATGGTCGGGGCGAGCGCGGCCAGCGTGCAGCCTAGTCCGAACAGGCCGCTGCCTGCGAGCAGCGCGCCAAATCTCGGCCTGCGCCGGCTGGCGTTGAACAGGGCGCCGGCAACCGTGCCGACGGCCATGACCGAGGACAGCAGGCCGTAGCCGCGTGCATCGCTGTGAAAGACCTTGATCGCCATCGTCGAGACGAAGATCTGGAAGTTGAGCCCGAACGTTCCGATCAGGGCGAGCATGATCAAAGTGGCCCGGAGCTCCGGGTGGGACCATGCGTAGTGAAAGCCGGCGGTGACGCTCGCCAGGACGTTTCCCTTGGCGTGCTGCGCCCGCGGGTTCGGACGCAGATCGGCGATGCGGAGCAGGTTCAACGACGCCAGCACGGCCATGAACGACGCGCCGTTGATCAGGAAGGCCCAGCCGGTGCCGAACGCGGCGATCACCATGCCGGCGATTGCCGGGCCGATCATCCGCGCGGCGTTGAACGATGTCGAGTTGAGCGCGATCGCGTTGGGCAAATCGTCGTTCCCGACCAACTCGGCGACGAACGTCTGGCGCACCGGAGCGTCGAAGGCTGCCGCGCAGCCGAACAGGAATGCGAACACGTCGACTTGCCAGAGCTGGACGACGCCGGTCACGGTGAGAAGGCCGAGGATGAGCGCGAACGCTCCCATCGTCGCCTGGGTGGCGATCAAGACCCGTCGCTGATTGAAATGGTCGGCCACGTAGCCGGTCAGAGGTAACAGCAGGAGCTGCGGCCCGTACTGCAGCGCCATCACCGTGCCGACGGCGGACGCGTTATGCGAGGTGAGCTGGATCAGCACCAGCCAAGTCTGGGCGGTGCGTTGCATCCAGGTGCCGATATTGGAGACGAGCGCGCCGGCCGCCCAGACCCGGTAGTTGAACTTGTGCAGCGACCGGAACATGCCCGGCGCCTTGCCCGTCATGATCGCTTCCGCAGATCGCCACCATGGAGCGCGCCGAAGTGTCGCGCGAGCATCAGGCCGATGGCGAGCGAGCCGAGGCCGAGAGCCACGACATCGCTTGTGTTTCTCAGTTCGAAATCGCCGACGCGGCAGACCAGCAGATAGCCGACGGCGACGTTGAACAGGCCCCAGAGCACGTTCACCGTCGACGAGGAGAGGCCGCGTCCCGAAGGTTTCGCGAACGGGCTCTGGAACGGCTGACCCATCAGGCCGGCCACGACATGCGGAACGGCGTTGGCCAGGAAGGCGCCGCCGAAGAAATAGGAAAAGAGATCAAGCCAGGTCATGTCAGGGGGGTCCTCGCGTCGAGCAGTCGGATGATGTCCGCAGACGTGCCGGTTTCGCCCAGTCGCGGAAAGACATGGGTGAGGCTGTACTGGTGCGCCTCGGGGCGCGTGTCGGTCATGGCGTCGACGGCGAGCGTGACGTTGAAGCCCTGCTCATACGCTTGCCGCGCCGTGGACTCGACGCCGGTGCCGGTGGCCACGCCGGCAACGACCACCTGCGTCACGTCGCGCGCCTTCAATCGTGTCTCCAGATCGGTGCTGGCGAAGGCGCCCCAGGTCCGCTTGGTCACCACGATGTCGTGCGGTTGCCGGTTCAGCTCGGGGATGAGATCGGCCCAGTCCGCAGGGAACGGCGCGGTGAGACGTGGCGGCCGCTCGGTCCGTCCCGGGGCGGTGCCGGCGACATTGACCAGCACGACCGGAAGCCTGAGCGCGCGGAAACGTTCCGCCAAGGCGGAAGCGCATGCGATGACCCCGCCGATCGGATGCAGCAAGGATGCGCCGACGATGCCTTTCTGCAGATCGACAACGATGAGCGCGGTATGCAGATCGAGCTGCGTGAGCGCCATTGATGATCTCCTCTTGCACGCGGCGCGCGTTTGCGCGCGGCCGTCACGCGTCAGTCGTCGACCAGGCGCCTGAGCAGCACGATGGCTGAAGCGAGTTGCTGCTGCTCCGCTGGCGAGAGCCGCGCCGCGATGGTGCGCGACAGCCAGTCCTGCCGCGCGGCGCGTCCTTCGTCGATCCGGACGCGGCATGCCTCTGTCAGCGAAAGGATGGTCTGCCGGCCGTCCCCCGGGTCCGGCGATCCGCGCACCAGGCCGGCGCTTTCCAGCGCTGCAATGATTGGCCCCATCGATTGCGGCCGCATCCCCTCGATCCGCGCGAGATGCGAGGCCGTCGTGGGCCCGTCTTTTTCGAGGCGAAGCAGCACCGATACCTGAGACGGCGGCAGATCGCCCGCGTCAGCCTGCTCGCGCAGCCGGCGCTTCAGCTTGCCGGCGACCGCCCGCAGCTCGCCAGCCAGGGCATGGGTAGCGGGCGGGGGGACCTTCCGGGGTGACTGTCGGCTCATGCCGCAAGGCTATGGCAGGTCAGTTATGAAGTCAATCTTATAAGTTTAACTGATGATATGCGCGGTCCCCGGGGCGTTGTGGCTCGAACACGTTCGTTCGCTCTGCAAGAGCCCTTATCGGGCTCGCGCGCGCGAGATGATTGCGATTGAATTGGCCGGACAAGCAGTCGTGACGTCGGGAGCGATCAGGCAGAACTCGGAAAGCGGATGATCTACTTCCCGATCTTCGCCCACAGCCAGCGCGCCACCGCCTGCGGCGAGGACTCCGCGTCGCTGCCCGAGGCGCGCAGATTGGCCTGCTGCATCGTCGCGATGTCGATGCGGCCGAGCAGCGGTCGTAACGCATCCTGCAACGCGCGGTCCTGGGCACGCTTCGGCGACAGCAGCAGGATCGCGTCGTAAGGCGGGATCGCCTGCTTGGGGTCGTCGAGCACGACGAGATCGTATTTCGCGATCAGGCCGTCGCTGGTGTAGCCGGCGATGACGTCGACCTCGCCGGAGGCGGCCGCGGCATACATGAAGTCGGGCTGCATCTGGCGCTGGGCGCGGAAGGCGAGGCCATAGGCGTCGCGCAAGGCCGCCCATTCCGGGCGCGAGAAGAACTCGTAGTCGCCGGCGATCGACATGTCGCTGGTGTGACGCGCGAGGTCGGCGATCGAGCGGATGCCGAGCGCCTCGGCCGTCTTGCGCGGCATCACCAGCGCGTAGGCGTTCTCGAAGCCGAGCTCGCCGAGCAGGCTCACCTTGTCCTTGGCGAGATCCTGCTTCAGTGCACCGAGCAGCGCAGCGCGCGGCAACGGCTCCTTGTGGTGAAACTGGTTGGCCCACAGCGTGCCGGAATAGTCGACATAGGCGTCGATGTCGCCGTTCTTCAGCGCCTCGTAGATCACGCTGGAGCCAAGCCCGGCGCGCGTCGTCGCCGAGAGGCCGGATGCCTGCAGCCGCTCGCTGATCAAGGCCGACAGCACATATTGCTCGGTAAAGGTCTTGGCGCCGATCACGTAGCCTGCCGAGCCGCCGGCCAGCGAGGGCAGGAGACTCGCGCCGACCATGAGCGCGATGGTTGCGGTGCCAAGCCCGACACGGGCACGGCTGCGCCTGCGCAGGCCATCCTCGATCAGCGCCAGCAACTGATCGATGGCAAGCGCCAGCACGGCGGCGGCGACGCAGCCGAACACGACCAACACCCAGTTCTGGGTCTGCAATCCGGCAAAGATGTAGTTGCCGAGCGAGGTCTGGCCGATCGGCGTCGACAAGGTCGCGGTGCCGATCACCCACACCGCGGCGGTGCGGATGCCGGCCATGATCACCGGCAGCGCCAGCGGCAGCTCCACCATCGTCAGCGCCTGGCGCTCGGTCATGCCGACGCCTTTGGCGGCCTCGATCAGGCTTGCGTCGACGCCGTTCAGCCCGGTGATGGTGTTGCGCAGCACCGGCAGCATCGAATACAGCGCCAGCGCCAGCACCGCGGGCAGGAAGCCGAAGGCCGAGAACGAGAGCCCGAACCAGCGCAAGGTGAGTGCCGTCAGCGCCAGCAGCAGCGGATAGAACAGCGCCAGCAGCGCCAGTCCCGGCACCGTCTGCACCACGCTGGCGACGCCGAGCAGCAGATTGCGCAGGGCAGGGCGATTGCGCGCGAGCAGCGCCAGCGGAAAGCTCACGGCGAGGCCGAGCGCCAGCGCGGCGAGGCTCACGCGCAGATGGCTGCCGAGATAGTCAGGGAGATGCGACAGCGCCTCGGTGAAGCGTGGATCGGACAGGGCGCTCATGCTGCGCCGCTTTCGGGCAGCAGCGCGGCCAGCCGCGCCGCCTGCCGGCGCGGCGTCGTCATCAGCTCCGTCACATAGGGGTCGCGGCTGGCCGCGAGCTCGGCCGGCGTGCCGATCTCGATCAGGCGTCCGCCGCGCATCACTGCGATGCGGTCGGCGAGCAGCAGGGCCTCGGTGATGTCGTGCGTGATCATGATCGTGGTCAGCGCGAACTGCTCATGCAGGGCGCGGTAGTCGCTGCCGAGCGCATCACGCGTCAGCGGATCGAGCGCGCCGAACGGCTCGTCCATCAGCACGATCTTCGGCCGCGCCGCGAGCGCGCGGGCGACGCCGACGCGCTGGCGCTGGCCGCCCGAGAGCTCGTGCGGCAGCCGGTCGCGATGCGCCTTGCGGTCGAGCCGCACGAGGTCGAGCAGCTCGCCGACGCGCGTGGCGATCTCGGCCGGCGGGGTCGCCAGCAGCCTGGGGGTGATGCCGATGTTGGCGGCAACCGTCATGTGCGGAAACAGCGCCCCGTTCTGGAACACGGTGCTAATCCGGCGACGCAGGCTGACAGGATCGAGGCCGGCGATATCCTCACCGGCAATCCGGATCGCGCCGCCGTCCAGCTCGATCAGGCGGTTGGTCAGCCGCAGCAGCGTGGTCTTGCCCGAGCCGGAGCCGCCCACGATCGCCAGGAACTCACCCTCGGCGACCTCCATCGATACGCCGTCGACCGCGGTCACGGCGACCGACGGACCAGGAAAGCCCTTGCGGACGTTGGCGTAGACGATGAACGGCGTGCGCGGCATGCGGCCTTGCGGAACGGTTGGCCGAGGTGTTGGCGGAGGTGTTGGCCTTGGGCTCAGTCAGATGACCTAGCACGTCCGGGCCGCGCGTTGAACTTCGCCGCGCAAGCGGCTAAGCCGTCCCGGCCATTCTCCGGGGAGGAACTTGGACGTGACGATGCCCACGGCCGCCGCGGTCGCGCTGGAGCGAACGACGGTGGCATTCCGTCTCGCCGGCGGACGCACCTACACCGCCGTCGAGACGGCGGATCTGGCCGTCGCCGACGGCGAGTTCGTCGCCATCGTCGGGCCGACCGGCTGCGGCAAATCCACCCTTCTCAACGTGGCGGCGGGACTGCTGAAGCCGGCCGCCGGCCAGGTGCGGATCTTCGGCCAGCCGCTGGCCGGCCTCAATCGCGACGCCGGCTACCTGTTCCAGGCCGATGCGTTGTTCCCATGGAAGACCGCGCTGGAGAACGTCGCGATCGGGCTCGAGGTCGCGGGCACGCCGTCGAAGGATGCGGCCGCCAAGGCGCAGCAATGGCTGACCTCGGTCGGCCTCGGCGCCTTCGGCAACCGCTATCCGCACATGCTGTCGGGCGGCCAGCGCAAGCGCGTCGGGCTCGCCCAGGTGCTGATCCGCAATCCCCGCATCATCCTGATGGACGAGCCGTTCGGGCCGCTCGACGCGCAGACGCGGCAGATCATGGGCAATTTGCTGCTCGATCTCTGGAATGCCGACCGCAAGGCGGTGCTGTTCGTCACTCACGATCTCGAGGAGGCGATCGCGCTCGCCGACCGCGTCGTCATCATGTCGGCCGGCCCGGCCTCGCGCATCATCGGCGACTGGCGCGTGACCCTGCCGCGTCCGCGCGACATCTTCGAGGTGCGCATGAAGCACGAGTTCCACGAGCTGCATCGCGAGATCTGGCAGACGCTGAAGGCGGAGGTCGAGAAGACCTACAAGCAGGCGGAGGCGGTGTGATGGGAGCAGTGACTCGTTCGATCATGAGAGCCTCGATGTTTCCACTTGGACAGTGCACTCCCTCCCCCCTTGTGGGGGAGGGTCGGGGAGGGGGGGGCCTCGGAAACACTGTTGGTTGGAGTACCCCCCTCCCCAGCCCTCCCCCACAAGGGGGGAGGGAGCGGAGCGGTGCGTGTGGCTTAGACACGGCGTCCGTCTCGTACAGCGAGGCCGCCTGAATGTCGCGTCTCGGTCTGCTCGCGCTGCAGCTGCTGGTCGCCATCGTCGCGATTGCGCTGTGGCAGTTCTTTGCCACCGTGCCGGTGTTCGGGCGCATCTGGCTGCCGCCGTTCTTCTTCTCCAATCCGGTCGACGTGTTTGCCCAGGTCGTCAAGTGGTTCTCGACCGGCGCGATCTGGAAGCACCTCGCGATCACCCTGTGGGAGTCGATCCTGGCGTTCGCGATCGGCTCGCTCGGCGGCGTGCTGGTCGGCTTCTGGTTCGCGCGCAAGCCGCTGGTCGCCGCCGTGTTCGACCCCTACGTCAAGATGGCCAACGCGCTGCCGCGCGTGGTGCTGGCGCCGATCTTCACGCTGTGGCTGGGGCTCGGCATCTGGTCCAAGGTCGCGCTCGGCGTGACGCTCGTCTTCTTCATCGTGTTCTTCAACGTCTATCAGGGCGTGAAGGAGGTCTCGACCGTGGTGCGCGACAATGCCCGCATGCTCGGCATGAGCGAGCGGCAGTTGATGCGCCACGTCTATTGGCCGTCGGCGCTGTCCTGGATGTTCTCGTCGCTGCACACCTCGGTGGGCTTCGCCGTCGTCGGCGCTGTCGTCGGCGAATATCTCGGCTCGGCCGCCGGCCTCGGCTATCTGATCCAGCAGGCCGAAGGCATCTTCGACGTCGCCGGCGTGTTCGCCGGCATGTTCGTGCTGTCGGCGTTCGTCATCCTGATCGACATCTGCGTCACGCTGGTGGAGCGGCGGCTCCTGGTGTGGCGGCCTGACGCGGCGGATGGACGGTGAGTGCCGCCGTGCTCCCACATCCTCCGCCGTCGTCCCGGCGAACGCCGGGACCCATACCGCGTGATATCGCGGTTGGAAAAGACGGGTCGTCCCGTGTGCCCCAAACCACTCCCTGGGGTTATGGGTCCCGGCGTTCGCCGGGACGACGGCGGTGGGTGGCGCAGCTTTCTAAAGCCACATCAACACGCCTAATCTGACCAACGACAGAACGGAGGAAACACATGAACAAGATGTTGAGCCGGGTCACCGGCGCGCTGCTGGCGCTGACGCTGAGCACCGGTCTCGCCACCGCGGCCACCAAGGTCACCATCGCAATCGGCGGCGGTGCCTGCCTGTGCTATCTGCCGACCGTGCTGGCCAAGCAGCTCGGCGAATACGAGAAGGCCGGGCTCGACGTCGAGCTGGTCGACCTCAAGGGCGGCTCGGATGCGCTGAAGGCGGTGCTCGGCGGCAGCGCCGACGTCGTCTCCGGCTATTTCGATCACTGCGTCAATCTCGCGGCCAAGAAGCAGGAGATGCAGTCCTTCGTGGTCTACGACCGCTATCCCGGCCTCGTGCTGGTGGTGGCGCCGTCGCACAACAAGGAGATCAGCTCGATCAAGGATCTCGCCGGCAAGAAGGTCGGCGTCAGCGCGCCGGGCTCCTCGACCGACTTCTTCCTGAAGTACATGCTGAAGAAGAACGGCCTCGATCCGTCGGGCACCGCCGTGATCGGCGTCGGCCTGGGCGCAACCGCGGTGGCGGCAATGGAGCAGGGCCAGATCGACGCGGCCGTCATGCTCGATCCCTCGGTCACCGTGCTGCAGGGCAAGCATCCGGACCTCAAGATCCTCAGCGACACCCGCACCCAGCATGACACGCTGGAGGTGTTCGGCGGCGAATATCCCGGCGGCGCGCTGTACTCGACGGCGGCCTGGATCGCCGGCCACGATAAGGAGGCGCAGGCGCTGACCAACGCCATCGTGGCGACGCTGGGCTGGATCCATTCGCATACGCCGGAGGAGATCATGGCGAAGATGCCGGAGGAGCTGGTCGGCAAGGACAAGGCGCTGTATCTCGCGGCGCTCAAGAACACCATCCCGATGTACTCCCAGACCGGCAAGATGGATCCGAAGGGCGCCGACGCCGTGCTCGCGGTGTTCTCGACCGGCTCGCCCGACGTCGCCAAGGCCAATGTCGACGTCAGCAAGACGTTCACCAACAAGTTCGTCGAGCAGGCGAAGGGCGCGAAATAGCGGATGACGGACGTCGTCATCCAGCGCGTCACCACGCTCGACCTCAAGGTCGAGCCGTGGGACTGGCCGTTCGCGAACCAGCGCCGCGACGACATCGCGGCGCATTTCGCCGAATGCCGGCGCGCGAGGCCCGGCCTGTGGAACGGCCGTGTGCTGCTCGGGCGCAATCCGCGCATCGCGGATGGACGTTTTTCGGCGAGCTATTTCGAGACCGATTTCGCCAGCCTGCTGGCGTGGCGCGACTGGGGCTTTCCGGATCGCACCGCCTTCAACGGCTTCGGCATGGGGGCGCTGCGCTCCGCGGATGGCGCCTTCGTGCTCGGCGAGATGGGCGCGCATACCGCCAATGCCGGCCGGCTGTACTTTCCCGCCGGCACGCCGGATCTCGACGACGTCAGCGACGGCGTGCTCGATCTCGCCGCCAACGTCGCGCGCGAGGTCGAGGAGGAGACGGGACTCGCGCCATCGGACTATCAGGCTGCGGCGCATTGGGACTGTGTCGTGACCGGCGCGTCGATCGCGCTGATGCGCGTGCTCGACGCCTCTGACATGGGCGAGGCTCTGCAGCGCCGCATCGAGGCCAACCTCGCGGCCCAGGACGAGCCGGAACTCTGCTCGATACGGCTGGTTCGAAGCAGGAATGATCTGACTGCGGCGATGCCGCGCTTCGTGACCGCCTTCCTCGAAACGCAATTCAGCCCCGGAGAGCCGTCCTCATGAGCAAGAAACCGCGCACGCTGGCCGATGAGCTCGATGGTTTCATCTCGCCGTTCCGGATCGATGGCGGGCACAAGTTTCATCTCAAGTCGCACAAGACCAAGGTCAAGGGCGGCCTCGCCAAGGAAGAGGGCGAGGCGATCATCGAGCAGAACCGCCAGCGGCTCGCCGACTTCCAGGAGAAGCTCTACGCGCAGGACCGCTGGTCGGTGCTGGTGCTGCTGCAGGGCATGGACGCCTCCGGCAAGGACAGCGCGATCAAGAGCATCTTCGAGGGCGTCAATCCGCAGGGCTGCGAGGTCACCTCGTTCAAGCAGCCGACCTCCAAGGAGCTCGACCACGACTTCATGTGGCGCAGCGCCATCGCGCTCCCCGAGCGCGGCCGCATCGGCATCTTCAACCGCTCCTACTACGAGGAATGCCTGGTCACGCGCGTGCATCCGGAGATCCTGAAAGCGGAGAAGCTGCCGCCGAGGCTCGTCACCAAGAACATCTGGCACGAGCGCTTCGAGGACATCTCCGCGTTCGAGCGCTACCTCACGCGCAACGGCACCGTGATCCTGAAGTTCTTCCTCAACATCTCCAAGGAGGAGCAGCGCGAGCGCTTTCTCGACCGGCTGGAGGAGCCGGCGAAGAACTGGAAGTTCTCGATGGGCGACGTCACCGAGCGCGCGAGGTGGAATCGCTACCAGGCGGTCTATCAGGACATCGTGCGCCACACCTCGACGCCCTATGCGCCGTGGCATGTCGTTCCGGCCGACCACAAATGGTTCGCCCGTGTCGTCATCGGCTCGACCATCGTCGCCGCGCTGGATGGCCTGGACCTGCATTTTCCGCGCGTCGACGCCGGCTCGCGCGAGGAGTTCAAGGCGGTGCGCAAGGCGCTCGAGAGCGAAGGCAAGGGCGGCAAGAAGGGCTGAGCGCGAAGCGCTCATCGCACTCTCTCGTTCGTCCGTGGCACCCGCTCGTCAGCTCGTCATGGCCGGGCTTGACCCACGGCTGTCCGGTTCAGCTTCCGCATATTGCGAGGCTCAACTGTTGTGGGTTTTTGGCAAGTTGGGGTGGCCCC